>JBCBZH010000045.1:0-20548 GCA_039815415.1 Bacteroidota bacterium
CGACGCCCCTGCCCTCCTAGACCTCTGGAACCAGAGTGCCCCGTTCGACCCCCTCACGCCCGACCTGCTCCACGAGAAGGTCTGGGCGGATCCGCACTTCGACGCCGAGCTGGCGCTGGTGGCCGAGGCGGATCGCCAGCTCGTGGGCTTCGGCATGGCGCGCCTCTGGCGGACGCCCGATGTCCTTCGCGGCACCATCAAGCTGCTGTGCGTGGCCCCGGACCGGCGCCGCGAAGGCCTCGGTGGACAGATTCTCCGGCAGCTCGAGGCTGGGCTGGCAGCGCGCGGAGCTGACGTGATCCGAATCGCCGAGGCGGCCCCCAACTACCTCACGCCAGGCATCGACGTGCGCTACACGCCCGGCTGGCTGTTCGTGCAGAAGCATGACTACCAGCAGATTGGCGAGGCGGTCAACATGGACGTGGATCTGAGTCAGTCATTTGACACCACTGAGGCCGAGCGTCAGCTCGAGGCCAACGGCGTATCGGTGCGTCGAGCTGGCGAGTCAGACCAGGAGACCGTCCGGGCATTCCTCCAGGAACACTGGCCGGCGTGGATTCCGGAGATCGATGGCACCTTTGCTCAGACGCCCGTCTCGCTCCACCTCGCGTTTCGGGCTGGCGAGATGCTGGGATTCTCGGCCTACGATGCCAACAACGTCGGCACAGGCTGGTTTGGGCCGATGGGGACGGCCGAGGCTGCGCGCGGACTGGGGATTGGTGGCGTTCTGTGCTTGCGATGCCTCGCCGATATGAAGGCGCAGGGACACACGCGGTCTACCATTCCGTGGGTGGCGCCAGTCGGCTTCTACGCGCATTACGCGGACGCACACGTCTCACGTGTCTTTCACCGATTCGAAAAGGCCTTGGACGAGTAGACGTGACAATGGCTGCCAACCATCCTGCCTAGTTCCGCTTCTTCTTCTTGACACCCAAGACGCTCTGGATGCCCCACGAGATCAGCCCATAGAGGATGGCACCGATAAACACCGGCCCGGCGCCCTCCGCCGTGAAGCCAGGGACCAGATAGGCCGCCAGCGCGAACAGCGCCGCGTTGATGACAAGGGAAAAGAGCCCGAGCGTCAGGATCCGGAGTGGGAGCGCCAGGAACTTGACGATGGGACCGATGAGGCCGTTCACCAGCCCGAGCACGAGCGCCGCAATGAACGCGGTTCCGATGTCCGAGACGGCGATGCCAGGGACGAGATAGGCGACGGCAAGAAGAGCAGCAGCACTGGCTGCCCAACGGAGGAGGGTTTTCATCGAGAGTCTGGAGAGACACTCTCCCTACGAAGGCGCCTATCCAGAGGTTCACTGGCCCACGTAGCGCATCCCGAGGTTGGTGTCACCGGTGACCCGCACGTCCAGGGAGGCCTCGCGCGAGTCCGGGTTGGCGATGAGAGCCGCCGAGCCCGGCTGGAACCGCGCTGAGGCCGACTCTCGTGGATCGAGGGTGACGACGGCGAGCGTATCTGCGGATGCTGTGACCTCAGAAATCAGAACCGTCGCCACGCCGGTGTTGACCACCTCTACAAAGAAGGCACCGCGCTGATCGCCGCCGAGCACGAAGGTGTCGCCTGCGTCGATCTCCAGGCCGGAACGGATGGAGGAACACCCTGAGAGGATCGCCAGCGCGAGAACAGAGAGACAGAGTTCTTTCATCACTGCGGACTATCGGGTGAAGGTGGACACGTTGCGCTGGAAGAAGCGGTCGGTGCCAGCGTAGCGGACCTCCTTGCGGTCGGACAGCGTGCCGTCGATGTAGGAAAGCGTGTGGCGAAGCGTGGCCGCTCGGTTGTTGTCAGTGCCCTCGCGTTCGATGACCAGTCGGAACGAGTCTCCTCCGACTTCGCGCTCCAGCTCGGTCCACGCCAGCCCGTCGTACTCAAAGGCAACCGCTCCGTCGCGAAGCGTGAGCAGGGTCGTCCCTCCTGGCGAGCCGTTGGGCTCAATGAACGAGATCACCAGCTGGGCACCGCCAGGAACCGCCTCGACGGTGGCCGCCGTCGTCAGCGTGACCTGGCTGGCATCGTCCTGATAGTCTGTGTAGGTCAGCGTGCCGGCCCAGTCACCCGCAAGGTCTGCGAGAGGAAGCGGGCGGGCAGCGGTCCAGACGGCCAGGAAGCCGCGCCCGATGGAGTGCGTGGTGCCGTGGAGACGCCCGTCGCGGAGGACAGCGGTGTGGTGGTAGACGCCCGATCCATCGGAGGTGGTAAACGCCACCCGGAGATCGCCCCAGTCGTCGTTGACGACGGCCGACTGGATGGGCGAGTTGTAGAAGCTGCCCGAGAAGGGAGCATCGTCGGATGCGCGCAGGATGAACGGCTGGGTGTACGTCTCGGACTCCGGTGTAGGACGAAGATCCACCATCCAGGTCCCGAGCAGAGCGTCTGTCTGGCTAGGTGTGGGGGCAGGCGTCGCGTCCACCGCCTCTCCCGCGAGCACCGCCAGTGCAGCTTCCATCTCGGGGTCGCGGCCCTCCATCACCGCGTCGGCGTCCGGCTCCACCAGCACATCTGGGATGACACCACGGTCTGGACCGAGCTCGGGAGGCCGAGACCCGAAGATGGGCACGTCGACCACGAGTCCTGTGTTTGGAAGCGTGAGGAAGATCATCTGCCCAGCGTTGAGGCCCTTCAGGCTCCCGCCGGTGGTCTGCCCTACCAGCGTGGCGGCACCCGTCTGCTCGATGGTGTTGGCGAGGTAGAACGTGGCTGATGACGGCCCTGCGTCAATCAGCACAGCCACGTCACCTGTGAAGGCATCTGGCGCGGGCGAGACCGTCACCGGCGGGCGGCCCGCCAACGCGAAGGTGCCATCGGGCTGGCGCGTGACACGGTCCGAGAGATCGTAGAAGTCGTTGGACCATGAGCGGACGTGGGGCCGGAGCGATTCCAGGACGCGGTCGTACGCCGTCACGCCTTTCCAGAAGGTGACCTCGGTGGGCTCCTGGATGATGTGAGCGAACAGCAGCGATGCTGCATCGTCCATGCCTCCGCCGTTGCCGCGCACGTCCACGATCAGCCGCTCGGCACCACGCGACTTCATCTCGCGAAACGCCTCCACGAGCCAGGTGTTGTAGTCGACGTTCATGTTGAACGTCGCGAATGAGCCGATGCGGAGGATCGCCGTGCCATCGTCCAGAAACGAAGCTTGGAGGAGATCGCCACGCGAACGGGGCAGCGACGCATCGCGCGCCCAGAGCACGTCACGACGGGCGTCGGCGGTCATGCGCGGCACCTCGAGGGCACGCTCGGTGCCGTCGGGCTGGCGGATCGCCAGCTCGAGGTCGCCCTCGGGGGCGAACAGGAGACTGTAGACCACGTCGAAGCGCTCGGCCGGTGCCACCAGATCCACGATCTGAAGAAGGTCCCGACGCTTGGCATCGTTGCTGCCATCGGCGGAGGCGTAGGGCATCAGGGCCTCGATCACCTCACGCACTGAGCGTCCATCCAGGGCTAGGATCTCCGTACCGACGGGCAGCGCGCGGTCCGGCGTCGCATCACCGGTGACAATCATCCGCTCGCCGACGAGGCGGAAGGAGAACGGCACGCGGTCGGCGCGGCGGTAGAGCATCGCCTCGGTATAGGCGCTCTGGTTGTAGACGCTCACTTGCGTGTGCCCGTCCCGAATGGCAGCGACGGCCTTCGTGATCGGGAGATAGGCCGCGGGAACCGGAATCGCCTCGCCGTACTGACCGCCGAGCTGGCGCGTCGCCAGCGAGAGCTTCTCGACGATGGCGGCCAACTCAGCGTCGGAGGTGTGAAGCCGGAGGCCGGGGTGGAGGGCCTGCATCGCGCTCTGGAGAAGCGCGAGGTCCTGGCCGAGCTGGCGGGTGGAGACGGTGCGGACCGGCAGGTCCGTCTGTGTGGCCCCGAAGACCCGGCGGTCACGGTCCATACGGCCAGGCATCAGAATGCGATTGTCGCCGCGCTCCCAGGTCAGCTCGCCAGCTCGGTCCAGCACCACCTTGTAGGCGACGGTGCCGGTGCCCTCGGGGAAGTCCAGTGTGGCGGTGTAGACGCCGTCGCCATCCTCATCGGTGAGGGCGGCGGAGCGATCCCAGGCGAGGGGCGCCGTGTCGCCCCGGACGCCGACGCTCTGCGCGTCGAGTTGGAGGGTATCCGAGACCGTGGCGAGGTCGATCTCGATGGTCACAGGCTGCGCGCTGGCGCCGACAGCGGCGAGGACAAGGGACACAAGAAGCGCGGGGCGTGGGATGCGGGATGGCATGGCGGGCGGGGGTTGAATCGAGGTGAGGCCAACCTCGCAAGCTCGGCGCTCCGGGTCGTCGCACGGACGCCATAAGACGTCAATTCAGCGTCTCAGGAGGTCATGAGATGTCATGAGACGCCCGAAAGGCGCTCGGCGTCTGGCCCGTGATCCTCTTGAACACGCGATTGAAGGTCGCTTTTGAGGCGAACCCGGCATCGAGGCCGATCTGCAGAACGGTGGCCTCAGCGTGGGCTGCATCGGAGAGCCGTCGCTTGGCCTCCTGCACCCGGAGGCCGTTGATGTAGTCCGTGTAACCGGTGCCGAGGCCCGCGTTGAGCACGTACGACAGTTCCTTGTCGCCCAGCCCGAGGCGCATCGCCAGGGCGGGCAGCGTCAGGTCGGGGTCGAGGTACGGCCGCTCGGACTCGACGAGCTGGCGAAGGGCGTTCGTGTGGCGCGTCAGCGCGTCGTCGGTGATGCCATACGTCTCCTGCCGCTCTACGGGTGGCGGGGGTGCAACGGGATGGCGAGGCAGCGTGTGCGTCCAACCTGTGACCACGGCCCAGTAGAGCAACGCGGAGTACGCCAGAGCCTCGCCGAGTTGAATCCAGTCCGTGGGCCCTTCCCACGCGATCCCCAGCCGGAAAAGGAGTTCCATCAAGATGGCGACCGCGAGGATGACTACCGCCCCGCGAATCAGACGCATCAGCCACCTACGGTCGGGGGCTTCATCTGTGTCTTGGAGGCGCCTCGAGATGGCGAACAGGTAGCTGCCGAAGCTGATCGCGAACACCCATGTTTCCAGCATGCCGTACGCCTGGGCGTAGGGCGTCTGCCAGAACCACGACTTGAATGAGAGCGGAGCAAACCCGGTGATCCACTCGTGACCGATCTGGTAGATCGGGAGGATCGCATGCTTGATGTGGCTCCGGCCAAGCCGCCAGCTCGAGTCCAGACGTGTCCGCGCGAAGCCGTAGAGCAACGGCCCCAGCGCGAAGGTGTAGAGCAGTGGCGTGATCCAGAAGTGGTTGCTCAGCCGGTACAGCTCCAGGCTCATCAGAACCTCACTCAAGAGCGTGAGGCCTCCCGCAATCAGGAACCCCCCGAACCAGCGGTTGGCACGGTGAGCCTCTCCCCGCCGAAGCACCAGCGTCAGGCCAACGCCGAGGGCCAGCACCACGCCTCCCCCGGCGATCAGGGCCGTCAGCAAGTCCGGGATCTGGAGATCAACGGTCAAGACTCAGGCGCGCGCTAGGCGGCCGTCTCCGTCGCGGCGGTACGGGACCCAGGCCAGCGTCAGCTCGGTGACGTGCATGTCGGTCTGCTTGGGCGTCACCTCAATGGTCTCCAGCTCGGCCGATTCGGGCGTAAAGGCGAGGTCAATGTGGTCCATCTCACGCTGCAACTCAGCGTCGAGATTGGCATAGTCGGCTTGGAGGTCATCCAGCTTGGCTTCTGCGCGCTTCACGTCCGAGGCTTCTTTGGACATCCGCCCCGCAGAGCGTGCCGTGACGCCGATCTGGCTGAGCGTGGACCGTCGTCGCCCGCCGCCGAGAAACGCCCCCAGAAGCGTCGTGCCCACGCGGACAACGGTGTCCATTTTGCGCTGGCTGGCCTGCGCCTGCTCCCGGTCGATGGTGTCTTCGGCTCGCTTCATGCGCTTCTCCAGCGCCTCCAGCTTCTTGCCGTACTTCGCCTTGAGCGCCTGCTTCTTCTCGTCGCGTGCCTCTCGGGCGAGCTGGCCGAGGCGGATACGGAACGAGCGTTCGTCCTCGTCGGGCAAGCTGGTCGTCTTGAGGGCCTTGCTCTGCAGCACCGTAAGCGGCCGCTCGGTCTGGATCCACTTCTTGATCGCCTTCTCCCACTTCGGGTAGCTCTTCGCATCCCCCAGTGCAGCGGGCACCTCCGCGAAGGTGGCGCCGTCTTCAGGGACGGACGCCGTCTCCGGGCGCTCCGCCAGCGCGTCGGCGGCGGACCAGTTGGGCGCGTCGACCACCTCAGCGAGCAGCGTGTACCGGCCTGTGTGGTCAAGGTCGATCGAGCTGCGGCGATAGGGAACCTCGGCGCGGGCGAGCAGCATGGGCACGTACACATCGGGCGCTTCGCCACTGACGATGACCTGCGGCACGTCGCCGAGGTCAGGCCTCGAGCTGGCGGCGGGCGCTGAGCTGGCGGCGGGTGCCGGGGCGGCCTCCACAGCCTCAGTGGCCGTCGTGATGTCCTGCAGGGCGTCCTCGGGAGGAACGGCCGCGGTCTTCTGGTCGGCCATCAGCGCGCCGATCTGGTCGCGCGACATCGGGCCTGCGAGGTAGCTCATCGCCCAGCGCGTCTGCATCAGCACCGGCGCGCCCTCGTGGACGTTGTGGAGTAGGAATCTCCGCTTCCCGATGCCCGAAAGGATGCGGTCCACGTCGGACCGGTCGATGCCGCCCTGCGCCGCGCCCTCCAGGCCATCCAACAGGCGCGCCTTGTCGTTCTCGGTCTGGAGACGACCCACGAACCACGTCCCACAGTTGGAGAGCGCCTTGTAGTCCAGGTCCACCGGGTTCTGGGTCGCCAGCACGACGCCCAGGCCAAAGGCGCGGGCCTGCTTGAGAAGCGTCAGCAGAAGAGCCTTCGAGGGCGGGTTTCCCTGCGGCGGCAGGTACCCGAAGATCTCATCCATGTAGAGGATCGCTCGCAAGCTCGAGGTGCCCGACTGGGCACGCATCCAGCCCACCACCTCGCCCAGCAGGCGGGTGACGAAGAACATCCGCTCATCGTCCGAGAGGTGGCCGATGGAGAGAACCGACACACGCGGCTTGCCGTCATCGCCGTAGAAGAGACGCCCGGCGTCGAGCGGCTCGCCTTCGGTCCACGCTGAGAAGCCCGGCGAGGCCAGTAGCCCGTTGAGCTTCATCGCCAGCCCGGTGCGCTTGGTGGCCGGATAGAAGCTGTCCACCTGCATCACGCCGATCTCGGTGAACGGCGGCGTCTGCAGAGACCGGATGAGGTCGGCGACGGAGAGCGTGCCGCCCGCCGTCCAGGCGTCTCCCACCACCTTCGCCAGGAAGACGTGCTCGGGCGCCGCCAGCGGATCGGCCTCGATGCCAACCAGCGACAGAATCGAGCTGACGGCAGCATCCACGCGGTCGCGGAAGGCATCGCCGCCCGGTTCGACGCCTTCAGGCGGCGTCAGCGCGCCAAGCACCGAGAGCTGGATGCCCGACGTGGCCCCCGGCGTGTAGATCGACACCGTCGCGGCATCGCGGAGGCGCTGGATGCGGTCCCCCTCCTGCCCCCACTCGCCGAGGCCCTTCGTCCACAGAGCGGATTTCTGGCTTGCCAGCTCGTCGGGCGAAACGCCCTCGCGGGTGGCCTCCGACTCGTCGACGTACGGGCGAAAGTCCGACGCCTCGAGCTGAGGAAACGTCAGCGCGAGGTTGCCGAGGTCGCCCTTCGGGTCGATGGCGATCACCGGGATGCCATCCAGAGCAGCCTCCTCGATGAGCGACACGCCGAGGCCGGTCTTGCCGGAACCCGTCATGCCCACGATGAATCCGTGGGTGGTCAGGTCCTGGGCGTCGTAGAGGACGAGGTCGTCGGTGAGGTCGGTGGTCCCGGGATCGACCTCTTTGCCGAGGTAGAACGTGCCGAGGCCTTCGAAGGGGGCGGACATGAGTGTCGAGCTGGCGGAACAGGGCGTGGACTCCGGGCCAGAGTCTACCGCCAGTGGCGCGACGAGAGAGGGGTTTGCGACAAACGGTTCGTCCAGGCCTGACGCATTTCGTCCAGCTTAGACGCAGCCGAGCCAGTTCCACGAACCCGAGGTGGAGGGGCCCGTAGCGAGATCACACCGCTCCGGCTTCCATGACTCGCCTTCTCCTGCTTGCCCTACTGCTCGCCAGCTCGTTGGCTGTCTCTGCTCAGACGGTCGTGACGGGCACCGTGGCGGGCGATGACGGAGCGCTCCTGCCGTACGCCACCGTCCTGATCGTCGGCACTACCGACGGAGCCGCGACCGACAGTGAGGGCCGCTTTGGCTTCACCACGACGGCCACGGGCCGTCAGCTTGTCGAGGCCCGGTTTCTCGGCCTCGAGCCCGATCGTCAGCGCGTCGAGCTGGCGGGCGACACGGTCCGCGTTGAGCTGGTGCTCCGCGAATCGATTCAGGACCTCGGCAGTGCCGTGGTGTCGGCCGATGCGTTCGTGTCCGGCGCCGATGTGAAGGGCCTCAGCCCGCTCGACGTGGTGACGACGCCGGGTGCGGCCGCCGACCTCTTCCAAGCGATCCGGTCGTTCCCAGGCCTCACCGAAGCCTCGGAAGGCGCCGGGCTGTTCGTGCGCGGCGGCGACGTGTCCGAGACGGCCGTCCTGATGGATGGCGCGCAAATCCTCCAGCCGTATCAGTACGAGTCGCCCCAGGGCGGAGCGCGGGGCACCATCTCCCCGTGGCTGGCGAAGGGCACACGCTTCTCCTCGGGCGGCTTCTCCGCTCGCTACGGCGATGCCCTCTCCGGTGTCCTCGCCCTCGATTCTCAGGACGAACCCACGCGGGCACAACAAACTCTCGACGTCGGGCTGGCGGGGGCGTCCGTTGGCGTGGACGCGCCACTCGGGCGTGGCGGCCTCCGCCTCGTCGGCAACCGCTCGTTTACCGAGGCCCTGTTCTGGGTCAACGGACGCGGCGACGAGTTCGAACAGGCCCCGGAGGCGCTCAACGGAAGCGCCCTATTCTCGATGCCCACCAGCTCGACCGGCCGCCTCAAGGTGCTCGGGCTGGTGAACGCGGATCAGTTCGGCCTGCGTCTCAGCGACCCCTCGTTCTCGGGTGTGTTCGAGAGCGACGCATACAGCGGCCTCGGGCTGGCGAACTGGACCGACGTACGGTCGGGCTGGAACCTGAACGCGACGGTCTCGCACAGCCTCCGCCAGACCGATCAGCGCTTTGGCTCGCTGCGCCTGCGCCCCGGCGTGGACCGGTCGGCCCTACGTGCCACCGCCGAACGGTCGCTGTCGGATCGCCTTCTGATTCACACCGGCGTCGATCTCGACCGCCGCCGAGCCTCCTACCGAGGGGAAGTTCCTGGTGGCGACGTAGTGGACCCGGATGCCACCACGACGGTGTTCGACCAGACGACACGGGGCACACACGCGGGCGCCTGGGCGGAGATCGAGACCCAACCTGCGCGTCGCGTGGTTGCCATCGTCGGGCTTCGCGGCGATGCCCACAGTGCAACCGGGGCGGCTCTCGACCCGCGAGCAAGCCTTCTCTACGCCCTCAACGACGCCACGCAGCTTCGCCTGGCTGCCGGACGCTACAGCCAATCGCCGAGCCTAGGCACTGTGGCATTGGATGACGCACAAGCACCGGATGGCCCCGGCCTCGGCCTCCAACACGCCACGCATCTCATCGCAGGTGTGCTGCACCAGGGGCAAGGCCTCACGCTACGAGCCGAAGCCTACGCCAAGACCTATCGCCAGCTCGTGGTGCAGCGGAGCGGCGACTTGTTCGGCACCACCGGCACGGGGTGGGCACGAGGCCTCGACCTGTTCGCTCGCGTGGGAGCCATCGACACCGACCGCGTCAGCGGCTGGGTCTCCTACTCGTTTCTCGATGCGCGCCGCACGCGGGTACAGCGTAACGGGCTGGCGTCTCGTCTGGCTGAAGGCCGACCGTCGTTCGGCGTTGCCCACTCGCTCAACGTGGTCGGCAAAGCGCGCCCGACCCCACGCCTGACCACGTCCGCGCGATTCCGCGTTGCGGCCGGGCGCCCCGTGACGCCCGTCGTGGGTGCTATCGCAGCTCCCGAGGGGGACTTCTTCTACCCCATCGATGGCGTGCCCGGCTCGGAGACGCTGCCCACCTACACCCGTCTCGACATCGGGCTGAGCTACTCCGTCCCGCTGGGGCGGACCGGCTCACTCGTGCTCTACGGCGCGGCAGACAACGTCCTCAACCGCGCCAACGCCATCGGCTACGACTACTCCGCGGACTACACCACCCGCCAGCTCGAGGTCTCGCCCTTCCGCCGGTCGGTCTACGTCGGTGCCACACTTCTCCTTGTCTCACGATAGCCCCCCTACCATGCGATTCCTTCTCCTCGTTCTCGCTCTCGGCCTCGCCGTCCCGGCACAGGCCCAATCCACCCCTCCGCAGCCGGCCGCACTGGCCTCCGCTCGCCACATGCTCGACGCCGGGGTGGCCACCAACAACCCCGATTCTCTGCTCGCCGCACGAGCCCAGCTTGCCGTGCTGGCGAATGCCGACGATGCCTCAGGCCACTGGGCGACCTACTACGCTGCTCTGGCCGACTACCGGCTCGCCTACCTGTTCTGGAGTCGCGATGCCGACCGAGCCGGCCAGCACGCGGCCAGCGGAGCGTCGGCACTGGAAGCCCTCCGCCAAGAGGGGAGCCTGCCCGATCCCCTGCCTGAGGAGTCCGCTGCGCTCCTGTCGGCCCTGTACAGCACCCAGATGGGCCTCGATGCCTCGCTCGGCATGACGCTGGGCCAGAAGGCCTCGATGGTGACGCGTGAAGCCTCTCGCCTCGCGCCGGCCAACCCGCGCGTGCAATACGTGCAGGCCATGTCGCTCGCGAGCACCCCGGCCGAGTGGGGAGGCGATCCCGAACAGGCCCTGGAGCTGTTCCGAAGCTCGGTCGAAGCCTTCGAGGCGGAAACGCCCAGTGGCATGGCGCCGCGCTGGGGCGAAGACGAAGCCTACGCGTGGCTTGGCATGACGCTCCTGCAGCGCGGCGAGTTGGCGGAGGCCCGCGAAGCCATCGAGGCGTCCGAGGCCATCAACCCGACCTCAGAGTTCGTCCAGTACAAGCTGAAGCCCTGGCTTGCGTCTGTCGAAGCTGATGCCCAGTAAGACAACCACAGTCGCCAGCTCGTCGTTCTAGCTTCTCTGTCATGTCTCTCGCCTCCGTCAGCCCGACGATCTCACCCGCCCGCATCACGGCCCGGGGCCTCGCGCTGGCGGCGGCGGTGTGGCTGCTCTACACGCTGGTTTACGCCGCCGCGACCGCGCTCTTTGCGGGCATCCCGTTTCGCTACGCGATGTCCAGCCAGGCGATGCACAGTGGGCTGATGGCCCTGCTCAGCGTGCCGATCTGGTGGGTGCTGGTCCGCGAGCTGGCGGAGGCGCCGCTGGCAACGCGCATGGTCGCACACGTCATCGGAGTCGTCCTCTACACCGGTGGCGTCGTGGGGCTGTTCCTGGGCATGGTGCGGATGGGAAGCGAAATCGCGTATCAGAGTGTGCTGCCCCAGGCGGGCTGGATCGCGTTGATGACGGCTATCGCCTATGTGGCTCAGTTCGGCATCTACCACGCCGTTGAGGCCACGCGGCGATCGCGCGAGCGGAAGCGACAGGCCGAGGCGCTCCGCCACCTCTCGCGCGAGCAAGAGCTACGCACGCTCCGCGCCCAACTCAACCCCCACTTCCTCTTCAACGCTCTCAATACCATCAGCGCCGACGTGGGGCGCGATCCCGACCACGCCCGGGAGGCCATCGGCCAGCTCGGCGGGCTCCTCCGCTATGCGCTCGACGCTGGGCGCCGCGACCTCGTGCCCCTGGCCGATGAGATCACCTTCGTGCGCGACTACCTCGACCTCGAGCAAGCCCGCATGGGCGACCGGCTCCAGGTGTCAATCGACATCGACCCCGATGCTCTCAGCGCCAGTGTGCCGCCGATGGCCGTTCAAACGCTCGTTGAGAATGCCGTCCGCCACGGGCTGGCCCCTGCCCGCGACGGAGGAACGCTGACCGTATCCGTCGCCGTCGTGGATGAGGGCGTCGACGTCCACGTGGAGGACACCGGCATAGGCGCCATAGGCCCGCTGGGCGACGGCATCGGGCTGGCGAATACCGACGAGCGGCTGCGCCTCCTCTTCGGAGCCGACTCGACACTGCGCATCGATGCCGACCGGCCCGTTGGGTTTGCCGTCTCGTTCCGCCTCCCGCTTCCAGAACCCGCCTCGTCCGCCCGAGAGCCCCAGCTCGCATGAGCCTCCGCGTTGCCATTGTGGACGATGAGCCACCCGCGCGGGCGCTCCTCACTGAGCTCCTCGGCCAACTCGAGGGCGTCGAGCTGGTGGGCGAGGCGCCCGGTGGTCCGGAGGCCGTCGAACTGGTGATGGCGCAGGCCGACGCCGGGACCCGGCTCGATGCGCTGTTTCTGGATGTCCAGATGCCAGAGCTAGATGGGTTTGGCGTGCTCGCCATGCTGGCAGCTCGGTTGGAGACGCTCCCGGCCATCGTCTTCACGACCGCCTTCGACCGGCACGCGGTCGGCGCCTTCGAGATGGGGGCCGTGGACTATCTACTGAAGCCGGTGACACGGTCGCGGCTGGAGGTGGCGATGGAGCGCCTGCGCACCCGTGTGCCGCTGACGCCCAGCGAGGCGAAAACCGTCGCCAGTTCGACGACCAGCGCAGACCGCCTGCTGGTTCGTACCGGCGACCGGCTGGTGGCACTCGATGTCGCAGAGATCGTCTGGGTGGAGGCCGCGGGCAACTACGCGACGCTGCACACGTCGGGGCGCTCCCATGTGGCCGGTGTGGGCATCGGAGAGGTGGAGGCGCGGCTTCCGTCCGAGCGTTTCGCACGGGTGCACCGGTCGGCCCTCGTCGCGCTGGACGCCGTTCGCCAGCTCGAGAGCGACGGCAGCGGCGGATACGAAGCCTTGCTGGTGGGCGGGCACCGGGTCCGCATCAGCCGGACCTATGCCGAGCGGTTCCGGCGGCTGGTGCTGTAAGCACCGTTCGACCTCTACTGAGCATCGCGTCTCGCTCGTCAGAGATCCTCCAACTCCGCTGCGCTCCGCCCAGGATGACAGGATGGGAGACCATTTCAGTCGCGTAGCGCCCTATTTCGCGCTGACGGCGCCTACGAGCTGGCGTCTGTGCAGGCCAGGGCCAGCGCGCCGTGCACTACCACCTCTTCTCCCAGCGCCGCTGGGACGATCTCGACCGCGTCGCGGAGCGGCGGAAAGACGTACTCCGATGCCGCCCGTCGCACGGGGCCGAAGAACAGCTCGTCGCCCATGAGCGACACGCCGCCGCCGATCACCACCGTTTCGGCAGCGGTCAGGGTGACCGTCTGGGCAATGGCCCACCCGAGGGCGCGGGTGGCGCGGTCAATGGCCTCTCGTGCGATGGCGTTTCCGGCACGGGCCGCTGTGGCAATGTCGCGCCCCGTCAGCTCGTCGGCACTTGGCATCGAGCTGGCGTCGGCGAGCAAGCGTTCGATGTCCTCCGGGGTCTCGCAGAGTGCGCGTGCTGTCGCTGCGAGGCCCGGGCCGGACGCCATCGACTCAACGGTCGCGTGTGGGTCGGTGCAGTCGAGGCCCGGGCGCAAGTGGCCGATCTCGGCCCTCGCGAGGCGATGCCCCGCGAACAGCGCCCCGTCCACCACCAGCCCGCCGCCAACGCCTGTTCCCACGGTGACGTACAGCACGATCCGGGCGCCTCGCCCCGCCCCGAAGCGCGACTCCGCCAGCGCGGCCACATCACAATCATTGCCGATCTGCGCGCGAAGCCCGAGGGTGTGCTCGCACCAATCCGCCAGCTCGAAGCCGTCCCAGCCGTCCACCTGATGGCTTGTGATGACAGTGCCCGAGTCCATATCCACCGGCCCTCCGAACCCGATGCCGATGCCGATGCCGTCGAACAGGTAGCGCGTGTTCAGATGGGTTGCAGCCTTCTTGATCTGAGTCAGAATCCCACGGGCTCCCGCTCTGCGGTCGATGGGCAGACGAACGATCTCTTTCAGGCGTGGAGAGGTGCCCTCCCCAACGCCCAGCTGGAGCTTGGTCCCGCCGATCTCAATCCCCAGACGCATACCGGCCCTCGTGGTTGATGCGTGCGAACACGTCGTTCAGGACCCAGTGGAACAGGCTGAGATGGATGCTCTCGACCATGCCCATGTCGTGAAGCGAGACGTGGACGCCCGAGGCCGCCAGCTCGCGGAGGCGCCCGCCGTCGTAGCCCGTCAGGCCGACCGTCGCCAGCCCGTGGCGGTTGGCCCAGTCCACGGCGTTGAGGACGTTGGGGCTGTTGCCGGAGCCGCTGATGGCGATGAGCAGGTCGCCCGGCTGTCCGTAGTTCATCAGCTGCTGGACGAAGATCTGGTCGTACCCCAGGTCGTTGCCGACGGCCATCAGCCACCCGGCGTTGTCGGTAAGGCTGAGCACCTTCAGCCGCTTCAGCGATTCATCGCCGAGGTCGGATTCGTGGAGGGTGCTCTTACCCAGATCCTCGGCCATGTGGCTGGCGGTAGTGCCCGAGCCGCCGTTGCCGATGACGTAGACGAAGCGCCCTGCCTCCCAGCACTGGTAGATCTGATCCGCCCATGCTCGCACGGCATCGGCATCGATGGCGTCGAGTTCGGTCTGAAGACGGGTTCGGTAGGCGTCGAAGTCGAGCGAGGCGCCGAGCATGAGGTGTCAGGGTGTGGCGCTGGAATATCGCGCGTCGCCAGCTCGAGGCCTGCCATCGAGCTAGCAGGAACTACTGGAACGGGGGCGTCTCCAAAGCCACTGAGTCGTCGCGCCCGGCCAGGGGCGGATTGCCGCCGAACCCGCACCGCGCTCACAACAGAATCAAGCGTTCGCGTACCGACTCCACACGTGTCCGCCCGACCGGGATCTCCTCGCCGTTCGCCAGCTCGAGCGCGTAGCGGCTGCCCTCCTGAGCGCGAAGCCGGACCACATCGTTGAGGGGAACCAGATAGGAGCGATGGACACGCTCGAAGGAGGCAGGGAGCACAGCCAGGAGGCGGTCGAGCGGCTTGCTGTGGAGGCGGCGCGCGCCATCGCGAAGCACCAGCTCGGAGTAGGCCCCGGCAGCCTTCACGTAGGCGACCTCGGCGATGGGCACGAGGTCGATGCGCCCCGCCGTGCGGACCGCCAGCGCGGCGGCCGGATGCTCAGCGCGGGCCGAGCGGAGCCGGTCCACGGTCATCCGAAGGCGCTCGGCATCGAAGGGCTTGCCCACGAAGTCCAGAACGCCGATCTCGAACGCTTCGAGGGCGCGCTCGGTGTGAGCCGACACCACCACCGTGTGGAACGCGCCCGCTACCGTCTCTTTCAGCAGCTCGAAGCCGTCGCGCCCGTTCAGGTTGAGGTCCAGGAAGACCACGTCCACGTCGCCTGCAGCCAGCCTCGAGCTGGCATCGCCGAGCGTCGCTCGGGTCTCGATGTGGGTGATCTCGCCCTCGGCCACCTCACCGAGGAGCCGCGCCAGACGCCGGGCGATCACAGGCTCGTCTTCGACAATCAGAACGCGCATCACCTGCTGGCTGGAAGGTTGATCTGAGTAACCCAGGCCTCCTCCTCGGCTCCAGAGGACAGTGACCACTGGCCGGGGAAGCTCTCCTCCAGCCGAGCGCGCACGTAGCGCAAGCCCCCGCCCTCTCGCACGGGCATCTGGGGCGAGCTGGCGAGAGGCGCCCGGAGCGTGAGCCGCCGCCCCGCATCGGTCTGCTCTTCCCTCAGCAACAGCTCGACGGTCCCAGAGGCGTAGGCGTTGTGCGTGATGGCGTTCTCGACAAGGGTATGAATGACGGCGGGCGGGATCGGAGCCGCCAGCTCGACGCCCTCGGTACGGAGCGAGACGTCGACCTCACGGCGGAAGCTCATCACCTCGAGGTGAGCGCGGCAGAGCGCCAGCTCGCGGTCCATCGAGATGAGCCGCTCTTGCGAGATGTCGGACAGTGCACGCAGCTCGTCGGCGAGGGCTGCAAGCGCCCGATTGCCCGTCTTCGGGTCCGTCTCGACCCACTCCATCACCGAAGTCAGCGCGTTCATCAGGAAGTGGGGTTGGAGGTGCTTCTTCAACAGCTCGGCCTCCAGGCGTGCGGCTTCGGCGAGCGTGGCTTCGTGCTGGCGACGGGCCTCGCGTGTTTGTAAACCCAAAGAGGCCAGCAGCCCAGCCATCAGGACTCCAAAGGCGGGGAAGAACGCACCGTCCATAAATCGGAGGCCCGCGACCAGAAGCGCGCCGAGGCACACCGCGACGCCCGCGACAGCCCACCCTGCTCCGGGCTGACGATCTCGAACGGCCCAGGCTGTCACGCCGAGGGCCGTCGGGATAGAGATTGCGAACACGGCGTAGGCCTTGTAGTCCCAGCCACCGGGAGCGAACAGCGCCAGCCCGATGCCCCCTGCGAGAGCACCAAGCACGATGCGTCTGTAGGGCACCCGGTACTGCGCGACGAACACGGCGACCAGCAGGAAGCCGACGAGGCACGTCAGACCCGTGACCGTGCCCAGCCGAAGGATGTGGAGGTCGTACGGGTAGCCGACCCACGCCCGCCAGCTCTCGGTGACGAGCAGCGCCGCAACAGCGAAGCACAGCAGAGCGGTCAGCAGGAACGGCGTGCGTTCCCGGTTTGAGAGATAGAGCACACCATAGTAGAGTGCGATCAGAACGAATCCGCCCAGGAACACCAGGGGCAACGCGATGGACCGGAGCGGGCGGGAGACCATCTGCGGCAAGGTTCCGGCCCACACACCTTGGATGTAGCCTCCAATGCTCGGATGACGGCGAAACGTGGACAGCCGGATGGCAAGCAGGTGTTCGCCAGGCGCTGCGAGGGAGTCAGGGATGGGAATCAGGGTATCGATGGGACCAGGCACTTCGCTCTCAGGGCTCGTGCCCACGGTGCCGCTTCGTCCGACGAGCACACCATCCCAATAGACGTCCCGCGCAGCGACCGCAGACACGCCGAGTCCGGCGGCCTGGATCGTGTCGATGTGGATGCGATGACGCACCCACAGAACGGCTGCTGTGTCTGGCGGCTCATAGAGCGGGCGCTCTTGCCAGTCGCTGTCATCCCAGTCCGGCTGAGCCCAACGTGCGTCGTCTCCAATCGCAACGCGGGCCATCGGGACACTTTCCTGGGCCTCCGCGCCGCCCGAGCTCAGCACGAGCGCGAGAAGGCTGACGACAACAACGAGCTGGCGATCGATCACGGGAAAGAGAGACGGGGCAAGACCATCCTACGGCGAGACGAGCGGGGTGATGAGACGTTCGTTCGGCATGCGAGCCGTTGAGCTGGTTGGCGCGCACCTCCGCGCCCGAAAGGGACGTGTATAGGCGCCTCCGCTTGCCCTCCGACTCATGATCCGAGCTGTTCTCGCTTCCCTTGTCTTCGCACTGACCGCATCGGCCCAGACTGCGCTCACCATCGAACCGTACACGTTCGAGACCCGCGACGGCCGCACGGCCGAAGCAGACCTCGGACGCTTCCTCGTGCCCGAGAATCGCCAGCTCGAGGACGGGCACCCGTGGCAGGGGCGTACCCTCGAGCTGGCGTTCGTCCGCTTCCCGAGCACCAGCCCGAACCCCGGCCCTCCCATCGTGTACCTCGCCGGTGGGCCGGGGGGCTCAGGGACCAGAACAGCCCAGGGCACGCGCTTCGACCTCTTCCAATCGCTCCGCGAAGTGGCCGATGTGATCGCGTTCGACCAGCGGGGAACGGGCCTTTCGGAGAGCCCGCCCCGTTGCCCACACCAGACGGTTCTCCCACTCGACGTGCCCGGCACGCGCGCATCCTACACTGAGGCCGCCGTCGCCACGGCCCAGGCGTGCGTAGCGCACTGGCAGGGCCTCGGCGTCGATCTGGCGGCGTACACCACTGACCAGAGCGCGGATGACCTGGAGGCACTCCGACAAGCGCTCGGCGTGCCGCAGATCTCGCTCTGGGCCATCAGCTATGGCACCCACCTCGCGCTGGCGACGCTCCGCCGCCACCCCGAGTCTATCGCTGCTGCGGTGCTCGCCGGCGTCGAGGGGCCGGACCACACCTTCAAGCTGCCGTCGCACCAGCAGGCGTTGCTCGAAGAGATCAACGGCATCCACCAAGCTGAGAATTCTGAGGCATCGTCACTGTTGGCCGACATGGAGGCTGTGATCGAGTCCTTGCGTCGCCAGCCCGTTGTCGTCGATCTCGGCGGCGAGACAGGCAATGTCGCTATCGGGGCGTTTGACGTCCAGTGGATCGCGGCGAACATGCTTGGCGGTCCAGAGCTGTCGATGCAGTTGCCCGAGATGTTCGCTGAGATGCGTTCTGGAGACTTCGAGGCTGTTGCGAGGTGGCTGCAATACCTGAAAGCGCCGAGCGGCGTGCGCGCCATGTCATTCGCGATGGACGCTGCATCGGGTGCGTCGATCTGGCGACGCGCACAGATTGCCACAGAGGCCGAGCACACCCTGCTCGGAGATGCCATCAACTTCCCAGCCCCAGAGCAGGCTGTGGTGCTCCGTCATCTGGATCTCGGCCCCGCGTTTCGCCAGCCCGTTCAGTCGCATGTGCCGACGCTGTTCATCAGTGGCACGCTCGACGGGCGCACGCTGCCTGCCAACGCTGATGAAGTGCGAGCCGGATTCTCCGATCACGCCCACCTCGTGATCGAGGGTGCCGGGCATTCAGACCCGCTCTTCCTTAGCTCGCCGGTCATCCTAGATCGAATGCGGACGCTCCTCGCGGGTGGAACGGTGGAGAGCGAGAGGATCTCGATGGCGCCGTAGCGCCTGCGAGCTGGCGGTCTCGTCTATGCAGAGGTCGCCAGCTCGACCGTCACACCTGTCAGGTCCTCACACGCCGCCCAGAGGCGCTCGCCCGTAGCCGGGTTCTCCGCTGCTGCCGTCTTGGTGGCACGAGCCGGGTCGCCGCGCTGCTCTCCAAACCCGTTGGGCCCGATGTAGTCTCCGGGGCGCGTATCCGACGAGGTCGCCGCGACGAGTGAGGGCAGCGCGCCCTTCCACGTTTCCATCGCCACGATGGGCCACAGGGTTCCGAACACGAGAGCGACGAGACGGGAGCCGTCCATCATGTCCTCGCCCAGTTCCGTCTGGGTCCAACCCGGATGAGACGCCACGCTCATCGCGCCCGTCAGCCCAGCGTCTGTCAGGCGGCGCTGCAGCTCAAGGGCAAGCACGAGGTTGCCGAGCTTGCTCTGACTGTACGCCCCCCACGGGTCGTACGCCTGCTCACTCTGCAGGTCCTCAAAGGCAATCCGGCCACGCTTGTGGGCGAGGCTCGCAACGTTCACGATGCGGCTGCCGGAGGTCGCCAGCGCGAGGGGAAGCAGGCGGCCCGTCAGTGCGAAGTGGCCCAGCACGTTGACGCCGAGTTGCATCTCGAAGCCCTGCTTCGTCGTGCGGCGATCCGGCAATGCCATCACGCCGGCATTGTTGATCAGCAGGTCGAGACGGTCGTACGAGCTGGCGACATCCTCCGCGAACGCCGTGACGGAATCGAGGTCGGCGAGGTCGAGGTGAAGAACCTGCGTCAGCGCATCCGGCTTCTCCGCCAAGATGCGGGCCTGGGCGGTGCGGCCTCGCTCCAGGTTGCGGCACGCCAGCACGACGCGTGCGCCGCGCAGCGCCAGCCCGCGCGCCGTCTCGAAACCAATGCCTGAGTTGGCGCCGGTCACGACGGCCACACGGCCGGTCTGGCCAGGGACGTGGGCGGCGACCCAGTGGGGAAGCGAAGACATCAGACGGAGGGAAAAGGATAAAGAGAAAACGGTTGCACCCGTCGCCAGCCCGGCGGATCAGGCGTCGAGCTGGCGATGTGCTCTGTCGCCAGTTCGAAGCAGGTACGCACATGCACCACCAGGGTGCCGGGCACAATCGGATTCCATCTCTTGACGCAGGCTGCACACGAGGTTTACACTGTTAACCGTTCTGGTTAAGTCCGGCCCGCGCCACCCGATACCGACAGGGCCACGTCCTGCTCAAGACCGCGTGGCTGTTTTTTGACCCTCGTGGTTAACACTGTACACCTCCCCCCGATGGACGCTCTCGCTGTTTTCTCCGGCACCCCGATGTGGGCCGCTCTCGTGGGCATCGCCCTGGTTCTGTTCGTTCTCGGCTTCACGGGCGCTCCGCTCTGGCTGTGGGCCGCCGCCGGACTGGTGGCGCTGGTTGGCTTCGGCGCGCCCGTCTGGGCCATCGCGGCCTTCGCCGTGTTGGCGGCGGTGTTCGTGCTGCCTCCTCTGCGCCGCGTGCTCTCGGCAGGCGTGATGGGGCTAATGAAGAAGCTCCAGTTCCTGCCTGTCATCTCGCAGACTGAGCAGGAAGCCATTGACGCAGGGACAGTGTGGGTGGAGGGCGAACTGTTCTCGGGCAAGCCCGACGCCAAGCGGTTGCTCGACCAGCCCTACGCCGGGCTGACGGACGAGGAACAAGCCTTCCTCGACGGCCCCGTGGAGGACCTGTGTCAGATGGTGGACGACTGGGAGGTCTGGCAGCGCCGCGACCTTCCGCCGGAGGTCTGGCAGACGCTCAAGGTCTATAGCCCGAATTTCACCACCGGATATTTCCTGAACTCTGTGGAC
>JBCBZH010000384.1:0-2809 GCA_039815415.1 Bacteroidota bacterium
ACGCTCGGGCTGATCGGGCTGGGCAGCATCGGGCGCGAGATGGTGACACGGGCCCACGCGTTCGGGATGCCGGTGGTGGCCTGGAGTCGGTCCCTTACCGCTGACGAAGCCCGCCAGCTGGGCGTTGAGCGTGCCAGCTCGCCTCTGGACGTCGCGCGCCGGGCGGATGTCATCAGCCTGCATGTGGCCTCTACACCCGGGACGCGCGGGCTGGTGGATGCGGAGTTTGTGTCGGAGATGCAGGATGGCGCGGCACTCATCAACACGGCGCGCGCGGACATCGTGGATGAAGCCGCCATCGCCGAGGCGATCGCCAGCCGGGGGCTTCGCTATGCGACCGACGTTCCCGCTGGAGAACCCCAGGCCAAGGCGTGTGACTTCGAGCATCCGCTGGCGGACAGGTCGTACATCACGCACCATATCGGCGCCTCCACGGATCAAGCGACGGAAGCCATCGGAGTGGAGGCTGCCCGCGTTGTTCTGACCTACGCGGACACAGGCGAAGTCGAGAACAGCATCAACATCGCCGAGCAGACTCCGGCAACGCATCTTCTGACGGTTCGCCACCTCGACCGGGTTGGGGTGCTTGCGGGAGTGCTAGATGTCATTCGGCAGGCGAGCTGGAACGTGCACGAGATGGAGAACGTGGTGTTTGAGGGCGCAGAGGCAGCCTGCGCTCGCATCCGGTTCGACGGCCAGCCCGATGCCGAGGTGCTCCGCCGAATCCGAGAACACCAGCACGTGCTGAACGCGACCGTGATCGCCCTCGACGTTTGAGTCTATTCGCCAGCTCGAGGGAGCCTGCGCGATGGTACGGAGCTTCGGGGCGATCGTCTACGTAGAAGGCCCATGCGCCGACCGCGACTGTTTGGACCCGTCTGGCTGACCTCAACCGCCCTCGCTGCTGGGGGGGCGTTGGCAGTGTGGATGTGGACGCGGTGGGGCTACGCCGTTCGCTCAACGCAGCGCAGCGTTCGGATGGCGCCGAACCCTCCCATACACACCCACGAGTCGCCGCCCGGCGGCCGCGAGATCCAGTCGGAGGCGGAGGGGAAAGGCCCTCGGTTTCACCGCACCTACAGCGTCACGCTCAAGGACGCGACCCTGACGCCGGACGTGGACTGGCGTGTGTATCAGGATCGTCTCGATGCCATCCGGTCTGCGTCCGTCAACTTCGACCGCGAGGCGCATCACGAGAGAACCGTCGAGAACGGGTGGAGCATTGATCGCCATGAGGTGGAGCTGCCCTCGGAACCATCGGGACCTCCCCGCGCAGACGGTCCCTGGGAGATCGCCTGCGATCTCGTCCGGGCCTATGCATTCCCGGACCCGTCTCTGATCCGAGGCATCTTCTCCCCCGAAGTGCCCATCGCGGGACGCCCGATGCTGCTGAAGGCCCGGTTTCTGGGGTTCACCTTCTGGTTTGGTGTTCGGCTCACCGAGGAAGTGGACACGATTCGAGAGACCGAGACTGGGCCCGTTCGCGTGTGGGGGTATGGCTACTACACGCTGGAAGGGCACTTTGAGCGAGGCCAGATCGAGTTTGAGGTGCGCAAGGACATGAAGAGCGGACGTGTGTCGTTCCACATCGAAGCGGTCTCTCAACCGGACCGCATATCCAACCCGTTCTATCGGATCGGATTCAAGCTCTTCGGTCGGAGGCTTCAGTTGCGGTTTGCCCGCACGGCCCTGAAACGGATGCAGCGACTCACTACTGAGACGCTGGCCGCGAATCAGGCCCGCCACGAGACAAATCTCGCCACGAGACAAATCTCGCCACCCGGGAGCCGCAACCTCTCGCATCCGATGCCGAAGACGCCCTTCACTCTCTCACCACCGACCCATGAAATCACTGCTCCTTCTGATGGCGCTGGCCGCCCCGATGCTCGCCCACGCACAGCCCCAAGCTGAGCCGCCCCCCGCGCCCGAGGTTCTGTCCGACGATGAAGCCGTACGGGCCACCATCGTGGCCCTGTTTGATGGCATGCGCGCGTCCGACGCCGAAGCGGTCGGCGCCACGTTCCATGAGAACGCTACCCTGCAGTCCGTCATGCCGACCGGCACGGGCACCTTCCAGATCCAGGCCACGGAGATCAGTGGCTTCATTGGCTCCATTGGAGGAGCGCCAGCCGGAGCGCTCGACGAGAAGATCGGCGAGATCCGCGTGGAGATCGATGCCGGGTTGGCCCATGCCTGGATGGATTACGAGTTCCACTATCAGGGGCAGCGGAGCCACTGTGGCGTCAACTCGATGCAACTCGTCAAAGTTGGCGACGCCGATTGGCAGATCCTGAATGTGATCGACACACGTCGGCGCGACTGCGAGTAGCGTCGCACCGATCTGGAATGGACGACGAAGGGTTCGCGCTGGCGTTGCCCCGTCGTCCATTCCTGCCGTAGTGTGCGGGACCTCTCCTCGCTTCGTGCCGACGCATGTCTCTCGCTGCTACTCACGCCGATCTTTCCGTTCGCCAGCACAACTTCTCCGCCGGGCCGGGGTCGCTTCCCCAGGAAGTCGTCGAGGAGGTTCGCAACGAGTTGCCGGTGTACCCAGGGCTCGGCGCTTCCATCATGGAGGTCAGCCACCGGTCTCCCGAGTACACAGAGATCCATCAGCGCGCTGGCGAGCGGATGAAGGCCTTGCTGGGCTACGTGGCGCGTTTGCAGAGCCCGCCTGCGCGATACGCGCAGCGTGACCTCGACGCGGTGATGGCGGCCGGGTGGTCCGAGGCGGCGGTGTTTGAGGCGGTGCAGGTGGCGGCACTCTTTCATATGATGAACCGGATTGTGGAAGGGACGGGGGTGAGCT
>JBCBZH010000038.1:0-21582 GCA_039815415.1 Bacteroidota bacterium
ACCGCTGCCATCCGCGTGATTGCAGCAGGGCTCCCGGGTGCACCAGCTGTGGACATTCCTGTGTCTCTGACTGTCACCGGCGACCCGATCGCGGTAGTGACTCCGGATGCGCTGGACTTCGGAGAGGTGTTCCTCAACGATGAGGGGCTCCAAGCCTTCCAGGTGATGAACGATGGTGTGGATGCCCTTTCGGTCACCAGCATCAGCTCGGACAATGATCTCTTCGAGGTGCTTGGGACGCCTCTCGATGAGACCACCTTCGAGTTGGAGCCCGGTGAGTCCACGATGGTGTACGTGCGCTTTGCTCCCGTGGAGCTAGGCTCGTTCTCCGGCACCATTACCGTTGAGACGAATGACCCCGTCAGCTCGACGCATACGGTTGAGGTCGGAGGCGTGGGCATTCCGGCTCCAGCCATCGCCGTGGCTCCGACGGAGTTCGACCTCCAGGCGTACGCAGGCCAGATGTACACCCGCACGTTCGAGATCTCGAACACGGGTGGGAATCCACTGACGTACATGATCAACGAGGAGGATGTGGCAACCACCGCGGTGGAGCCCGTCACGCTTCTTGAAGAGGCCTTCGAGGATGGCTTCCCAGCCGACTGGACGGTTGTCACCAATGGCGACCCGAACGTTCCGTGGCAGCTCGCCAGCGATTACGGCGCACCCACCTCGCCGAACTACGCCAGCACCGGCGATGCCGCGATGGCCAACAGTGATATCGGGCAGTTCCTTGGTGGTCCCTCGTTCGATACGGAAATGTGGACGCCTGCTATCACAATGGACGACACCGGGTTCACGCTCGAGTACAAGGTCAACTTCCAGGACTTCCTCGGGAATGACTTCCTCGACGTGGACATCACCACCGACGGCGGTGCGACGTGGACGAACATGATCCAGTACACCGAGGACACCTGTGGTGACCCCGACGCTGGTTGCTTTACACCACCCAACGGGCTGGCGCAGAGCATCCCGCTGGATGGCTTCGTGAACCTTGGCGAGACCTTCCAGGTCCGCTGGCGCTTCTGGACGCTCGACGATCCCTCCTGGGAATGGTGGGCCACCATCGATGATGTCGCCATCGTGCGAAACGTTGAATGGCTCGCCACCAGCCCGACGACCGGCGAGATTGCGCCAGGTGAGAGCGAGACCATCACGCTCAACATCAACGCGGATCTTCCAGCTGGCGAGTACGGGGCTACCCTTGTGGTCACCTCGAACGACCCGCTCTCCAACGGAGAGTTCGTGGATATCGACCTGACGGTGATCGAGTCGGTCACGGTTGCGCCCACACCCGCAGACGGAGATGAGGAGGTGCATCCAAACGAGTCCTTCCTGCTGCCGATTACCGTCGCCAGCTTGCAGGATCTCGGCGTCGAGTCTTTCCAGTTCACACTCTTGTACGACAACGAGCTGTTCGAAGCCACCGGAGTCGTCACCGAGGGATCGCTGAGCGAAGGGGCATCGGTGTCCACCAACACCGATATCCCGGGGCAGATCAACGTCGCAGTCGCCGAAGGCACTGCCATGACGGGAACGTCTTCGTCAGTCCTGTTCACTGTAGATGCCGCCGCCATTGATGGCGACAACCCGGTGCTGATCTACGTCGCGATGTCCGCAAAGGACATGCTCGGCGAGTCTGAGTTCGCGTTTGAGGACTTCCAGTTCAACGAAGGCGAGCCCCCCGTCTCAGGCAGTACTGGCAGCATCAGCATCGTGCCGCTCTATGGCGACGTGTCGTTGAACCTCGAGGTCTCGAGCTTCGATGCCTCGCTGGTGCTCGACGCCGTTGTCGATGCTGCGGACCTGAATGAGGCGGCCACTGTCGCTGCTGACGTGAGCGGAAACGGGGATGTGTCGGCCCTTGACGCATCGCTTATCCTCCGCCACGCTGCCGGCGACGACGAGGTGGCCTGCTTCCCCGTTGACGGCAGCTGCTCAACGACTGGCGTGGTGGCTGCGGTTCGCGAAGCGAGCAGGAGTGAATCCGCCAGCTCGAACGCAGGCATCGCTCTCACAGATGAGCTCAGCTGGGGTGCTCCGGGTGCCGTCGGGCTGGCGTCTGACGCATCGCGGACTGCGAGCGGCATGCTCGCCATCCCGCTCGTCCTCGACGCCTCGGGCCCGGTGTATGCCATCGACTTTGCCGTCGAGATTGATCCGTCACTGGCAACCGTGACGGCCATGGAAGCCGCCGTGCCCAACGGCTGGTTGGCGACGCACAGCGTCACGGACGGTGTTCTTCGGATCGCCTTCTCGGGTGCGACGCCACTGGAGAACGGAACCATCGCGACGGTGACCATTGACCGCCACCAGCCCGATGGCGCCCTCTCGCTCGGTGGCCAGGCCCGCTTCGACGAGGCTTCGCCGGTCCGAGTCGCGTCCATCTCAGCTGAGACGCCGCCGCAAGAATTCGCTCTGCGTGGCAACTTCCCGAACCCGACTGCGGGTGCGGCTGTGATCTCACTGGACCTTCCCGAGGACGCGTCCGTGCGCGTTGAGGTCTACGACGCCATCGGCCGCCGGGTGATGCAGGTTGAGGACGATCTGAAGGCGGGTGCCCGCCAAACGATTTCGATCCAAGGCCGCGACCTCCCGGCAGGGGTCTATGTCTACCGCGTGTTTGCGGAGTTGGACGGCGGCACCAAGTCCGCTGGCGGTCGTCTGACTGTCGTGCGGTAACGCACGCACGTTCCGTCGGGGCACGCAGCACTCCTCGCTGTGTGCCCCGACATGTCTTGAGCTCTGATGGGTCAAGACTCCGCCCTGTTGTGGGCATCTCCCTTCCCCCTTGGTTCCCCTCTCCCATGCGTGTCTGCCTGTCAGCACTGCTCGCTCTCTTGATTGCAGGGAGCAGTGCGGCCCAGAGTCCTGTGTCCCTTACACTCCCGGACACCATCGTTTACAAGGACCCCGGCGCCGTTAACGGAAGCGCCGTCAGTGTTCCGGTTGTCATTCAGGAGGATGTAACGGGACGGGGTATCCGGGGCATCGACATCGTGGTGAGTTTTGACCCGACTGTGATCGACTTGACATCGTTCGTGCTCGGTGACCTTGTTCCAAGCAGCGGTTGCGCCACGTTCGGAGGCACTGACAATGGCGAGATCAATGTCCGCATTGCTTGCGGATCCAACACTCCACTGGTGGGAGGCCCTGGAACCCTCGTCATCCTGGAAGGCACACTGGTTGCCGAAGGCGCGACGACTCTCCTCTTCGACGACACGACTCCCTTCAATGAAGGTGGCGTCGATGCCGCGATTACCAACGGTCGGGTGCGGATTGTCACGGACCCGGATCCATCGATGTCGTCCTTCGAGGACCAGACCATTGACGAGGATGGATCTACAGAGATTGAGTTCAGGGTGAGCGATGCAGATACGGACCTGGAAGCGCTGGCGATCACCGGATCTGCCTCCACCGATCTGGTCTCAGCCGATGGGTTTGTGGTCGCCGCCTGCGACGGACAGACCCTCATGGATTCCTGCCGAACACTGACGGTAACTCCTGTTGCGAATGCTTCAGGAACCGCTACGATTACCGTGACGGCCACCGACAACGACTCACGAAGCGATGACGCCGTGGGCACGTTTGAGTTGACGGTAACCCCCATCAACGATGTGCCGGTCGTCACAGCAGCCATCGACGATCAGGACATCCCGGTCGGCAACCTCCCTCGACGCATCGACTTGGGAACCGTGTTCACCGATGTGGAAGACACGATGCTGGACTACACTGCCAGCTCGAGTGCCGAGGGGATTGCGACTGTGGCTATCGATGGCACGGACCTCATCCTCACACCGGCGAGCGTTGGCACCACGACCATCTCCGTATCGGCCCAAGATGATGAGAACGAGCTGGCGGAGGACGCCTTCGTCTTGAACGTCACTTCGGCTGTGGCAACCGATGGCGATGGGCCGCTTGCGTTTCGATTCCGAGGCGCCACACCGAATCCGACTCCTGGAAACACACGCGTTCGGTTTGACCTTCCCTCCCTAGCCACCGTGACTGTAGCGGTGTTCGACGCTGTGGGCCGCCAGGTCGTCAGAACCGAGGCTCGCCCGATGTCACCTGGTGCCAACCGGGAGGTGCAGCTTTCGATGGCCGCCCAGCCCGCAGGCGTGTACCTCGTTCGCGTGGTTGCACAGAGTGAGGGCCGGGTAGAGACCCTGAGAGGCCAAGTGGTCGTGGTTCGATAGAGCGAACACGGGCCTGAATGCGTGTTTCGTCCAGAAAACGCGCCCATCAGGGTTCCCTCAGCTCGTCGTGATAAATCTGCGCGAAGGATTGCCGATACTGGAGATCCATTGACTTCGCACACATGGATCGCCGGGCGTTTCTTCTCCGCAGTTCGTCCGCTTCGGCCCGACGAGATCCGCCGTACGAGGTCTTGCCAGGGGTCTTCGTCCCGGAGGAAGACCGTGTTCGGTGGGGCCAGGCCCCGCCGCGGCCGGATCCGGAGACCACACCTGAGTCTCTTCAACGAGGCGCAGCAACCCTCGGTATCACTGCTGGCCTGGAGCCCTACGTGCCCTCGGAGGACGTGAAATGGTCACGCCGCCGAGTGCAGCACTTGCTTCGACGAACCGGATTCGGCACCTCGCCTGCTGCTATCGATGCCTTCGCACAGATGACTCCCGGCGATGCCGTGGACGCGCTGGTGGATGGCGTCCTCAGCCTCCCGGACCTGCCGCGCCCGAGTTGGGCCGATTCCCCTCCTCCCCACTGGAGTGCGCCTGCGGCGGAGCGAGACGCATACAACCAGACCAATGTTGGCTGGTACCAAGACTTCGCCATCGACGTGATGGACCGCATGCTCGGGACTGGGATCTCGGACCCGGTCGCCAGCTCAGTTACGGCGTTCCGGGAGCGGCTGGCCTTGTTCTGGCACAACCACTTCGTCACCGGCATCAACATCTACTTCCTAGCGCCGTGGCTGTATCGGTACTGGGACCTTCTGTTCCGCCACGCCCTTGGCGATTTCAAGGCGTTCGTCCACGACATCACCCTCACGCCAGCCATGCTGGTGTATCTCAACGGCACCGACAACCGAGTGGGCGCGCCGAACGAGAACTACGCCCGAGAGCTGCTGGAGCTGTTCACAACAGGCATTCTCGGACCCGACGGAACGCCGAACTACACGCAAAGCGACATCACCGAGCTGTCGCGCGCGCTGACCGGCTGGAGCGTGGACTACTTCGGCCAAACGGAGACGCCGCTGGAGAGCGTCTTTGTCGAGAGCTGGTACGATAGTGAGCCCAGGACCATCTTCGGCCAGCCCGACAGCCCAGACGCGCCCTACGACGTGGAGCGGTCCGTCGCGCTCATCTTCGAGCAGCGCGCCCCCCAGACGGCGCACTTCATCGCTCGCAAGCTCTACCGCGAGTTTGTCTACCATGTCCCAGACGAGGCGCTGGTCGCCGAGCTGGCGGCGGTTCTCCTCGCAAACGACTTCGCGCTCACCCCTGCCATCCGCACGCTCCTAAAGAGCGCCCACTTCTTCGATGATGCGGCCCTCGGCGCCCATATCAAGAGTCCTGCGGAAACGATGCTGGGCCTTTACCGCGAACTCGGGTTCGAGCCAGACACCGAGTTTCACCAGGCGCAGGCCTACACCATGCAGCTCGCCGGCCAGCTCCTGTTTGACCCACCAACAGTTGCGGGCTGGCCAGGTGGACGGGCCTGGCTGGACACGAGCCGACTCGCAACACGCTGGACCCACGTGGAGTGGCTCGTCTACAGGCAGAACGCCTACCGGGCCCTAGCGGCCCGCTTCCCGGATAGCCAGTGGGATGCCGCCGCGCTCGCGTCCGACCTCGCGGACTACTTCCTCGGCGTCGCACTCGGCGACGAGGAGAAAGCCGAGCTGACGGAGATCCTGCTCAATGGCATCCCCGCGTACGAGTGGAATCCCACGGTGGTGGGTGCAGAAAACCGACTGCGCGCCCTCGTCATTCACCTCGCTCGGCTCCCCGAGTACCAGCTCTCGTAGCCGCGCCATGTGTCACTCCCACTCTCCGGTTCGCCAGCGCGCTGACGCCCTCCACCACGGCGCCGATCACGACAAAGACCACCTGACCTGGTCTCGGCGCGACTTCCTGATGCGCGCGGGCCTCGGAACCGCTGCGACCACGGTTGCTCTTGGCTCGACCTCGGTTCAGGCGCTCACCCGCTCGCCGTTCCTGAACGCGCTGGCGAGAGCGGAAACGGATCGGGCCCTGGTCCTGATCCAGCTCACCGGCGGCAACGATGGCCTGAACACCATCGTGCCCATCACCAACGACCTCTACTACGCCGCCCGTCCGACGCTCGGGCTGACGGCCTCTGAAACGCTCAACCTCGACACGGAGCACGGAATGCACCCGTCGCTCGCTCCGCTGCAGTCGCTATGGGGCAAAGGCCAGATGGCTGTGGTCCAGAACGTAGGGTATCCCACACCGAGCCTCTCGCACTTCCGGTCCACGGACATCTGGATGTCAGGATCCGATGGCGACGAGTTGGTGACGACCGGCTGGGCGGGCCGTGCTCTGGCCAATGAGTTCCCGGACCTCCTCCAGTCCCCTCCAGACGCTCCCCCAGCGGTCCAGATCGGCACGAGCGCGCCGCTGCTTTTTCAGGGCGATGCAGGTGGCTATGGAATGGCCCTCCTGCAAGTGGACCAGTTCCTTCGAGTGGCTGAAGGTGGAGAGCCGTACCCCACCGACTCACTTCCACCAACCGCTGCTGGCGCTGAGCTGGGGTATATCCGGACCGTCGCGAATGACGCCTTTCGGTATCGCGAAGCCATTCAGACCGCGACGACCTCCCCGCATTCCGTCAACCAAGCCGAGTACCCAAACGCCCGCATCGGCGAGCGACTTGCAGCCGTAGCGCGTCTGATCAAAGGGGATCTTGGTGCGCGCATCTACCTCGTCTCGCTCGGTGGCTTCGATACCCACGCGCAGCAGGCAGATGAGCACGCCAGCTTGCTCGATCAGCTTGCGAAATCGCTGGCGGCGTTTTACCAGGACCTCGGTACCACGGGCGACGCGGCGGATCGGACCCTCACAATGACCTTCTCGGAGTTCGGTCGGCGTATCTATGAGAACGGCTCGGAAGGCACAGACCACGGGACAGCAGCGCCTGTGTTTCTCTTCGGGCCAGCGGCCGAGGGCGGCCTGCATGGCCCCGACCCGGACCTTAGTGACCTCGACAGGGACGGCAACCTGAAGCATGCCATCGACTTCCGGGAGGTCTATGCCTCGGTTCTCCGGTCGTGGTTTGAGATGAGTGAGAGCGACGTCGCGCTCGCACTGGGCGACAATTTCAACACACTGCCCATCGTCACGACGCGCCCACCGGTGTCCGCCGACGCTGGGCCAATCCGGCAGCTCGAGCTGGCGCCTCCGGCACCCAATCCCGCCAGCTCGACCACGCGCGTGCGGTTTAGCCTCGCGGAATCTGTCCCGATGTCTCTGACAGTCTACGATGTCTCGGGTCGGCGGGTCGCTGTCATCACGGAGGGGACACCCCGAGCTGGCGACCATGTGCATGTGCTCGATACATCCGCTCTGGCTCCAGGTGCCTACACGATCCAGCTACGCACCCCTGCCGCAGCCACCAGCCAACGCCTCCTGGTGGTCAGGTAGCGACTCTCCACTGGCACTCTCCTGTCGACGCCGTGATCATGATGACACCTGAGTCCCGCCTCAGCCGCCGTGCATTTCTGAGGGGCCGGAAGCCCCAGGCGGACTTGTCGCCCTACGTCCCGACCGACTCCGATCCTTGGGACGCTGCCAAAGCACGGCATCTGCTTCGCCGCGTCTCGATTGCAGCCAAGGCAGCGGATGTGGACGCCGTGCTCAGCGACTCTCCAGGCGAGGCCGTCGATCAGATTCTCGATTCTGCGCTCGAACGGACCGAGCTATCACCACCGTCATGGATAGACCGTCGCAAGCCTCCCGGGTCGGCTTCAGACGACGATAAGGATGCGTTCAACCGGGACAATCAGGACTGGCTCAAGCAGGTCTATGTGGACACCATCAACCGGCTCCTTGGGAGTCAGGAATCCGAGATGTATGCGCGGCTCGGCGAGTCGCTGATGGAGCGCCTGACCGTGTTCTGGTCCAACCACTTCGTCACGGAGTACCGGGAGTACCGCTTCGCCACATGGCTCTTCCGCTATCGGAGCAAGCTTCGCAACCACGCGCTCGGCGATTTTCGCCAGCTCGTTCACGACATCGGGAAGACGGCTGCGATGCTTCGCTACCTCAATGGCGACAAGAGCCGCAAGGGATCTCCGAATGAGAACTACGCCCGGGAGCTGCTGGAGCTGTTCACGATGGGCATCACAGGCCCGGATGGCACAGCGAACTACACGCAGGCGGATATCTCAGAGCTATCGCGCGCACTGACGGGCTGGCGGCTCTACCCGGACCGGGAGTACGACGTGGACTTCGATGTCTCGCGGTTCGACGATGGCCTCAAAACGGTGTTCAACCGAGAAGAGGCGTTCACCTACCACGACGTCGCTCCGCTCTTGTTTGATGAGCGCCCGGCCCAGATTGCTCACTTCATCGCGGCCAAGCTCTACCGCGAGTTCGTCTCGCTCGAACCCAACGCAGCGGTGATCGACGCGCTGGCGACCCGCTTGCTAGAGGAAGACTTCTCCATCGCTCCAGTGGTACGAGACCTCCTGAAAAGCGCTCACTTCTTCGACGCCGCCAATGTTGGAGCCCTCATCAAGTCCCCCGTGGAGATGATGCTGGGCGCGGCCCAGGCGTTCGGGCTCGACTCCGTGACTGCAGAGGATTACGGTCGCTTCCGGTTCCAGGCTCGAGACCTCGACCAAGACCTCTTCAACCCACCCGATGTCAAGGGCTGGCGAGATGGACAGAGCTGGATCAACACCTCGACCATCACGGAGCGTGCACGGCGGGCTCGCAGCGAGGTCTACCGCGCTCAGAGCGCCATCATTGCGGACATCGTCGCCCGTCCGTATGCCTACGACGCGCGTGCGCTGGCGCGCGAGCTGTACACCGAGACGCTCACGCATCCGCCCCTGGAGACGGAGATGGACGATCTCACCGAGGTCCTGCTCGAAGGCACACCTGAGTATGCCTGGGACCCGACGGCAGGCAACGGGGGGCGGGTCCGCAACTACATGATTCACCTCGTGTCTCTTCCTGGCTTCCAGCTCCGATAACGGCTATGTGCACGTCCCCCCAAAGAGCGGTCGGTTTGGAACACGGCCACGCCCACGACGAAGACCACCAGGCCTGGACGCGCCGAGACTTCCTCGTCCGGTCGGGTCTGGCAGCGGCTGGAGCCTCCGTCGTCTTGGGTGCGGGATCGTCGCAGGCCGCGACGACCTCACGCGCGCTCGCGAGCCCAGGGTTGATTGGAAGCCTTCGGCGTCTCCAAACTGACCGCGTGCTGGTGCTCCTTCAGCTCTCCGGTGGCAACGACGGTCTCAACACCATCGTGCCCGTCACCAACGACCGGTACTACAACGCACGCCCGTCCATCGCACTACGGCAAGCCGACACGCTCCGTCTCAACGAAGACTTCGGCTTGCATGCTTCGCTGTCGCCGTTGGAGTCCATGTGGGGCGAGGGCCAGTTTGGCGTGGTCCACAGTGTTGGGTACGCGGATCAGAGCCTGTCGCACTTCGATGGCATCGACGTGTGGGCCTCCGCTCGTGAGGAGAGCGGACAGACCGGGTGGACGGCAGAAGCTGCCGCTGCACTGGGCGGTGGCGATGTGACCGTCCCGCCTAGCGTGCAGATCGGAGCGTCCTACCCACTGCTGATGACAGGGCCAGAAGGCGTCGAGGGCATGACCCTCTCGAACGCCGCCCTCCTCGACCAGATCGTGACCTCGGGCGAGTTGTACGACACAGCTAGCCTCCCCCACTCATCCTACGGTCGCCAGCTCGGTTTTCTGAGGTCCGTCGCCAACGACGCAAACCTTTATGTCACCTCGCTCCGCACCGCAGGCGACGGGATCACCAATGCCGTCGAGTACCCGGACAACCAGCTCGGCGATTCGCTGGCTGCCGTGGCACGTCTCATCAAAGGGCACCTCGAGACTCGAGTCTATCTGGTCCGCCTGAAAGGGTTCGACACGCACGCCGATCAGATCAGTCGCCACCAGGCGCTTCTCGATACGCTCGGGAAGTCCGTCGCTGCGTTCTACGAGGACCTCGAGAGCAGCGGCGATGCCGAGCGGACCTTGACGATGACGTTCTCCGAGTTCGGTCGGCGTGTTGGGGAGAACGGTTCCATCGGCACCGACCACGGAACGGCCGCACCGGTCTTTCTTTTCGGCCCAAGTGTTCAGGGCGGGTTCCACGGCACGGCACCAGATCTAACTGGCCTGGATGCCGCTGGCAATCTCCCCGTCACGACGGACTTCCGACGGGTCTACGCTACGGTCCTCAGCTCGTGGCTCGGCCTCGACGCCACCGTGACGACCTCCATCCTTGGCGGGTCCTACGAGTCGCTGGGACTGCTCTCAGCGACCACAGCCGACGCCCCCACCGATCTCGCCAGTTCCTTCGAGCTGGCGCCTCCAGCTCCCAACCCGGTCCGCACTCGCTCCACGGTCCGCTACACCCTCGCCAGCTCGACGCGGGCCGATCTGGTGCTCTACGACACCTCGGGGCGGCATGTCGCCACGCTGGCTTCGGGAGCGCACGGGGCGGGGTCTTACACGGCGCACCTGGATGCGAGCGGCCTCGCATCCGGACTGTACGTGCTCCGCCTCCAGACCGAAGACGGCACACGAACACAAACCGTGACCGTGACGCGGTAGCGACGGCTGCACAGAGGACGGTCGCCCTCTGGCAGTCATCCAAGTCCCACCTCAGTTACGCGTTGCCTGATGCGAGCGCGTCGCGGATCTCCATCAGCAGTTGCTGATCGAGCGTTGGGCCTTCTTCCTCCGCTGGAGCTTCGTCCTCCTCCTTCTTGAGGCGGTTGATCCACTTCACGACGAGGAAGATGGAAAACGCCACCAGCGCGAACGTGATGATGGAGTTGATAAAGGTGCCCCACTGCAGGATGACTGCACCGGCCTCCTGCGCCGCTTCGACGGTCGGATAGGGTCCTGGCGTTGCGCCCTCCTTCAACACAGTGAAGATGTTGGCGAAGTCAACGCCGCCGATCAGCAGCCCGACGGCCGGCATGATGATGCCATCGACGAGCGACGAGATGATGGTTGCAAATGCGGCGCCAATGACGAGACCAACGGCAAGGTCGATCACGTTGCCTTTGACCGCAAACTCCTTGAACTCCTTCCACATAGGGGTGAGTGGTGGGTGAGATCTCAGTCTACGCCCCCCCTTTCGTCCGTGCAACGCTCGGCGTGGTGCAACACCCTGAAGGAAGAAGACCCGCCCCGGATAACCGGGGCGGGCCTGACTCGAGCTGGCGAGATCACCCGCGTGAATGGAGCGGATTAGTCGCGGCGACGGCCTCGACCGCGGCCACGACCGCCTCCACGTTCGGCGCGCTCGGCGCGACGCTTCTCCATCTCGGCCTTCTCTTCCTCAGTGGGCTCAGGGAGGAACGGCTTGCGGCTCACACGGAGCTTGCCGCCGTCGCGGACTTCGATGAGCTGAACCTCGAGCTTGTCGCCCACCTGGCACACATCGCCCGGATCGTTGACGAAGCCGTGAGCCATCTCAGAGACGTGAAGCATCGCCTCCTTGCCTGGCATGATCTCGAGGATGGCACCGAAGGGCAGCAGGTTCTTGACCGTGCCGTTGTAGGTCTCGCCCACCTCCGGCTGGGTGACGATGCCCCGAATGATGTTCACCGCGGCATGCGCGGAGTCCATGTTCGGAGCCGCAACCGTCACGAATCCCTTGCCGTCGCGCTCGTCGATGTCGATCTGCACGCCGGTGTCGGCCTGGATGCCCTTGATGACCTTGCCGCCCGGTCCGATGATGGCACCGATGAAGTCCTGGTCGATGACCACCTGGATGAGACGCGGAGCGGTCGGGCTGATGTCCTCGCGAGCGTCGTCGATGGTCTTTGCCATCTCGCCGAGGATGTGCTCACGACCTGCCTTGGCCTGCTGGAGGGCCTGGCGCATCGTGTCCATCGAGAGGCCATCAATCTTGATGTCCATCTGGCAGGCGGTGATGCCGTCCTCCGTGCCACAGAGCTTGAAGTCCATGTCGCCGAGGTGATCCTCGGTGCCGAGGATGTCGCTCAGAATCGCGATGTTGTCGCCATCTGCGATGAGGCCCATCGCGATGCCTGCGACTGGCTTGTCGAGAGGCACGCCGGCAGCCATGAGCGCCATCGAGCCACCACAGACGGACGCCATCGAAGACGAGCCGTTGGACTCGAGCACATCCGAGATGATGCGGACGGTGTACGGGAAATCCGACTCCGGCGGCATCACCTTCTTGAGCGCACGCTCAGCGAGGTTGCCGTGGCCGATCTCGCGACGGCTCGGGCCACGGAGGAACTTGGTCTCGCCAACGGAAAACGGCGGGAAGTTGTAGTGCAGGTAGAAGCGCTTGTCTTCCTGGTCAAAGACCTGGTCCACAGCCTGCACGTCGCGGCCCGTCCCGAGGGTGACCATCACGAGCGCCTGGGTCTCGCCACGCGTGAAAACGGCGGATCCGTGGACCTGCGGGAGGTAGTCCACCTCCGTCCAGATGTCGCGGATCTCATCAGTCTTGCGACCATCGAGGCGAACGCCCTCGTTGAGGATCATCTCGCGCATCACCTGGCTCTCCGCCGAGCCAAAGGCCTCCTTGACGTCGCCAACGGTGTAGCCACCCTCGATCTCCTCGACGGCGTCATCGCCCTCCCCGAACAGGTCGGTGATGAGCGCGTCGCGGATCTCGCGGATGCCGTTGTAGAACGTGGCCTTGTCATAGTCCTCCTTGCGGAGGTGGGCATCCACGTCGTCCTTGATCTTGCCGTAGACCATCTCCACCAGCTCGGCTGGAGCGGACACGGTTTCATACTCGAGAGGCTCGGGCGCACCGTTGGCCTCGTCGCGGTTGGCGACGAACTCGGAGATACCTGCCACGATGGTCTTGATGGCATCAAATGCGAACTCGAGCGCGGCGACCATGTCGTCTTCGCTGATCTCGCTCATCTCGCCCTCGACCATCGCGATGGCGTCGGCCTTGCCCGCCACAATGAGGTCGATGTCCGACTCCTCGCGCTCGGCGACGGTTGGGAACAGAACAAACTCCCCTTCGACACGACCCACGCGCACGTGAGCGGTCGGGCCACTGAACGGGGACCCGGAGAGCGACAGCGCTGCACTGGAGCCGATGCCCGCGATCACGTCGGCGTCGATCTCAGGATCGGCGGACAGGACGTAGTTGAGGACCTGGACTTCGTTGCGAAAGCCGTCTGGAAAGAGCGGCCGGATGGTGCGGTCGATCAGGCGCGCGGTGAGCGTCTCCTTGTCGGTCGGACGGGCCTCGCGCTTGAAGAAGCCGCCGGGGAATGCGCCCTTGGCGGAGAACCGCTCGCGGTAGTCGACGGTGAGGGGGAAGAAGTGCTGGCCGGGCTTCGCGCTGGTGGCCGTAACCGCCGTCGAGAGCGTCATGGTGTCTCCCATACGGGTGACGACGGCGCCGTCCGCCTGTTTGGCGAGCTTGCCCGTTTCGAGGGTCAGCGTCTTGCCGCCGACCTCAATGGTTTGAGTGATTGCTGATGGTGCAGCCATGGAGTTGGGTTGGTTTCGTGGAGCCGTAGCTCCGGGAGAGAGGCCGAGCTGTCTCCCCGTCGTGCGCGTCCCCGGCAGAGGGAACGAGCGTCCGAGAATCCCTTCTCTCGAGCTGGCGGCCTGTGGCAGTCAGGCCGAGAGAACGGATTGTCGGCGTCGGGAGAGTGCGGACTGGGCCGTGAAAATCGCTGGCGACGCGTGCCGCCAGCTCGAAGCACGCGCGGCGGCCCCAGATGGAGCCGCCGCGACGCATTACTTACGGATGCCGAGCTTGGCGATCACCGCGCGATACCGCTCGATGTCATTCGCCATGAGATAGTTCAGCAGACGGCGGCGCTTGCCGACCAGCTTGAGCAGTCCCAGACGGGAGGTGTGGTCCTTCTTGTGGACCTTCAGGTGCTCGGTGAGGTCGTTGATGCGCGCCGTGAATATGGCGATCTGGACTTCCGGCTTTCCGGTGTCCTGGGGGCCCTCGCCGTGTTCGGCGATGAGCGACTGTTTGGTGTCTTTCGAGATCATTCGGGTTCCTCTGCCGATCTACGATGCGGGAGAAGACGGCCCCACACGTGTGGGGCGAGTCAACAGAAAAAGCGCTTGGAGCGCGTGAGGCCTCAACTTAGCCCGGCCAAAATGCTCTTCGCCTGCCTACGGTCTTCATGGAGTTGTGCCACCAGCGCGTCCACGCCAGCGAAGCGGACTTCGTCCCGGAGGCGGCGGTGGACCTGTACTCGCATCGCTCGCCCATACAGGTCCACGTCCACATCGAACAAGTGGACCTCTACGGTGACCGAGCCGTCCGTTTCGAATGTGGGACGGACGCCTACGTTCATCATCCCATCGTACCGATCCCCAGTCGCCAGCTCGGCCTGAACGGCATACACGCCAACACGCGGCACCAGCTTTCGCGGATCCTCCAGCAGGACGTTGGCCGTCGGAAAGCCAATGGTCCGCCCACGCTGGTCGCCCGCGACCACAGTGCCCGCCAGCTCGTAGGGCCGCCCCAACAGTCGAGCGGCCTCCGCAGCAGCACCCTCCTTCTCGAGCTGGCGCCGGATCCGCGACGAGGACACGGTTGCCCCCGCCTCGATGTGCGCGGGAATCACATCCACGCTGTATCCGTGCCGTGCGCCAAGCCGTTCCAGAGTGGACCGATCGCCAGCGCGCCCTCGGCCGAACCGATGGTCATACCCGATGATGATCTCACGCAGGCCGACCTGTCCGATGAGAACGTCCTCGACGTAGGCTTCGGGCTCCAACAGAGACAAATCGCGGGTGAATGGCAGCACCACGAACCTCTGAACTCCGAGCGCTTCGAGGAGACGCGCGCGCTCCTCGAGTGTAGTGAGAAGCGGGATCCGGTCCGAGCCAAGCACCTCTCGGGGGTGCGGGTCGAACGACACCACGGTTGGGACGCCGTTGACCTCATGGGCACGCTGGACGAGATAGCGGAGGATCTCCTGATGTCCAACGTGCACGCCGTCGAAGGTGCCCGTAGTCAACACGGAGCGTGGATCGCGCTGGAGATCCGGTCCGGTCTCGACGGTCATCCTGGCCTCGCCTCGCCCACTGCGGCCACACGCTCCAGCTCGAAGGCTTCCCTAACCGTGAACGGCCCAATAGCTTCGCGGCGCAACGCGATCAGGTGCCCGCCCACGCCGAGCGCCGCTCCCAAGTCATGCGCCAACGATCGGATGTAGGTCCCCTTCGAGCACTCAACGCGGATGTCCACATCACGGGTCTGATCGGGGCCCTCATGCACGTCCAACACGTCGAAGGCATAGACGGTGGTCGGTCGCGCATCCACCTCGACGGTTTCCCCTCGCCGGGCCTTCTTGTAGAGCCGCTCCCCTCCTTTCTTGATGGCAGAGAACACCGGCGGGATTTGCTCGATCTCCCCTGTGAGCGGCTTACACGCCAGCTCGATGTCTGCCCTCGAGATCGAACTGGCGTCGGCCTTGCTTTCGATAGGTGTCTCGGCATCGTAGCTGGCGGTGGTCTGCCCGAGGCGGACCGTGCCCGTGTAGACCTTGGGCAGCCCCATAAATCGGTCCTGCTGGCGGGTCGCTTCTCGGCCGAGAAGCAGAATCAGCAGGCCGGTTGCCATTGGGTCCAGCGTCCCGGCGTGCCCCACCTTCTTCTCGCGGAGCGCCCACCGAACCTTCTTGACAACCCCGAACGATGTGATGCCCTGGGGCTTGTCGATCAGCAGCGCACACGGCGAAACCGGGTCTGCCAATACACTGGCGTTGGTCTGGATGCGGAGATCCCCCACCACCTAATAGTCGCCTCGAGCTGGCGATTCTGGTTCGGCGTCATCACTCGCCAGCCCGTCGCCTCGCTCTTCGCGGATCTGGTCGAACAGCTCTTCCATGCGCGCGACTTTCTGTGGCCCTTCGTCGAGGAAGAAGCGTAGCTCTGGGATGCGCCGGACCTGATGCCGGATGCGCTGTGCGAGAGCATGGCGGATTTGGTCCGTTTGCCCTTCCAGCCTCGCGAACGCGGCCTCGCGCTGAGGCTTGGTGTCCCCCAGGATCGACACGTTCAGGTACGCGATGCCGAGGTCTTTGGTCACCCGGGCATCCGTGACGGTCAGCAGGGACTGGGTGGCTTCGGAAAAGTCCTGCTGTAGCAGGTCCGCCACTTCCCGCTGAATCATGCGGGCCACACGGTCGGTTCGAATACTCATAGGGAAACGGAGAGATACGGGATGGAGGGCGCGAGAGATGAAGGAGCACGAGCCCACCATCCCTCTTTGCCTTAGGCCTCCATTCCTCTAAACGGATAGAGTTCTCTTCTCCTCCACCAGCACGTAGGTCTCGATCTGGTCGCCGACTTTGATGTCGTTGTATCCCTGGATCGAAAGGCCACACTCGTAGCCAGACGCCACGGTCTGGACATCCTCCTTGAATCGCCGGAGCGACCCTAGCACGCCCTCGTAGATCACCACGCCATCACGGACGAGGCGGGCGCGGTCGTTGCGACACACCATGCCCTCGACCACATAGGATCCAGCAATTGTGCCTACCCGCGGAGCGCGGAAGATCTCGCGCACGTCGATCGTGGCTGTGACATTATCCGTCTCCTCGGGCGACAACAGGCCTTCCAGGCCATCCCGGACATCTTCGATGGCGTCTTAGATCACCGAGTAGGTCTTGATCTCGATCTCCTCACGCTCGGCGACCGATCGGACGCCGGAGACCGGACGCACCTGGAACCCGATGATGATGGCATCGGATGCCGCAGCCAGCATCACGTCGGATTCAGTGATCGCGCCCACGCCGGAGTGGACGATGTCCACTGCGACCTCGTCGTTGGAGAGCTTCAGGAGGGCATCCGAGAGAGCTTCCACCGAACCGCCCACATCGCCCTTGATGACGAGGTTGAGGTTCGAGATCTCGCCGAGGGCCATGCGGCGGCTCAGGTCGGCCAGCGTCACGTGGCGGCGCTGGTGCAGTGTCTGCTCACGAATGAGCTGCTGCCGCTTCGAAGCGATGTCACGCGCCTCGCGCTCATCGTCGAGTACAATCAGACGGTCTCCCACGTCTGGCGCGTCGGAGAGTCCCAGGATCTGCACCGGCGTCGACGGGCCAGCCACCTTCACGCGGTGATCCCGCTCATCGAACATGGCGCGGACGCGTCCAGAGGTCAGGCCAACCACGTAGGCATCGCCTTCCTCCAGCGTGCCCGTCTGAACCAGAACCGTGGCAACAACGCCCCGGCCTTTATCGAGGCGGGCTTCCACAACAGTCCCGACCGCGTTGCGGTCCGGGTTTGCCGTCAGCTCGAGCAAGTCAGCTTCGAGCTGCACTTTCTCGAGGAGCGAGTCGACTCCTGTTCCGTCGAGGGCGGAGATCAGCTCGCACTGGACATTTCCGCCATACTGCTCCACTTGCACCCCCTGCTCGGCGAGCTGGGACATAATCTTGTCCGGGTTGGCGGCGTCGCGGTCGATCTTGTTGATCGCCACCACCATGGGGACTTCAGCCGCCTTCGAGTGGTTGATGGCTTCGATGGTCTGCGGCATCACCTCATCGTCCGCCGCCACCACGATGATGACGATGTCCGTCACCTGGGCACCACGGGCACGCATGGCCGTGAACGCCTCGTGACCTGGCGTGTCTAGGAACGTCAGCTCGGCGCCCTCTTCTGTCTCGACGCGGTAGGCACCGATGTGCTGCGTGATGCCACCGGCCTCGCCCGCGACGACGTTGGCATTGCGGATGTAGTCCAGCAGCGAGGTCTTGCCGTGATCCACGTGGCCCATGATGGTCACGATGGGCGAGCGCGGCTCGAGATCCTCCTCGGCGTCTTCGACCTCGAGGTCAAACTCGTCCTCGATGTCATCCATGAACTCGACCTCGAAGTCGAACTCATCGGCCATCAACGTGATGGCATCAGCGTCAAGCCGCTGGTTGATGGACACCATCATGCCCAGCTCAAAGCCCTTTGAGATGACGTCCGTGACAGGCACGTTCATCGCCTCCGCCAGCTCGCCGGTGGAGATAAACTCCATGACGCGCAGGATGGAGGACTGCTCCATCATCTCCTGCTCCTGAGCCTCACGGATGGCCGCGCGTTCGTCGCGGCGGGCACGGCGGCGCTTCTGGCGTGAACGTCCGCTGCCGGACCCCATCGCGCTCAGCGTCTGCTGGACGTTCTGCTGGACCTCGTTCTGGTCGACCTTCCGCTTCTTGCCTTTCTTGCTCCGCTTGGAGTCACGGTCGCCCGTGGACGTGTCGGCGCTGTCCCCAGACGCCTTGGTCGTCTTCTTGCGCTTGCGACGTCGACCAGAGTCGATGCCCGAGAGGTCGATTTTCCCCAGGACAGTGGGGCCGGACAGGCTGTAGCGATCCGCCCGGACGACGCCTGCGGAATCGGATTCCGGCCCGTCCTCGTCGGTATCTCCATCGGAGCCTTCAGCCGTTGACGGGTCGTCTGACGCCTCAGGCTCGGACAGCTCAGGCTCGCTCACCTCTGCCTCTGCCGATTCAGGAGGCGCCGTCGAGCTGGCGAGTGGCTCAGGCTCGGGTGCCTCCATCACCGGCTCTGGCTCGGGGTCTGGCTCAGGCTCGGGTGCCTCCACCACCGGTTCCGGCTCGGGGTCTGGCTCAGGCTCGGGCGCCTCCACCACCGGCTCAGGCTCGGGGTCTGGCTCAGGCTCGGGCGCCTCCACCACCGGTTCTGGCTCGGGGTCTGGCTCGGGTGCCTCGGCTACCGGTTCCGGCTCCGATTCAGGCGCGGGCGTCTCGCCGCTCGCCTCCGCAATCTGTGCCCTCAGCTCGCGAACGCGGGCCTTGGCTTCGGCGTCTTCCGAGTATGCCTCCACAAGTGAGGCGTACATCTCGGGCGAGAGCTTGGCATTCGGGTCTCCGGCTTCCAGCTTGGCATCCAGCTCGAAGTCGCGTTCGCGGAGCGCATCCACGATGGTCCCTGCCGCGACGTTGAGTTCGCGGGTGACCTGAAACAGGCGCTTGCTCTTGGGCTTGTTGGAACGGGCCTTTCGAGTCGTGGGCATTCGGTACGGTCTGGAAGGGGCGGCCGGAGGCCAAAGCTTACGGTACAGCGGCTGTGCACGCGCAGGTGCCGCTAGAATTGCTGACGCGGACGGCGGGTCGCTCCACCCTCCACGCTATGTCGTGAGGTCTATGCAGCAGATGGGGTCTCATCTTCAGCGGGCTCTTCCGATACGTCCGACGTGGGGTCGGCATCATCGGCATCGCTCTTCTCGGAGTCGCCGTTGCCACCTTCGTGGCCACCGGTTTCCTCCTCCGACTCATCGGACACAGAGGTGTCCTCGTTCAGTTCAGCCCCGAGGTCTGAGGCATCCAGCGTCGGCGTCTCGGCCTCCTCATCGGTCTCGAACTCGTTGCGCATCAGAAGGACAATCTTCTGGGCCGTGGCTTCTGGAAGCTCGGTACGCCGTGCCAGCTCGGGGGCCGACAGCTCGAGGACAGCCTTGGCCGTGTCGCAGCCGATGTCCTTGAGCTTCTGGATGATCTCACCCGGAATGGCGTCGGCGAACTCCTCGATGTCTACGTCCTCTTCATCTTCCTTGATGTTGCGGTAGACATCCAGCTCGTAGCCGGACAGCATGGAAGCAAGGCGGATGTTCTGGCCGCCGCGTCCGATCGCCATCGAGACCTCGTCGGCGGGCACCGTCACGCGTGCGCGAGGTGGATCCAGGTCATCGTTCAGCTCCACCGCGATGGGCTTGGCAGGCGCAAGGGCGCGCTTGATGAACTCGATCTTGTCTTCGGTCCAGGGCACCACGTCAATGTTCTCGCCGCCCAGTTCGCGGACGACAGCATGGATGCGGGACCCCTTAACGCCAACACATGCGCCCACCGGATCAACACGATCATCGTGGGAGATGACAGCGATCTTGGCTCGCTCGCCAGGCAGCCGGACAATCTTCTTCAGCTCGATGATCCCGTCGTAGATCTCCGGGACCTCCAGCTCGAAGAGGCGCTCGATGAACACAGGCGCCGTGCGGCTGATGCGTACCTGCGGGCTGGCGCCTGCATCACGATCTACCTCGGTCACAACGGCCCGGAGCATGTCGCCCTTGCGGTAGCGGTCCTTCGGAATCTGACCGTCGCGTGGAAGCACCAGCTCGGTCTTGTTGTGGAGAACCAGCACTTCGCGGCGGCGCGTCTGGTAGATCTCGCCCACCACCACCTCGTCCACGAGCTGGCTGTATTCGCGGAAGATGTTCTCCTTCTCGATGTCGCGGATGCGCTGGCGGAAGGTCTGGAGAGCCGTCTGGACGGCCCGGCGCCCGAAATCTTCGATCTTGATCGCCTCCGCGACCTCCTCCTCTACCTCATAGTCCTCGTCGATCTCCAGCGCATCCGAGAGCTCGATCTCCGTCACCGGATCCTCGAGATCGAAGTCCTCCACCACCTCACGCACATGCGTGATCTGATAGTCCCCATTGTCGGGGTTAAACACGATCTGGAACGCCTCCGGGTCGTCAGCGCCATAGCGCTTCTTGATCATCGCCCGGAACACGTCCTCAATGATGACCTGGAGCGTGTCGCGGTCGATGTCCTTCTCGCGCGCGATCTCGGCGAAGGAGGAAACGAGAACGGTGCTTTGCATAAGGGAGAGCAGTCAGCGATCAGCAGGGTGTGATCGGGGAAGGGCGATTACCAGGGGAGCTGGACGCGAGCGTCTACGACGTCGCTAAAGGGAATGTCGAGTGTGTCTCCGTTCGTCAGCTCGAGCGTGAGCGCCTCAGCGGTGGTCGATGCGAGGCGGCCCTTGACCCGGGCCTCGTCGGTGCCGTTGAGGTAGGTCACCTTGAGGTCTCGGCCGACGTGGCGGGGATACTGGCGCGGGAGCGAGAGCGGCCGATCTGCGCCTGGCGACGAGACCTCCAGGCGGTAGGCGCCATCGACCACCTCGTCGGTCTCCAGCACGAAGCCGAGCTGGCGGCTGGCGGTCGCAAGGTCGTCCACGCCCGCGCCGTCGTCGGCATCGAGGTAGACAGAAACCACGCGGCTGCCTTTGTGCCCCCGCACCTCAACATCGACCACGTAGAGATCGGTTTCGGCCACGGTCTCCTCGGCTACCGCGCGGATGCGGTCGGCGAGGGTCTCGGGGACGGGGATGGAGGTAGACACGAAGGACAGCAACGCGAGGGCAGACGGAAAACGCCCGTTCGGCGGAACGGGCGTCGCATGGGCAGGCGCATCGGGAGTCGGACCCGAGCGGCGCAGGCCAGGTACGGTCGGAGACAGTCACCTGTTTCCGGTCGCTCGCTCCGCGAAGGAGCATCCGTAAGGTACGGCACCGGGCTGGCGGCGGGCAATCACGAAACCTCCCTCTGGCCCCGCTTTCCCCTCTTCTGGATGTGCAGAATGCGTGAGGGCATTCACACAGCACACCTCTGATCGAGGT
>JBCBZH010000194.1:0-8497 GCA_039815415.1 Bacteroidota bacterium
CGAGGTTCCTCGCTCTCATCCGGAGCAGCTTCGAACACGAGCCAGTGGGCGTCGCCGACGCGCTCGCGCCTGAGCTTCACCACCTGGCGCGAGACGACAAGGTCGGTCGCACACTCATCGCTGAGGCGCGTTTTCTCGCCAGTCACCGCGTTGACCACCTGCGCCTCGGCAAGCCCGGTGCGTCCGGGACCGGACGCACCGGCAGGGAGTCCCCGAAGCGTGGTACCAGGCGCATCGAGCAGGGCGAGCGCCTGCATGGGCGAAGAGACGTGAGAAGTCGTTGGTGCGGTGGCGATCATTGTGCTGGGCGCCAGACGTAGGCGGCGTGCTTGACGGTGGGCGGGGCGGCTTCGCGCTCGACGAACCCCGCTCGCTCGTAGCGATCGAGGCGCATTGCAGCGGTGGTGTGGATGAGCCCCATTCGGTCGGCGAGCTGGCGTGACGTGCAAGGGCCGGACTCAGCGACGAGCTCACGGAGAGCGCGCAGCGTGAGACCGAGCGTTGTGGCCTGGATGTTGGTGCGTGGGGTGATCATCAGATGCGGGGGGCTTTGCGCAGCGACGGGCCAGAGAGCGTGTGGACCTCGCAGCTCTCGCGGACCCGGTCGGCGATGCGCGGGTCGAACTGATCCGCCATCTCGTCAAGCGAGCCGTAGTTGGCCGAGATGAGCGTTGGGCGGAAATGCGCTGCCCTCTCGGCAATCACCGAGAGCACTAGGCGGCGGCGGTCTTCGGTCTCCTGCACGGGGCCTCGGCTGCGGAACGGGTCGCCCAGGTCGTCGATAACGAGCACCGCGCAGCGCTGGAGGTTGACCTCGACCGTGTCGGCCAAGGGCGTCCCGTAGTGGCGGCGAATGGCGGCCACCAGGGAAGCGTAGGTGGTCCAGACGACGGGGACACCCCGGGCTCGGACGGCAGCAGCTAGCGCGGCCAGCATGTAGCTCTTGCCCGTGCCGACGGGACCGAACAGGCAGAGTCCGGCGCCGGGGCGTCGTCCCTCCCGGAACGCTGCCTCGAAACGCTCCACCGCCGCCGTGGCGTCGTGGCGCTGACGGCGCAGCTCCGCCGCTTCGGCGTTCTGGACGGACGCGCGACACTCGCCGAGTGTCGCGCCCGCAAGCCGAGCTGGTGTCTGGCAGGCGCGGTCCCCCGCGGCGGCCGCTAGCTCGAAGGCCGCGCGGCGTCGCTGGCCATCGGGGCAGGCGCAAAACCGGCGACCCAGTGGGCCGTCACGGTCGGATTCGCCGCAGGCGCAGCGGATGCCATCGGAGGTGTAGGGCTCGAGCCCTCGCGCAGCCTCGGCCTGCCCCTCGGCAAACGCCTTAGCCAGCGGACCCGTCGAGCGGTGGACCCCAGGCACCGCGCCGGGGAGTGTCTCGCTGAGACGGACGAGCTGGCGCTCCCGTCGAGCTGGAAGACGGTGACTGTTCTCGGCGGAGGTGCTCATCGAAGGTCTGGATGATGCCGGGCACGTTGCGCTCGTTGCGCCCTGGGCTGGTGTGGTAGGTCGTGACGTGCTCTCCCCAGGCCCGGCACTCCTCGGCGCCTGAGCTGGCGAAGCGCCGAGCGATGGCCTCAGCGTGGAAGAGCGCGGGCCAACTGCCAGTGATGCGCTCGTAGATCTCGACGGCCTCGCTCCGGTAGGCGTCTCCCTGTGGACGGTCCTCGTGCGCGCGCGCGGGCTCACCCCCACTCCCTGAATCTGAGGTTTGAATGGTCTGTTCTTGTTTGTCCGGCGCATGTCTGGCGCTGTCCGGCGTGTGTCTGGCAACCTGCTCCCCTGAGCTGGAATCGCCGCTTTTTGTCCGGCGCGTGTCCGGCGCTTGTCTGGCGCTGTCCGGCAGGGCGTCTGAGTAGAAGGCTCGCCAGCCCTCGATGCGATCCCGAATCCAGGGCTCGGCACCTGCCACGATCCGACCGTCTGAACGTGTCCGCTCTTTGCGCCCGGCCCAGGCTTCGGCGACTCGGCTCTTGGGCCACGACCATCGCTCGGCGTAGTACCGGACGGCATGGAGCATCCCGGTCGGCTGCGCGCGGCGCCCGTAGAACTCGATGAGGTCGAGATCGAGCATGAGGTCGGCTGCCGCCTCGTCGTCGCTGAACTCCTCTCCGAGCTGGGCCTTGATGTTGAGCAGGTCGCGGAGGACTCGTCCGGGGACGGGAAACAGGTATGGACGAGCACTCGTCCTTGGTCGGTCTGACACGGGGAGGCGCTATGGGAGGCGTGGCAGATCACGATTTGCGCCGCTTGGCCTCGGCCAGGATCTCCGAGCACAGGCGGTTCTTGAGGTGGCTCGGCCACGACGCAATGGCTTCCTCGAACCAGGCATTGAGCGTCTCCTTGGAGGCGTCGGACACCAGCTCGATGCGCTCGGCGCACAAGGCCTCCAGCTCGTCAGGCGAGGCACTCTCGGTGCCCGCTTTGGGCTGGCGCAGAGAGTCGCTGGGAGGGGACTCTACGGGCGCGGGCTCGATCACCTCGGCCTCCTCGACGACACCAGCGTCACTCTCTGCTACATCCTGCCCGGGCCCGACGTACAGCTCTTCGCCGGGGAAGCCAATTCGACGATCATCCCCGCTAGCTCGAGCTGGCGAGGGCGATGTGGCCTCGCCAACCGGCACGCCCTCCTCGTCGGTTGCTGCGCCCATCTCGTCAGGTGTGTAGACCGGCCCGCCGAACACGTCCGGACAGAACCAGCGGCAGCCGTTGGTCAGCGCCCGCGCGTGCAGCATGTTGCGAGGAAACTTGCCCATGTTCTGGGTGCCCGCCCGCTTGGCGTCGGCGGCGGTGAACACGCTCTCACCGATCTTCTCAAGGCTTCCGTCGGGCTGGCGCTCGAAGAAGTCGATCTGGACTCGCTGGTCGCTGATCTCAGCCACCCGGAAGTCGTAGCGCGGGTGCTGCTTGATCGCAGCTGCAATGAGCGTGGCGCCCAACGTGGCCTTGCCCTTGACGACGTGGACGCCGTTCATGGAGGCGATCGGCGGGAAGCCCATTTCGCGTCCAGCCAGGATCTTGACGACGGCCTGCTGGGCGGTCCGCACGTCGGGAAACATGCCCGACTTGGCGAAGGCGCCGGCGATCCGGACGACCTCGTCGAGAGTGGTGAGCGCGATGGTCCCGGCCTTCGGGCTGGCGACCAGGACGGGCTTCTCGACGAGGGCGAGGTCGCCTCGCCGCGTGAGCGCCTGGGTGCGTGCGGGCTCAGACATGGAACAGGTAGTGGATGCCCGCCACCAGCGCGACGGCTGCGGCGGCGAGGAGGACGATCAGTGCGTAGAGCTGGGCGTCCGTGAGGGGTTCGTTCCAGCGGCTCATGCGGCGACCTCCCGGAGGACCTGAGACCCGTAGGCCTGTCTCGCTCGCCAGCTCGCAGCGTCGGCGCGTGCCAGGCTCTTGGCTGCCACCAGTGCCGTCCGCGCGTTGCGGCGAGCCCAGGGTGGCAGCATGTCTGCCCCGCTGGCGACGGTGCGGCCTTCGATCTGGATGATGAGGCCGATCACGCGAGGTTCAGGCCAGTGAACGCTTCGGTCCACCGTGACGGCGATCTCGGCGCCGGTGTCACGGTCGAGGACGCGCCAGTGGTCGATGTGGCCGATGCGCTTGAAGCACTTCGGCTCGGTGGCCTGTCGGAAAGTGTCGGTTCGGTCGGCCATCACGCAGCCTCTGCGGATGTCACATCCGCACGCCGAGCTGTCTGCTGCATCACCGCAGCGCGGGTGATCTGGGCGGCTTCCTCTGCAGTCAAGCCGGAGAGCGTCGTCAGCTCGCGGCCCAGCACCGAGCTAGCGAACGCGTAGTGGTTCTTGACCCCGTAGCCGCCCAGTGTGGCGTGGAGTGCGGAGCCGCGCGTCTTGTAGGTCCGACCGCGGTTGTGACATCCACGCGGGCGGTCCCCCGGCCCTGCCGCCAGCTCGAGGCCCACTCCCCCACTGGGGAAGTCAGGCGCGGGCTGCCGGTGGGTGGGCAGGGCCGGGCGATCCGAGGCCCGACGAGCGGCCTGCTCGAAGGCGAGGTGCGCCTCCACGGCATCGCCGACGGGCACCATCAGCACCCACAGGATGCCCGTGCCGACCCCCAGCGATATGCTGGCATCGAGACCGGCCTCGTGGAGGATGCCACGGTCGCGGTTGGCGTCGTCGTAGTCCGCGTAGCCTCGCAGCACGTGGACGCTCGTGCCGACGTAGGCCGAGAGTGCTGCGCTGGTGGCGGCAGGGTCGCGAGGCTTTCGGCCTCCGGGGATGAGTCTTAGTTTGGGGCGAGCCATGATTCTGTTTGCTAGGTGAGTGGCTTCGTGAGCCCGGACGGTTGCGCCCGTCGCGGGCTCGCTTCGTGAATGGCTATTCGGCGACGGCGTATCCACGCCCGTAGCGCTCCTCGACAGGGCGTTCGTCGAGTTGGTGAGGCGGCTCAGCAGGCACTTTCACCGCCTCGATAGCGGACACAGGAATGCGCCACTGGCGCCCGACCTGGAAGGCCCCCGCCAGCTCGCCACGGTGACAAAGGCGGCGGATCGTTCGGACGTGGACCTTTAGCCGGTCAGCGGCCTGCTTGGGAGTGAGGAGGTCAGACATGAGCGGATGAGAGAGGGCCGTGTATCTTTCTGTCCGGCGTGTCCGTAGGGTATCAAACATCTGGACAGATGTCAATATCCCAGACACAAGAAGTACCACTTTCTTGACACCACCCTCCTTGCCGGACTTCGGCGACCGTATCAAAGCAGTTCAGGCTCATTTCGAGCCCAATGCCAGTGCTTTCATTGATCGAATGCCTGTTTCTCGGCAGACGATTTATGACTGGTTCAAGGCAGACACGCCGTTACAAAGCGCTATCGGCGCGGTAGTGTCTACTTATCCGACAGTCGATCCTGTCTGGCTGTCAACCGGGAATGGCGAGATGCTCCGGGCCGATGTGCCTGCGGACTCATCGCCAACTGATCGCCGGCCTGACGGCGGCGAGGTTGGCAATGGCGTCGCCATCTCAGCGACCGAGAATGGCGGTCTCGTCCCGCCCGGCTACACCCGCGTCCCCGAGATCCTCATTGAGCCCTCTGCCTCCGACGCCTGGGACAGCGGCACCATCGAGGAGGTCGCCGTCGAGGAGCAGCCCTCCGACACCATCTTCCCCGACTGGTACATCCGTTCCGAGTACGGCGTCTCACCTGAGCGCATCCGCTTCGTCCGTGTCCGCGGCGACTCGATGGTGCCCACCATCGCACCAGGTCAGCGTCTCGTCGTGGCTCTCCTCGCGCCCGGCACAACTCTCCGCGATGGCGCCATCTACATCCTCGTCGGTCCTGGCGGCGCGCAGGTCAAACGGCTCATTATGGAGCCCGACCACATCCACGTCTGGAGCGACAACCCGGACCGGCCTCGGTTCAAGGTCGCGCTGGCGACGTTCTCGAAGGACTACACGGTCGTCGCCGTCGTCCTCGAGGCCAACCTCAAACTGTAACCCTGGCGCCCCCCGCGCTGCCGACCCCACCCCGTTGCTAGCGGTCCTAGCTCAATCGCCTATTCGACGTGCCAGAACGCCCGCCTCCAAAGGTGCCTCAGACCACACCGGTCCGGCGCTCAGCCGACAGACCTATACCGCGACCAACACCGAAACCGCCAAAGAGCCCTTCGCCGCCTAAGCGATGAACGGCTTACGCGCCAGAGCTGGCGATCAGCAGCCCAACTATCCAGCCGGCAGGGTATCCAAGTGGTGCAAGAAGCGTCCACTGGCGCGCCGCGTTCAGCGCGTCCGCCAATTCGACCGTCCGCGCCTTATTTGCTGCCAACTTCTCGCTCACCCGGTCGAGCTGTACACGGCGAACCTCGGCCGCCGTATACCCTTCGATGAGCACGTTCTGGGGCTCGGTCCCCTCGGGAAACCAGTCGGCGTGTCGCAGGCATTTAGAGGTAGTCCAGGCCGCTACAGCAGCTACCCAGAGCGCCAAGCCCGCCCCCCCTGCGGCGAGCGGCGACAGCCCACCACTGCTGAGCAGGTCTACGGTATACCCGACGGCTGCGCCCAGGAAGACGAGTTGGATACCAAGCAACGTGTTGGCGCCTCGCCCGAGGGCGCTGAGTGTCTCGACAACCGACCGCTCCTGCCTCTTACCCTCTTCCTCGGCGAAATCTAGTAGGTCAGGGTCAAGTCCAACGATTCCGTTCTCCATCTCGTCCCTTGGGCTATCAAGACTCTCAAACTAGCACGCCGAAAGTCGTCACCCATCCCTGAACCGCCGCCGCGCCCCGTCCACCAAGTACGCCCGCGTCGACACCAGCAGCCTGCACACCTCCGCATCCGTCATCCCCAGCCGCCGCGCGATCTCCGCCACCGCCATCCCCAGCTCCCGGTGCACCCCCACCTCGCTCCCATTGTCCCACGCCGCCGCAGCCCTCAGCACCCTGCGGTCCCCGTCCACCAGGTACAGCCTGCGGTCGGCGTCGATGCGGCGGAAGGCCTCCGCCAGCTCGAGCTGGCGAATCGGGCGGCCGTCGTGGTCGGGGATGGGCATGCGGGGACGGGTACTCGTCCCATCCAGTAACGACTCAACCCTGTGACGCACTGTAGTGTCACCCACGGGCTGGCGCAGCGTCGGCCCCGCTCTATTTCTCGCTACGAATGGCCTCTTCTCGAGACGACGTCGCCAAACACCAGCCCCATTCGCGGTCTGTGTACGACCCCAGCTACTTCAAGCGTGTGTCGGAGCTTTTGGGTCAGCTGCGCAAGGCTGGCCTCGTGATTCAAATCGTTGACGGAGGCACGCTCTCAGTTGGGCCACCGCAAGCGAGCAGTAAGGAAAATGCCCTGAGCATGCTCGGATCGATGTCAAACGAGCAGTATGCCGTTGCGTCGTCCGTAGCCCCCGCCCTCGGTCGCTTCCTATCCGAGTCTACCGAGGTTCATGTCTACAACCAGTACGGCTTCGACATCGAGCTAGGAGCAGATGAGCTGGATGGCATCGTTTTCCGCCTCTATGATCGTCGCCCTTCAGAGTTGACGGTCTGGCAAGTGTTTCGGGGTCGATCTACGATGTCGCTGAAGCCTGACTTGTTCGACAACCTCTACGACACCAAGCGTGTCGATATCCGCTACCAAGACTCGGGTGAAGGCGTCTTTTCCGAGCGGTTGGCATGAGTACGAGCGAGAAAGAACAAAACTCCAGCTTTGAGCCGACTAGTCTCGATACAGTTGAGACTCCAGAGCATGTACTCTCTCTCCTCGGCGACTCCCTAGCCACACAGGGAGCCAAGCAGCGGCACGCGTATCATGTTGAGCGGCTCTCCGCTGAGCTCTCGTCGCGTGCAGCGTCTGAGTGTCGCGAGGACGAGCCTGTCTCGTTGCACCACGTAGATGATGCGTATATGAAGATGCGTCCGCTCAATTCCAGGGTGGCCCGGCGCCGGACGATCTACGATCGGATGTCCGGAACTTGCCTTGGCGCCACTGCTGCGATCGTGGTCGCGGCGTTCACGACCACACCGTGGGCCCTCGGTGGACTGGGCGTGACTCTGCCACTTGCCTGGTGGTTCGACAACCTGGACCCAGAGACCGGGCTCCTGGCTCACATCTTTGGATGGATCCCAGAGTTGTTTAAGAGCGAAACGTGGACACGACCATAGATCCACCGTTTGTGAGGGCCTCGGTCTCAGTGGCCTGTTCTGATGCCTGAAGTCCCCAATGAGGGATTCGGCGGTCAGGTTAGATCTGACGACCTAGCGTGTCTAAGACTGTGAACCCACCACCAGCTCGATGCATCCCGACGACCGCGCCCTCCTGGATATGATCTTCGAGGGCGACCCCAACGAGGACCTCCTCCCCTTCGACGGCGTCAAGACCCGCCTCTGGGAGATGCGCCAGCTCGCAAGCCGCAAAGTGCTCGGCATCCGGATCGGCTTCGCGCTGGCAGTGCTGCTGCCGTTGGCCGTGGCGGCGGCGTCCGTCTGGCTGGACGTCCTGACTGCCTAGAAGGTCTCGGAGTACGACGAGCTATCGGGCCAGCGTCACGCGAGCGCCCCGGGACTCCGCAACCACTTTCGAGCGGATCACGTAGGTGCCTGCCGGCAAGCTCCCAGAGAGTGAATGGGGCCTGTATGCTAAATTTTTAGCGATCTGCTAAAAAATTAGCAGTTGACGTAACTATCGGCCTCCTCCACCCGTTGTGCGTGCATTCCCCCCAACCACCGGACGCGTTCCGGACACGCCATGCGCACCTCACTCCTCGCTCTCGCACTCATCGCAGCCCCAGCTTTCGCCGCCACGTCCGCTGGTCCTGCCGACGCCGTTCCTACTGTCGTCGCGGTAGACTCGGCACCTTCCACTACGGACGCCATCGCTCGGCCTGCCGTTCGCGTCGTCATCATCACGCCAACGGTCGTTTCGGCGTCACTCGAGCTGCAGACCGCTGAAGGAAAACTGGTCCGCTCGTACAAGGACCGGCTGCTCTGGAGCGGGGAGTCGATCGTCGAGCTCGACGTGGACGACATCCCGGCTGGGAAGTACTACC
>JBCBZH010000075.1:0-15523 GCA_039815415.1 Bacteroidota bacterium
CCACATGGTGGTCAAAAATATCAAATCGCCCTTCAAAAGCGTAATTGAGATGGGCCTCGGGATGGGATTTGCCGCGAGGGGGAAACGTCGATAGCAAAATCCCCTCTGACCGAATCGACGTCGCGCTGACGAACCACTACTACATCCTTCGGGTCAGTGAGGCTGTGGAAGGCGAGTCGCCGGTCGCGACGCATCGGTTTGCGCCGGGCGATGTGGGCAACCTGGCCCTCGTGACGGGCACAGGCCTACTCGCCACAAGCGACAACGACGCTGCCGCTGCACGCTTCATGTCCTTCTTGCTCTCGGAGGGTGCACAGCAGACCGCCGCAGACGACGTCTACGAGTACCCGGTGGTAGAAGGCGTCGAGATGCCCGACTATCTCGTGCCGCTCAGCGAAGCTCGCCAGCTCGGCCCGGAGATCGACTTCGAGCAGCTTCGCGACATCGAGGCGACACTTGCGTTGCTTCGCGATCAGGAGCTGCTCTAACCCCTCGTCTCTTCATCCATTCCGGCCGACCTCGTCACGTACGGGGTCGGCCGGTTGCGTAGGCTTTCGGGATGAGCGCCATTCCCAGAACTCCACCTCTGTCGTGGCGCACGCGTGTGCGCCGAGGCAAGGCGGCGCTGTGGCATCATGGCGTGTGGGTGCCCGTCGGGGCGGTAGCGCTGGGCGTGTTGGTGCCCCTCGGGTATCTCATGGCTCGAGCGTTCTCCTCCGACCCTGCCGCGCTCGCGGATCTGGTCTTCCGGATGCGAACGCTTCGCTTGGTTGGAAACACCCTCGGGCTGGCGATTGCTGTTCTGGGATCGACAGCCGCCTTGGCCTTCCCGCTCGCATGGCTCGTTACCCGGACCGACCTGCCCTTTCGGCGTGTGTTCACCGTCCTCGGAGCACTTCCGCTTGCGGTTCCAGGCTACGTCATGGCCTACGCTCTGCTCGCGTCTACGGGTCCAACAGGTCTCCTGGCCGAGGTGGCTGGGCTGACGATCCCCAGACCGAGTGGATTCAGTGGGGCCTGGCTCGCTCTTACGCTCACGCTATTTCCCTACCTCTTCCTCGGTCTTCGGGCGGCGCTGCTTGGCCTGGATGCTTCGCTTGACGAGGCTGCTCGAACGCTCGGTGCAGGCCCCTGGGAACGGGCACGACGTGTGGTGCTTCCGCAACTCCGCCCAGCCGCGTATGCCGGAGGGCTCCTCGTCGGACTCCACGTGCTCGGCGACTTCGGAGTGGTGTCGCTCATGCGGTTCGAGACATTCAGCTTCGCCATCTACCTCCAGTACACAGCGGCCTACGACCGCGTGTATGCCGCAGCGCTTGCACTGATGTTGATCGCAATCACTGGGGCGTTGCTCTGGGGAGAAGCTCGACTTCTCCGAGGCCTCCGTTTAGCCCGGGTTGGCGCGGGTGCCGCACGTCGCCAGCCCGTCGTGCAGCTTGGGACCTGGCGTTGGCTAGGCGCTCTAGGCGCTGGGGCCCTGGCTGTCCTCTCAGTCGGCGTGCCGGTGGGGGCCTCGCTCCTGTGGCTCGGACGCGGCATAGACCCGGAGATTTGGAGCGACCTGTCCACGGCGCTCGGCGACTCCGTCTCCGCCGCGCTCCCAGCGGCGCTACTGGCTGCGGGATTTGCGGTGCCCGTCAGCATCCTTAGCGTGCGGCACCCATCGCGACGGACGGCTCTAGCCGAACGGGTGGCGTACCTCGGCTATGCGACACCGCCGCTGGCGTTTGCCCTTGCCTTCGTGTTCGTCTCCATCCGGGTGCTGCCCTGGGCATACCAGACGCTTGGGCTCCTCGTGGTGGCGTACGCGCTCCATTTTCTTGCCGAGGCGCTCGGGCCCGTCCGTACATCGTTGTACCAAGCGTCGGCACGGGCTGAGGAGGCGGCACGAACGCTTGGACGGGGCCCATTCCGAGCGTTTGTAGAGGTCACACTGCCAGTGCTTCGCCGCGGCCTCGGGGTGTCCGTCGCCCTCGTGTTCCTCTCGGCCATCAAGGAACTGCCCATCGCGTTCCTCCTGTCCCCACTTGGGTTCGAGTCGCTCGCAACGCGAGCGTGGTCGGCAGCAGGCGAATCGCTATTCGCTGTCGCAGCGCCGTATGCGCTTGCCCTCGTTGTCGTCTCGACACCGCTCGTCGCACTCGCCCTCAGGGAGAGAGACGTGTAGCAGAGTCAGTAGCCTCCCGACACCTCCTTCCCCTGTCTTTTAGTTCTCTAGCCTGCCTTCCAGATGTCCTCGTCTGACCTTGTTGACCGTGCGATCCGAGAGCGCCGGACTGTAAAGATGGTTGCACCCGAGCCAGCTCCGACAGACGGCGCACTCTCCCACGAGACCCTTGCGGAGATCCTCGCCGTAGCGGGATTGGCTCCATTTCACAAGCCTGCTCCGTCGGGGCCGCCCGAGCCATGGCGTTGCCACGCCCTCGACGCCAAGGCGTGCCGAGCGCTCCGAGCCCATGCCCTCGATGCTGGTGTTGGGGGAAAGCTGCTGGGGATGTTCGCAGCCGCGTCGGGCCTCGCCGTGGTCACGTGGGTGCCGGATGGCGAGTCGGCGCCGGCCCCGGATGTTCACTTCGTGCCATCGCTCCGGAATATGGAGCTGATTGCAGCGACCAGTGCGATGATCCAGAACGTGCTCGTCGCCGCGACGGCACGGGGCATTGCATCGTACTGGTCCAGTGGAGGCTGGCTTGCGACAGCCCCTGGACTGGCAGCTCTGGGGGTGCCCCCGGGCGAGCTGCTTCTGGGCGCCGTCTTCCTGTTTCCCGATGCGATTGACGGTGCGATGACGCACCCAGGGAAGCAGCACACCGTTCGGACGCCCGCCTCGGCGTGGACACGCTGGCCGGACGTCTCGTGAGCCCCTTCTCCCGGGGCTCAACCTCAGACATGGCTCGCATCCTGGATTCGGAGGCCTGCGTTGACAGTGGGTTTGAACGGCATCGTTTGCGGGACTCATACGGAGTGCGACCGTCTGAACGGCGGTGATTCCTTCGGTTCCTACCGAATCCGAACGGCGCTTGTGTGTATTCAGGAATCACTCTCATCTCCATGGCCCTCCTTTCCGTTTCCTGTCTCTCGAAGGCGTTTCCCTCTTCGGATGGACGTCCCACGTTGCCTGTGGTCAACGGGCTGTCGTTCGAGATCGAGAAGGGGGAGATGTTTGCTCTCCTGGGCCCCAGCGGATGCGGCAAGACGACGACGCTCCGCTGCATCGCCGGGCTGGCACGGCCTGACCGGGGCACGATTGCACTCGGCAACCAGATCCTCAACGCGGACGATGGAACCGTCGTCCCGCCTGAGCGGCGAGGCATCGGGCTGGTGTTCCAGGACTACGCCTTGTTTCCTCATCTGACCGTTCAGCAGCACGTCGCGTTCGGACTCCGCCAGCTCGGCCGGGAGCACCGGCAGGCGCGTGTCCAAGAGGTCATCCGGCTGGTCGGGCTGGTGGGCCTGGAAGAACGTTTTCCTCACGCCCTGTCCGGGGGGCAGCAGCAGCGTGTCGCTCTTGCACGTGCCATCGCCCCCCGGCCCCGACTGCTGCTTCTGGATGAGCCGTTCTCGAGCCTGGATGCTGGATTGAGGCATGAGACGCGGGAGCGTGTTCGTGAGCTGATCCGGGCCGAGAAGATGACAGCGCTGTTGGTCACGCACGACCAGCAAGAGGCGCTTGCATTCTCAGACCGAGTCGCCGTCATGCAAAGCGGCCAGATTGATCAGCTCGGCACTCCGCAACAGGTCTACAGCCGACCCCGAACGCTGTTTGTGGCGCAGTTCCTCGGTCGAACCAATCTCATGCTTGCCGATGCCGATGGGGACCTAGCGAAGACACCGTTCGGGACGCTCCAGCTGAGTCGCCCAGCTTCGGGCACCATCATGATCTCTCTCCGACCGGAGGCCCTCGAGCTTCGAGCTGGCGATGACCCAAGAGAGAAGGGGGACGAAGAAGCCATTGTTCTCTCCCGAGACTATTGGGGGCACGATGTGACGTACCGTGTTCAACTGCCTGGAGTGGGACATGGACCCGTGGAGTGCCTGGTCCACGGAGATGCCTATGCCCTCTTCGATCCTGGGGACACGGTGCGTGTTCGGGTGGTTGCTCCCGCGGTGGTTCTGGAGCGAGTCGGAGAGCCTGCCACCTAGACACGAAACGCAGTGCGGCCACGGACGTGCTCGCCCGTGGCCGCTGAGATGTACAGGTGGATGGTGGTATCTATGCGTGTCCGGTCTCCTGGCCGAGCACATTGAGCGGGATCAGCTCGAGGAGGATGCCGTTGTCGCCGGGATAGCTCGTGATGTGGGCGACCTCGTTGGTCCAGATCTCTTCGGGGATCCCGCTCGGGAACGCGTTGCATACGGGCTCCACGGTCACCTCACGGTCGAGGTGAGTGCAGGCGGCGCACTGGGGCTGGGGGGAAAGCATGGGACTACTGGGATAATGGCGTGGCCGGGATATACCATCAAGAATAGGTCCAGATCCCTCAGGATCGTACATTAGACGGAGTCTAAGGAACGTACGCGAGGAGATACCTGCGTTCAGGACCGACCGCATGGAGCTGGTGATTCGAGGCTTCAGCGCAGAGGCTCAGGCGCCCTCGCCAGCTCGTCGGGCGAGCCATCCCCCCCAGAGCAGCGACTGATGAAACCGGGTCCGGGGACCAAACCCGGCTGCGGCGAACTCCTGGGCGAGCGTCGCCTCGTCGGCGAGGCAGACCATGCTCTCGACCCGTCCAAAGAACGCATCCGCGTCCTCGCCCGACATCCCTGCACTCAGGACCGAGCGCCGCCAGACCGACATCAGCAGCTCCAGCGTCGCCGCATCGTCGGTGGGTCGGAACAAGTCGGCGTGGATGAGCGGGGCGCCAGGGCGAAGCCGCTCGGCGATAGCCTGGAAGTACTGCGCCCGCGCCTTGGCCTCCAACACGAAGTGCGCCACACAGATCGACGTTGCTGCATCGTAGGGGCCGTCTGGAGCCGCTTCTGTGGTGCCTGTGACTGTCGAGACGCGGTTCGAGAGGCCCGCTGCCTTCGCGCGTGCCTGACACACCGCCAGCATATCGGGAGAGGGGTCGACGGCTGTGAATCGCCAGCCCGGCGCAGCCAGCCCGAGGCGCTCGATCTCAGCCCCAGTCCCGGCCCCAACGACGAGGATGTGGGCCGTCGGCTCGAGAGCATCGAGGAGAAGCCGAGCAACGTGGTCGTGGAGGACATCGTAGCCGGGCGAGATCCGACGGACGTGAGCGTCGTAGCCAGCAGCGCGGTTGGTGTCGTAAACAGGAGGCATTGGATTTAGAGCTTGGCGCGGAGGCCAACAACGATGGTCCGGGGCAGGCCGGGGCGAAGACCTGCCGGGCGGCGTGAGGCCACATAGCGTGCGTCAAGCAGGTTGCGAATGGCGACGACGGCGTGGAGCCCAGCCCCCCGGCGCTTGCGGAGGTTGACGAACGGGACGGGTGCTTCGGCCGCCAGGTCCATGACCAGACGCGCGTCGATGCGCTCCGCCTCGGGGATCGGTCCCTGGCCAGCCCGGTCGCGGGTGGGAGCGGTGTACGCCGCTCGGAGGTCGAGCCGCGCCCGCTCGCTCTCGACGCCCAGACCCACCGTGAGGGCGTGGGGCGCTACGTACGGCAATCGATCTCCCTTGCGGACGATGCCCCACGGCAGAAACGCGCTCGTAAAGCTCCCTTCGAAGCGAGCGTCAGTGTAGGTGTAGGCGAGCCGTAGCGGAACACGGACACGTCGCCCCACCCAGGTGGCATTGACGAGGCCCTCGGCGCCGACGACACGTGCAGCACCCCCGTTGAAGAGGTCGCCCGAGCCGGTTCCCCCCGATGAGGCGAAATCTGCCCCCAAGAGATTGTCATAGGCCGTGGCGAAGCCTGCGACCTGGAGCGCAAGCGTGTGCCTCTGCCGTGTGGTCCACGTGTAGCGCATGCCAAGCTCGCCGTTGAGGCTCCACTCAGCTTCGACGCCTGGTTCGCTCGATGGCGGGGCGAAGCCTCGGTGGAGACCCGCAAAGACCGTCGCACGGCCGGTGGCAAACCGCACCCCCAGGCCCGGAATCAGCGCTGTCACCGTATTCTCGCGCGTCTGGGGTGTCCCCGCACGCTCGGGGTCCGCGGTGCCGTAGTCCTCGCGTCGCTGGCGGACATGCTCGACGCGAAGCCCAGGTGAGAGTGTGAGGTAGCCCAGCTGTGTCCCCACGCCGAACTCGCCCTCGGCGAATGCCGCGACAGCCTCAGCGCGGTCGACCCGGTTGCCGAGATCACCGGGTGTACCTGGGGTGACCAGGCGGAGTGGTTTCTCGTCGAAGGCGGCGGTACCTACGTCGACGAGACGGTAAACGAGGCCGCGTTGCATTCGATCGGCGCGGTCGCGGTGGAGCCGGAGGCCCACGCGTGCCGACGATTGCTCGGGTACGAGCGGGATGTGGGCCGTGAGGTCGAGGCCTTCAGCCCCGAACTGGCGGTCGTTCGACGCGACCGTTAGCGAGGCGTTTGCAAGGCGTGGGGCGTTGGTGCCGCGCGCAACCGCCAGCTCGTCGGCGTAGAGCACCGGATCATCAATGAAGCGGGTAATGGGCACGTCGAGGTCAGCGTCGTCGAGGCCATCCCCATTGGTGTCGAGATCGTCGCCGAGTCCATCCGAGACGGCGTCGAGGCGGCGCCAGTCACGGCGGAAGCGCGTCGTGTAGAGCGTCCCCGTCAGGGTCACCATGTTTCCGATGACGCCGACGTAGCGCAGGTGAGCGAGCTGGTGGTCACTGGTAAAGGCATCCGCGGCCGTCGACACGTAGCGGGCCGTTGGCTCGGCGCTGAAGTCGGCGTCAGTAAGGCCAAGGTAGGTCTCGTCTGAGGTCTGCCCGTCGGCGGTCACCTTAAGCTCGACGCTGTGGAAGGCGGAACCGGCTTGGCCGTGGAGGCGCGCGCGGAGATGGCCGCTCCACAGGTCGTAGCCGGTCGTGCCGTCGAGAGCGTCCCTGGCGGCGGCGGGGTCAGGAAACCGGGCGAGGTGCTTGAAGCCGTCACTGCCGTCCCACAGCCCTTCGGCGAGCACATCGAGGCTGGGACCGCCGATGCGAAGGCCGCCGCGGCCCAGCCGCATGTGTACCGTCCGCGCGCGGTCCGTGCCACCACGCACCTCGGCCTCGGCATGCGTTCCCACGGTAGGGGGTAGCATCGAGACGAAGTTGACGGCACCGCCCGTCGTGTACGGCCCGTAGGCGATTTGGGCTGAGCCTTTTCGGACTTCGAGGCCGTCCATCCGAGCGACAGGTGGGGTGTAGTAGGCGGCCGGCGCAGCATAGGGCGCGGGCGCGATGAGCACGCCGTCCTCCATCAGCGTGATGCCCGAGGAGCGTTGGGAGATCGTGCCTCGGATGCCGATGTTCGGCCGGAGCCCGTAGCCTTCTTCCTCTTGGACCGTCACGCCGGGGACTTCGGAGAGCACGCGGAGCACGTCGGTGTCGGCGAACCGCTCGAGGGCCTCGGCGTCGAGGACCGTGGCCGCCCCGGGCACGTCGGTCACGCCGCGGGAGCCGGGGGCGAGGCGCCCCGCGGCCTCCACGGCAACTTCGCCTAGAGCCACCGCCACAGGCGCCAGCTCGACATCGAGCCGAAGTGTGTCGTTTGCCACCAGCTCGATGAGGCGCACCTGACCCGCATAACCGATGGCCGAGACAGACACCTCGGCACGTCCGGGCCGCAGCACGCTGAGCAGGAAGCGCCCATCGGCACCGGCTGCTGTTCCACGTCCCGTTCCGACGATCTGCACGGTTGCGCCGGGAATCGGTGTTCCCTCCACGGCGTTGGTCACACGGCCCTCGAGGACCGCGACGGGTTGAGCCATAGCGGGCCCGGCCGCCAGCACGACGAATGGAACCAGGCAAGCGAGAATGAAAGCAGCAGAGCGGTTCACGGGCTGGCGGGTAGATCTCGGAGGACCCAAGGCTTTGGACCGATGGAGCGGGGGACCTGCGTCAGGTCAACGGAGGGGTCAATGAGCGGAGCGCCAGGCCTGCCGTTGAGGCTGACGTAGGTGTCGGCGCGGACCTCCACATCCGCGTGGCCTGCGTCCCGGAAGCGCTGCTCGATGTGCTGGGCATACTGCCAGATGAAGTCCGGCTGATACGACATCGCCATCTCTTGGATGGCCGTCAGATCATCGCTGGGGAGCACCGTCCAGGACTGGCCGCTGGCTGGGTCTCGAACATCGAAGGAGGTGGTGCCGGTCTTCTCCGTCACCATCACGTGCCACGCGAAGCGGTACCCTTCTTCGGTCCAGAGGCGGTCGCCGGGGTAAAGCCAGTGGCGGAGGGGAAGGGTGAGCTGGATCGTGAGCAGCACCACGGCACTCCCCAGCGCCCATCGCGACGGTCGAGCTGGCGAACGGGGAGGACGCTGAGGGGACCCGCCAAGCCGCCTGCCGAGCGTTCGCCACTGATCCCCGTCGAAGAAGACGAGGGCTGCGATCATCATCACGAACGGGAAGACGCCGATGTTGAACAGCGCATACGTCACCGCGTGAAACGCCACGGCGGCGACGTACGCCCACGGTCTCCATCTCCGAACGGACAGCCAGAACGGGATGGTGAGATCGAATAGGGCGCCGCCCCAGGCGAACGCCCACGGCATCCAGTCGAGGTCGAACAGCGGCCCGACGAGAGGCAGTCCGCCGCGTGCCGGGAGCCAGATCCGAAGCGGCATCGCGTCGATCAGCCAGTCCGCGTGCAGCTTGGCGATGCCCGCAAAGACATACACCAGCCCGACGTGCAGCCGGAGTGCGCTCACGGTCCACGCGGGGACGGAGGCCGCGTTCGCACGACCGGGAACGAGCGCCGCACCCATCGGAAGCGTTAGCATCAGCACGCCGATGGCGCTCACGAAGTAGTAGTGGTTGAGGTACGTCGCGGCTTCGATCAACTCGAGGTACGTGAACGACACCACGAAGACGGCCAGCCACAGGCGTGCGGCTCGTCCCCATGCAAAGGCTAGAGCCGACACCAGCACGACACCCAGAGCCGCGTAGAGGCCCCACAGCGGAAGGGGTCGGACCCACCCGAAGCCGGGGTAGGTGAAGTGGAACGTCGGGTCGGCATACAGCGGACCGGCCCATCCCAGCAGAATGAACCGGAGAGCGCTCGCCGCCATCACCAGCCCGAAGCCGATGCGGAAAACGCCGAGCACGATGGGATCGGTCGACGCTATCGCCGCCTGTGCCCATCGCCCGACTGGTCTCGGACTCGGGAGGGGCGGCGCCCTGCGCGCAGAGCCTGAGCGGGCTCGGAGCATCGCAGGGGGCGCGAGGGTCACCGCGAGTCGCCGTCGTTGTCGCTGAACGTGATGCTCACGCCCAGCCAGTTGGCGAGGTCTGTCTTGATGAGACGGAGCAGGGTGCCGGTCTCCTCGTAGAGTGTCTCGGCGGCACCGCGCTGGTCCGTCACCGCGGACCGCAGTGGCACCGTGAGGGAGGCCGCGGCCGCATCCGTGCGGTCGATCTGGCCGATCAGGGCCGCGCCGAGTGGCTGCCCGTCCAACTCCGCCTCGAGCGTGACGAGATAGTCGTCGAGGCCGGTGCCGCCGCCGCCAGTCATCAGCGCGCGGAGCCCGGCGAGGTCTGCCCGGAACAGATCAATGGACGTGTTGGCATACGGGGCTTCGACGAGATCTGGCTGGGGATCGCCGCCGGGCTCTGAGGGATTGCGAGCGATTCCCATCGGTCGCCCGACTTTCTGGTAGCGCAGGTCCTCAGCTAGCATCGCCATCTCGTTGACGAGGCGCGAGACCGAACTCTGGAGGTCGCGGCCCTCGGTGTCTGCGTCCACGAACATGCCGATCTCGTCGCCTCCATCGGCGACCCATCGGTCTTGAAGAACCCGGCCCTGGTAGGCCACGTCGGCTGCGACAAAGCGAGCGTACGCTCGTCTCTGTGGATCCGCGTTGAGCGCCGCCAGGGCATCATCTCCCGCGAACAAGAGGTACTCCAGTCCTGGCAGCCCCCGCGCATTCGAGCCCCGAGCAGCGACATATGCCGAGTCGATGGTCGCCGTCGTGGCGATAGACTCTTCGATGACCTCCACGTTGGCAGGCCATGTGTTGATCCGGTTGTGGTAGAGCCCAAACCGAACGCCCGGCATATTGAGCGCCGAGAGTCGGTGCCACGTGGCTGCGGTGGTTCGCCACTCAACTCGTGCAGCTTCAAGAGTCGAGGCCGACGGCGAGCTGGCGAGGGCCTCCAATGCTGACGCCAGCTCGTCAGCGTCACGGACGAAGTCGTCATGGGTGGGAAGAATCACACGGGAAGCCAGGTCGGCGAGCATCGCCTGACGGACGGCGTCACGGTCGGTCGTCGGGCCTTCGCTTCCGTTGTCGCAGGCGGCCGCCGTAAGGCCGAGGCCGAGAACAAGGGCGACGACCGCAATCGCGGTGCGAAACGAGCGAATTGTGTCGATCATAGAGTGCTACAGGGAGTGGAGAAACGCCACGATGGCGTCACGTTCGTCGGCGTCGAGTTGGCGGAAGCGCTCTTGGGCCGCTTCGGCCTCGCCGCCGTGCCAGAGAATGGCCTCCACAACGCCTCGTGCGCGTCCGTCGTGGAGGAGTTCCATGTGGCCGTTCACCGTCTCGAAGAGCCCGAGGCCCCACAGCGGCGGCGTGCGCCACTCGCGTCCTGAGGCCTCGAAGACCTCAAGGCCATCTGCCAGCCCGTCGCCCATGTCGTGCAACAGGAGGTCGGTGTAGGGACGGATCGTCTGGTTCGAGAGCGCGTCGGCCACCGAACTGGTGCCTGTGTTAAGCTGGGGCACGTGGCAGCTCGCGCACCCGATCTCGTTGAAGAGCCTCTTGCCCCGTAGCACCTCAGGGGCATCCACGTCCCGCCGTGCAGGCACGGCGAGGGTGCTCGAGTACAGGGTGACGTGGTCCAGGTTGCGGTCTTCGATCTCGGGAGAGCCGCCGGTTGGAGCCTCGTTGCATCCCGCCGGGGCGATGGTACAGTTCTCCGTGTTGAAAAGCGACGACGTAATGCCGATGTCACCATGAAACGCGCTGGCGACCTGCTGGCGAACCGTGGGCTGGCCCGCTTTCCATCCAAACCGGCCGAGGGAGTAGTCGCCCCGGAGCACATCCCAGACCCGGTTGACGCGGCCCGAGATGCCGTCGCCATCGCGGTCATTCGGGTCCGCCAGCTCGAGGAGGTCAGCGTCTGGAACGGCCTCGAGAAGCCCCATGCCCGACATGTGGTTCGCAACACGAGGAGAGACTACGAGGTCTGAGATGGGGCCGTACGCTTCGTCCGTGAACGTGACCGTCGGGCGGCGCAGCGAGTACGGGGTGCCGTCGGCGAACTGGCCGGGGACCTCCTCGTAGCGAACGAGAATGGTGGCCTCGGCCGTGAAGTCGAGCGTCGCCTGATCCTGGATCTGGGATCCATAGCGGTCATCCCCGAGCGGTCCCCCGCGCGCGTCGCGCTGGCCGGGGACCCCAAGGCGAACGAGGAATCCGGTCGGCTTCTCCCCGTCGAAGGCCGGAGGCCGTCCCCGACCGTCCTTGAAATGGCAGGCGGCGCAGGAGCGCGCATTGAAGAACGGTCCCAGTCCATCGCGTGCCGTGGTGGACGCAGGGGCGGTGACCCATGCCTGGTTGAAGAGCGAGTTGCCCACGCCGAAGAACCGCTCCTCTTCGCGTGAGAGGCCGGGTGCAGGAAGCCCAAAGGCATTCACGCTCTGGTTGAACACCGTCGTGCCACCGCCCGACAGCTCTTCCCCATCTTCCGCCATCAGCGATGTCGAATCGCACCCCGCGGCCATGCTGGTCCAGGCCACGAAGGGAAGAAGCGCTAGAAGGACCAAACGTGCCGTGCCCCCAACACCACGCAGACGTTGGGGGCACAGGCCAGGAGCCGAAGGGGAGGGCTGATTCGTCACGACAACGCTATGCGGCCTATCACAGTACTGGCGCTACTCCGGGATGTCTGTATTGATCGAAACGCCGAGAGCACGCGCGCCCTCGACGAAGGAGTCGCCGAGGTCCTGGAGAGCATCCACAGCGGCCAGAACCGTCTGCTGATCGTTGATGATGGCGCGGTCGAAGGGGTCTGGGATGGCATTGACGGCCGTGAGAGCTGCGGCCACGTTCGCGTCGATGCGGTCTGCCAGGTCAGAGTCCTCGTCTCGGACGAGGTCTGAGAGAGACGTGCCGCTCACCGTGGACCCATTCGTCCGCGTATATCGCCCACGCCAGACGTTGGCAATACCTTGAGCGTTCGTCACGATGTCGCGGTCGGTGTTGTCAGAGAAGCACGAGTGCTCGTCTTCTTGGTCCTGATTGTTCACAGCGACGAACATCCTCTCGACGGCTAGCTCAGACTTCGAGAGCGTGCCGATGCCGGTCATGATGTTGCGAAGGGCTTGGTCTGCATCGAGCGCCAGAAATGTCGAGCGGTACGTGCCTGTGCCGTCCGACCACGCATCGACCATGTCGTCCAGGTGGACGAGGAGGAGGTCGCTTGCCGCAGCCAAGTACTGCCCACGACGATCCGCATTCGTACCTGTCGTGTAGTCCGTAAACGGCCGGGCACCTGCACCCGTCTCGCTGAGGTCCTGGCCCCAGAGCAAGAACTCGATGGCGTGGTAGCCGGTCGAGACGTTGGCCTCACCGCCGACCTCGTTCAGCGACTCCAGGAGTGCGGCATTGATGGTCGGGAATTGACCTGGGCTGTTGATGATGCCTGCGTCGGGGTCCGTCGAAACGTAGTCCACGTAGGCCTCGTCGAGCGGCCACGCATTGAGGAGACCTTCTGGGCCGTCCTCGTCATCGATGGGGCCATTAGCGAACCGGTAGGCTTCAGTCTGTCCGTACGGCTCGCGAGCTGCAAGCCATGCCTGCTTGGTAGCATCAAAACTGGCCTGGCTTGGAGAAGCCAGGAAAGCATCAATCGCTTGGTCAAGGGCAACCGCCGCGTCGTACGAATCCACATACGATGCTGCCACGACGTCGGCATAGGTTGAGATCGCAGCGGAGCGGTCTTCGGCTGAACTGCCGGAGTCGCAGGCAGCAATGAAGAGAATGGCCGAAGCCAGAAGGGAGAGTCTCATGACGCAGAGTGCGGGAGGGCTTATTTAGACTCAGTCTAAATAAGCATTCGGGCTACGGCTACGTCACGCTTGTGAAGACTTCGAGAGCGATCGTCGGCGTCAGGATGTGTAAGCCCTGTCGTTCGAGATCTTCCGGTTATCGACACTGCGGCCATCACGAAAGCAGCCGCGAGTGGCAACGATTGGATGGGCGAAGTTGGAATTACGCCTCTGATTCTCTCTTCTCTTTCCGCTTCTGCCACTGGGATTTCCAGCGCTTCGACCGCTTGTTATACCAGATGAGCGTACCTGTGATAGGGAACGTGGCGCCGAGAAGACAAGCAATGAAGGCCAGAATGCGGGTGGGCCACCCGAAGATCGTTCCCACATGAACCGGGTAGAAGGTGCCTCGGACCCGTGAGCCCAGATTCCGGTCTGCGAAATGCTGGACGGACAAGACCTCACTCGTGTACTGGTCGAGGTAGATCGTTGACGATGCCTGGGGGTGGGGCGCTCCTTCTGGAAGGGCTCGAACACTGAACGTGGCCACGGAGTCGCGGGGAGCGCTAATCCGGTACGAGGGGGCATCGTCAATCACGGTCCGAGCTTGATGCAGTACAGTGTCCCAACTGACCGGGTGCGCATCTGTGGGATAGACGGAGAGTGGAGGCTCAGTGCGGATTTGCTCAGAGCCCGTCACTTTGTAGATGCCGTTGTGGAACCATTCAAAGGACCAAGCCAGCCCGGTGAAGGCGAAGATGAACAGAAACACAGTCGCATAGATGCCCAGCGACACATGCAGGTCGAAGTTGAACCGCTTCCAGCCTCGCTTCCGAGTGATACGGGTGCGTGCTTTGAGTTGGTTGCGGTTTCTCGGCCACCACACCCAGGCCCCCGAAATGAGAATGAGCAGAAACAGGAGCGTGCAAGTGCCCACAATCAGCTTGCCCGTATCTCCGGCTAGGAGCCATCGGTGCAGCGCGAACACCGTGTAGAGAAAGGTCTCGCGGTACACAGATGTCCCCAGATGCGCTCCAGTGTACGGGTTGGCGAAGACCCTGGCCCCTTCGGTGGACCGGAACTGCAACGACCGATTGGGATCGGCATACACGGTCACGCTCGTCACCGTATCACCAGGGAGGCTCGTCTCCAGCCTCGTCCGAACCTCTTTCAACGGCAAGCGCTGCGGTTGTGCCTCGACGAAGTAGAACTCTGGGTTAAGGGCGTGTTCGATCTCTTCCTCGAACACAAGGACAGCTCCAGTAAAGCAAACGACGGCGATGACGAGCCCGGTGATTAAGCCGAGGTAAAGGTGAACCTGGAGAAAGAGGGTGCGGAGCATCAGGGCCGACTGAGTAAGGAGTAGCCCGCTCGCAAGGAGAGCAGAACGGGTGATCACTGTTTATCTAGACTGAGTCTAGATAGCAGGGGGAGGGCTAAGAAGCCACAACCACTTTCTGATGACCCAAGCCCACTGTGCTCGACTGGGTGCGCGACGAGAAGACTATGACCCGGCGTACCCGGTTGGATTCATGCTGGCGGTGTCTGCCAGCCCGTGTTCTTGCGTTCCCTTCTATGTTGGTCTTCGTACCAAGAAGCCGCTTCCAGTCGGCTATTCCACCGAGCTGGCGACCTTCAGCGATAACTTGCCCAGAGCGTGGGTGGATCGCAGCCTTATTTCAGAAGGACGTAGCTGAAGTGCTTGGCGCACGCCTCCCGACCCACCAAGTGTCCTCACGGCGGCTCGAGCTGGCGGATCCGCTGCTTGCCTACCGCAGCATGGAATCACAGCAGTCGAGCTGGCGAAAGAGCTCGGCGTGGATCCTAGTAGTGTTACGTGCGGGAGGGTGGGGAAGCAGAGGAATCAGAGAGTGCAGTCGGAGGCCGTCATTCTCTCCCGAGACTATTGGGGCACGATGTGACGTATCGCGTTCAACTGCCTGCAGTGGGACACGGACCCGTGGAGTGCCTGGTTCACGGAGATGCCCATGCACTCTTCGATCCTGGGGACACGGTGCGTGTTCGGGTGGTTGATCCCGCCGTGGTTCTGGAGCGGGTGGGGGAGCCCCATCACTTAGAGGGGGTGCAGAACGGCCACGGCCGTGCTCGCCCGTGGCCGCTGAGATGTTCAGATCGGATCATTAGGTTGTGCCTAGCCGCCATTCAGCCAAGCACATTGATGGGAACCAGCTTGGCGAGATCCCAGCCGAGAGGTCGTTGGAGAAAAGTCTTAGGTATGTGCTTGGGCGTCGATATTAAAGTTATTGCAAAGCATTGTTTTATATAATCTTGTCCGGGTATTAGAGGTGGGCCTGGCAGGATTCGAACCTGCAGTCCGCCGGTTATGAGCCGGATGCATTAACCGTTATGCTACAGGCCCGGCGGGGAAAGCTACCGCCAGCTCGAGGTGGACGCGGCGCCCGGACGGGCTGGCGAGATGGGATGGATTCG
>JBCBZH010000373.1:0-2997 GCA_039815415.1 Bacteroidota bacterium
ACGCCAATGGCTTGCGCTCGCCAGCCTGTTTAGTGGGCGTCGAGCTGGCGACGGGCGGTGGGGGCGGAGGCGTGGAGTCGGCCATACGTGGAGAGGAGATGGGCGAGCAGAACCCGTCGAGCTGGCGAGCGCTAGGCTACGACAGGAGCCGCATCTGACGCTCGGGCCGTCACCGGCCGGAGGCTGATTCCGGTTCGAGAGACAACACCGACGCTGGCCCTTCATTGCCCGTCCGGTCAATGACCGACACGGCGACCACCTCCACATCCTCCGCCAGCTCGACGTTTGAGGTCTCGCCGGCGGCAAGCTCCCATGTCCATGTGCCCTCTGTCTGCGTCCGGACCACCCAGAGATGCGGCCCAGCGGCATCGTCCGTTCCAGGGATGAGCATCAGTGAACGCCCCGATGCGGTGGGGACCACGAGTAGATCTGGAGCGGGCGGGGGTGCATCCACGAGCCACGGGCTGGCCGGAACGAGCGCGCGGTCGGCGTAGAGCCGCTGCCCCAGCAGTTCACCGAGAGGCCCGTTCTCGGACCGAAGCGCCTTCTCGCTGAAATGGATGGTGCCGGTGGCGACCTCATTCTCACGCACCAGCTCGACCTGATTGGGGATCTCCTCCAGCTCGTAGCCTCCTACATCTGGTAGCATCCGGCTGTCGTAGAGACCGGGCCAGAGGTGGCGCCCCGCCGTGTTCTGCTCGCCCCACCAATTCAGCAACTTCGGGAAGCTCTGCCCCCGACTGTCGATGGACCAGTAGAGCTGCGGCGCGAGGTAGTCCAGCCAGCCTTCCTGCTGCCACTTGCGTGCGTCGGCGTAGAGACGCGCGTACTGATCGAACCCGGTGATGCCCTCGGGGTGGCCGGGCCGCCAGATCCCGAACGGGCTGATGCCCACCTTGACGTGCGGCTTCTCCGCCTTCACCATCGTGTAGAGCCGTTCGATGAACATGTCCACGTTCTGGCGGCGCCAGTCGTCGCGGCCCAGGGTTTCACCCGCGTCCTGCGCCCGCCGGTAGCTGTCGGCATCCGGGAAAGACACATCCCGTCCGTTGCGCTGGATGGGATACGGGTAGAAGTAATCGTCCAGGTGGACGCCATCCACGTCGTAGCGCCGCACGATGTCGGTAATGACGGCCAGTGAGTGCTCAGCGGCCTCAGGCTCGCCGGGGTCCAACCAGAGGTACTCCCCATAGCGTCGGACGAGGTCTGGGCGCGTGTTGGAAATGTGCGAGCTGGCGTGCGGCCCGCGGAAGGCGGGATGTCCGGCGCGATAGGGATTCACCCACGCATGCAGCTCCAATCCCCGCTCATGCGCAAGTTCGATCGCCAGCTCGAGCGGGTCGTACATCGGATCTGGCGCCTGCCCCTCCCGGCCTGTCAGGTATTCAGACCACGGCTCCAGGTCTGAAGCGTAGAGGGCGTCGGCCACGGGCCGCACCTGAAACACGATGGCGTTGAACCCAAGGCGCTGCGCGCGGTCCATCATCGCCACCAGTTCGTCCTGCTGCTGCTGCGTGGTCAGGTCGGAGCGCGAGGGCCAGTCGATGTTGGCGACCGTCGCAGCCCAGATGCCTCGGAACTCGCGCATCGGCCCGGGCAAGGTCTCTGATGGGACAATCTCGATCTGCGGCTCTGGGTCCGGCTCTGGCACGGGAATCGGATCCGGCATCGGCTGCTCAGGAATTGGCGGCGCCGGATTTGGCACCGGGTCCGGTGTGGCCGGTGGCGACGACGAACAGCTCGCGAGGAGAAGGCCTGCAGCCGCGAGGGAGAGGAGTGGACGCAAGGAATCGGGGGATTGAGGGATCGGAAAGTGCATGTCACCGCCAGTCCATGCAACCGCAGCACACGAAGCGTCAGGGGAATCGCAGGACCGGGCTGGCGAATCAGTCTTCCAACGCGTCCAGCACGGCGCGCATCAAAGCCACCCGGGCTTCAGGCTGGTCAAGTGCCTCGAACGGAACACCTAGCGCCACCACAGGCCCGGCGACCACCCCGGCGCTGATCTGGCTCTCGGCGTAGCGGAGCACCGTTGCTCCTTCCGAGTTGGCGGGCTCGATGCCATCCGGCGCCTCAATCGCGTTGGCGTCGGGGCCGCGCTGGTGGGCGTACTGGAAGGATGTCCCCTCTGGGAGCAAACCGCCCCCTGTTGCAGAGAGCCTGCCGGTGCGTGCGGCGTAGTCGGTCCGCCAGCGGATACCGAGAACATCCGACAGGAAGGCGACCCCGAGGCTGTCTTGGCCGGCGCTCCCCGCGGTATCTGTTGCCCAATGCGCACCGGAGAGGAACAACCGCCCTCCACTGCCGAGATACTCCGCCAGTGCGACGCGCATTGCCTCAGGCAGCGCCTGGAACTGAGCAGGACGTGCATCTCGATCGGACGGCCACGGGGTGGTCTTCTCTTCTCCCAGCACGAGATCCACCAGCCCGTAGCCTGTCATCGAGATGGCGCCGCTCTCGACGGCCTCATCGCTAGCCGAAACGAAGGAACGACCGGCGGCCAGCAAGGCCTGCCCGTGGGTGACGACAGCATCGTGGGTGTTGCCACGAACGAGCGTCGTCTCCAGGTCGGCATGGCTGGCGCCCCAGCCGGGCGCATCATCGTCCCGCCACGGGTCCAGATTGAGCAGGTTGTACTGGTCACCGATGATCGCGGGGTCAATGCCATCGGGTACGCCCTGGTCCATCCACGCGGCGAAGCCCCGCAGCGAGCCAGTCTCCAAGTACGCCGGGGGCGCCACGCGGTCGAAGCCGTTGATGACCAGCACCGGATCGCCCCCCCCAACGCCAACGGCCATCACCTCAGACGGAGCACTCTCACCCCCATCATTGAGTGCAGCCACACGAAAACTGATGGGCTCGGCGTCCGCGTCGAGGTCAGCCAGCGCTTGCTTGGCCTTGTCGAGCTTGGCCTCGAGCTCAGCGCACACCGCGAAGTCACGGTCGGCGACTCTGGCTTCGAGCTCGTTCTCGAGGTCCGCGACGTGCTTGGCGTGC
>JBCBZH010000133.1:0-11309 GCA_039815415.1 Bacteroidota bacterium
ATCTCGTCCACCCGCGCCATGTGGTAGCTCGGGTCGAACGCGCTGGCGATCTGCTCGGCGCTCAGGTGCGCCGTGATGCCCGGCGCGCCCTCCACGATCTCGCGGAAGGAGCGGCGCTCGCGCCACGCCTGCATCGCCAGCGGCTGCACTGTGTCGTAGGCATCCTCCCGGTTCAGACCCGTCTCGATCAGCATCAGCAGCAATCGCTGGCTGTACACCAGCCCGTAGGTGCGGTCCAGGGTCTCCGTCATGCGGTCGGGGTAGACCGTCAGGTTCTCGACGATGCGGGCCATGCGTGCCAGCGCGTAGTCGAGGGCGATGGTAGCGTCGGGGAGGATGACACGCTCGACGGACGAGTGGCTGATGTCGCGCTCGTGCCAGAGGGCGACGTTCTCATAGGCGGCCACCATGTAGCCGCGCATCAGGCGGGCCATGCCGGTCAGATTCTCGGAGCCCACCGGGTTGCGCTTGTGCGGCATCGCGGACGATCCCTTCTGGCCCTTGCCGAACGACTCCTCGGCCTCTAGCACCTCGCTCCGCTGCAGGTGGCGGATCTCGACCGCAATGGTCTCGATGGTCGCGCCGATGAGCGCCAGCGCGGCGAGGTACTGCGCGTGGAGGTCACGCGGGAGCACCTGCGTGGAGATGGGCGCAGCCCGGAGCCCGAGGCGCTCGCACGTCAGGCGCTCCACCTCCGGCGGGATGTTGGCGAACGTGCCCACGGCGCCCGAGAGCTTCCCGACGCGCACAGCCTCGGCGGCAGCGTCGAACCGTTCGAGGTCACGCTGTACCTGGTCGTAGAAGCGCGCCAGCTTGAGGCCGAACGTCGTCGGCTCCGCGTGGACGCCGTGCGTGCGCCCGACGCAGAGGGTGTGCTTGTGCTCCTGTGCCCGCTTTTCCAGCACCTCACCGAGCCGCACCAGCCCGTCGCGCAGGATCGCGTTGGCGCGGGTCAGGCGGAGCGACTGCGCCGTGTCCACCACGTCCGACGACGTCAGCCCGTAGTGGACCCACTTGCGCTCGTCGCCCAGCGTCTCGGACACGGCCCGCGTGAACGCCACCACGTCGTGCCGCGTCTCGGCCTCGATTTCGTGGATGCGCTCGATGTTGAACGACGCGTTCTCGTAGAGCGTCTCCACGTCCTCCATCGGGATCTGGCCGGTGGCCTTGGCCCACGCCCAGCACGCCGCCAGCTCGACGTCCAGCCAGGCCTGGTACTGCGCGTCTTCGGTCCAAATGGCGCCCATGTCCGGGCGGGTGTAGCGGTCGATCATCGAGCTGGCGAGAGGTGTGCTCCGAAAGTCGGGCGGACGGCGGCGGCGAACCCTGAACCCCTCGCCAAGATTCGGGACACCTGAACGCGGCGTGGCGTAGAGTTGCCGCCGTCTGTCTCTCCTATGCGCGACCGCCTGCTCACTCGCCTCGATGCCTTCGACCGCCTGCGGTGGGGTCTCCTTGACCAGTTGGATGCGACGTCGCCAGAGATTCTCGCCTTCGTGCCTGCGCCCGGTGAATGGTCCATCCTGGAGGTCGTCGAGCATCTCGTCCGGGCCGAGGCCGATGTGCTTCGAGGCACGCCGCCGCTTCACGAGCTGGTCGCCAGGCCTCGTGGCCTCACGGCTCGGCTGCGGTACGTCTTCACGAACGCCCTGCTGCGGTCTCCAATCTCTGTCGGGATTCCTTCGGCGGGGATGGCGCCCCAAGGGAACGTCGAGCTGGCGGAGCTGCGCCAGACGTGGGACGCCAGCCAGCGATGGCTCCGCGCCTACATCGCGTCGGAAAAGGACCTGAGCCGGGCCGTGTTTGTCCATCCGGTCACCGGGCCTCTCGATGTCGCCAGCACAATCGCGCTGAACGCGGTCCACATCCGGCGCCACCTCAGACAGATCGACCGGGTGCGCACCGCGGCAGAAGCTCAGGTATCGGCCTGAGTCCGCATCCGTCCTGGCGCAGGCGTTGCTTATGGCTCCCAGCTTCGAGCTGGTGACGGTCGCCAGCTCGAAGTGGCTAGTCCTCCATCGTGATGCGCGTTCGCCCCGGCCCGGTTCGGACGATCAGGGTGAACGCATCGAGGTCGTCCTCAGCGCCGGGCGTGGCGTAGCGCCCGCCGCCGAGCGTCACCAGGCCGGCGGGAACCTCCACGGCCGACACCCGCGATGATGGCGCATCCAACACGATGGGCACGTCCTCGGGCAGCGCGATCTCGAGGGTGGCAATGCCGACCTCCACACGCGCCTCGGCGCCCGGCACGATGGCCTCGCCCGTGAAGTCCAGCGTGTACCGTCCCACCCCACCCTTGAACTCCAACCGCTCGAAGCGCGCGTTGCCCAGCTCGTCCAGCTCCACCTCGCCCACCCCTGCGAACACGTCCATGCGGCGGAGCGGCTCCAGGTTGGGCTCGTCGAAGCTGAGGTCGGTTGCCGCCACGCCCGTTTGCAGCGTCAGGCGACGTAGAGGAATGCCCGCTAGCTCGAGGTCCGCCGACGCTGCACCGAGGTGCAGGTCCAGGTCCAGCGGGCGCTCCGGCGAGAAGTAGAGGCGCCAGTCAAGGTCTCCGCCCAGATCCCGCAGCCCAGCAGGCTCGCTCGCCAGCCCGAGCGTGACACGCGCCTGCGGGCCGCTTTCGGTGGTCTCGTTGGTGGAGCTGAAGGCTGGGGCAAAGCCATCGGCAGGCAGGTCGATCTCTGCCTGAAAGAGCGTGCCGTCCTCGGCGTGCCCTAGCGTCACCTCCCCGATGGTCAGGTCCAGATCCGCGCGGAGCGTGGTTTGCCCCTCGTCCACCACCTCCACGAACTCCCGGCGCGGCTCGCCTGGCGGCTCGCCCTTGCCCTCTCCGCACCCCGCCAGCCCGACACCACTCCACGCAACAACGAGAGCGAGGACACGGGGGGAGAGGCGGAGCATGGCGCCGGGCTACGTGGAGGAGCTGAACAGGTTACGTCGCTCCAGCTGGCAACGCCTGACCCCAGCCCGCTAAGCTGCACCTGTTCTGGGAGACGATGATGCCTCATTCCAGCTTGGCTACCCCTCACCCTGTCCCTCTCCCAGCGGGAGAGGGGACCTGATCTGCACCCTCGAGCCGACATCAGGATGCCATGAGGAGGCGCTCCCGATGAATCCATTCCAGCCTCGCCAGCCCGCCCACAAACACGCCCTCAGCCAGAATGTGCGCCAGCCCGAACGGCGACGCGGCCTGCCAGAGAATGACAACCCCGACGGCGCAGAGCACAGCCCACGTCCCGTTGGCAATCACGAGGAAGACAATCCCTGCGCGGGGCCTCTGCTTCCGAACCGCGAGCGAGAGCGAATAGAGCCCGTACCCCGCGTTCGCCAGCGCGATGACGGTATACAGGGTCCCCGGCAGGTCGTAGAGCGGACTCAGCCAGCGGGATAGCACGAGCATGCCAACTCCCACCGTGAGGCCCGCAAGGCTATCCACCCAGAGGAGCTTCTCGGGAAGCCAGGTCTGCAGCCGCTCCATCAGTCCGTTTCGGTCCACTCCGAGCGTCGGCGGCCCCGCTTCTCCCACCACGCGTCCCGCACCTCCTCGGGCGTCGCGTTGGGGTGCTCCGCCCGATAGGCTCTCATGTGCCGGTTGTATTCGAGCTGGCGGGGGATGACTCTCGGCCCTGACGCCTTCGACGCCCGCCACGCGTCCAGGGCCTCTCCCAGCGTTCGGCCCTCGCCGTCCCGGATGAAGTCGACGAGGGCCTGATTGAATCGGAACGACGGCCCCACCTCGGCCTCAAAGAAGGCTCGCAACCGCTGCCCCGATCGCCAGCCCCGTCCGATCTCGGTATCGAGAGACAGCGCCTCGGGCATCGGCTCCGCGCGTGGCCGACGAGCTGGCGACGGACGCAGAATCGTCCCGTCGCGGAGAAACGCCGCAATCCGATCCACCAGCTCGGTCTTGGCCCCACTGACCGGAAGGCTGTGCTCTCGGCAGAACGCCACCAGCTCGGCCTTCAGCCAGTAGTAGTCGAGAAAGTCCTCTGCGGCAAGCGAAAGATCGAGAGCAGGACGGCTCATGAGGCGTAGCGAGAGCGCACTCAAGGATACCGATTCCGCCAGCTCGAGGGCTCGACGGGTGCCCCTCGTTCCTGTTTCCCAGTTCCTAATTCCTCACCCCTCTACTCCAGCTCGTCGCGGCGGTCGCGGAGATACTTGTTGAGCAGCGCGCGGGCGCGGAAGATGTGCGCCTTCACCGTCCCAAGTGGCAGGTCCAGCGCCTCGGCGATCTCGTCGTAGGTCTTCTCCTCCTGATGCCGCATCACGATGACGCGGTGGTACTTCTCTGGAAGCTGCTCGATGGCGTCCCGAAGGATCGCATTGCGCTGGTCTGTGACGATGGCCTTGTCTGGCCGATACGTCGTGTCCGGCAAGTCCATCTTCAGCTCGCCGTCGCCCGTCTGGAGTGGCTTATCAATAGAGACCGTCGAGAGCTTCTTCTTGCGGATGTAGTCGATGGTGTGGTTCGTGGCGATGCGGTAGAGCCACGTCGAGAACGCATAGGCCGGCGAGTACGACTGGAGCGATCCGAAGGCCTTGACGAAGGCCTCCTGCACCAGATCATCCACCTCCTGACTGTCGCGCACCATTTTGCCGACATGCCGCACCAGCGCGATCTGGTACTTGTTGACAAGCGCCTCGTACGACCGTTGATCGCCGTCGAGCGCGCTGACGACGAGCGCGCGGTCTTCCTCGGACGACGCGGACGGGGGAGCAGACGACGGCTGGGCCATACACAGAGCGGGTGAGCCCCGAATCTACGGAGCCCGACAGCCCAGCACCGCACCTCTGGGCAACGATCCCTCGAGCTGGCGGTCTTGGTCCTATTACCTCCCCGCTCCACCATGGCTTCCGACCGCACCACGCCGACCATCCCGACTGCCTCGCTCGCAGACATCGCCTTTCTGCTGCTCGTCTTCTTCCTCGTCGCCACCACCATCGGAGCCGAGATGGGCCTGCCTGCCACGCTGCCGGGAATTGTCAACCACCCAGCGTCCGTCGCGCCGGAAACGTTGCTGTCCGTGGACGTCCGCGCGGATGGCCGCATCGCCCTGAACGGCTCTGAGACCTCAGCGGAGGATCTTCGCCAGCGCGTGGCGGACCATGCCGCTGCCGGGCCTCACCAGCGTGTCGCTCTCCGAACCGCTCGCGAGACGCCCTACACGGACTACATCTCCGTGTTCGATGCGATCCTGCTCGGCCACCGGGATGTGAACGCCACGCCACGCCTGACGCTTCGAGAGCCGATCCCGTAGCGCCCGGCTCATCCGCTCGTGACGACGCAACGCAGATCCTTTTCCTGGATGCGGAGCACCCATGACTGATGTCCGAAGCTATCGTTCTCCTCTCCTGTCCACCGATCCGATGGCCCGGCTTTCTCTCGTCGTCCTCCTCCTCTTCGGTGGCTGTGCCACCTCTCAGGTCCCCATTCCTCAGGGCTCCACGGTCGACATGGATGGCACCCTCGAGTCCACAGAATGGGCTCAAGCGCATCGTCTGCCTCTAGAGGGCGGTGGATCGGTCCTGCTCCAGCACGATAGCGACGCCGTCTACATCGGCTTCGAGGCGCTCCCCGATGGCTGGGCGCACGTCTACCTGTCCGAGTCCGATTCGGTTCATGTCCTCCACGCATCCGCTGCCCTCGGAACCGCGACCTACGCGCGCCAGGGCGATCTCTGGCGTCCTGTTCGTAGCTTCACCTGGGAGGTTCGCGGACAGACCCTCACCGAGGAGCTGCGGGCCGCACGCCGTGCTTTTCTGAGCCGCGAGGGCTGGGCCGCCTCCACAATGGCGATGGGCACGCCCGGCGAGATTGAGTTTCGAATCGAACGCGCTTGGATCGATGCCTCGGATGCGATCGCATTCGTCTACAGCACGGGCCCCGACGCCATCCTGCATAGCCCCGAAGCACTCTCGGACGCCACAGTTGCCCCCTTGCTGGTCCGTGGCGACACGCCGGACTCGCTCCGATTTGAGACGCCGCAGTGGCACCAGCTCGATCTGGAGTAGGGTCGGATCGAGCTGGTGCAATCGGATCAGGTGCCCGAGGTACGGGCGCTCTAGGTTGGTCGCATGACGTGTCGGATCTGCCTCGCGCTGGTGACTTCTTTAGCGTTCGCCAGCGCGGCGACGGCCCAACCCGATGCGTTTGGGACCGACGCCTACCCCGGCCTGCCACCCAACGTGCGCGTGACACCCATCGCTTCGATTGCCATCCCCCTTGGTGGCGAGTTGGCGCCGCGACGCCTAAGCACCCGCCAGGTCGCCGAGATGGGCGCCGTGGTGCTGACGGGTGTAGGCCACCTCGTCGCCAGCTCGCAGGATGCCTCTGGCGCATACATCCCAGCGGTGATGGCTGGATGGGGCAGCTACGTCGGGGTCCGCGCCCTGACCGAGCCCGGCTACCTCACCGATGCCGGGTTCACAGGCGAGAACGCTGGGCGGGCCTGGCGCGACGCCACGCTCGTCTCGTTGGGCGCCTTCGGTGGGATGGCTGTGGTCGGCACTGCCCACGGCACGCTGGATACCGACGGGCTGCTGGTCCCGCTCCTCGTCCTGTACCCGGCATGGAGTCTCACCCAGCAGTTCCTCGTCCAGCGAATGCTCACCCGCAACCTCGCCGATGCCGGTCTGCCTCCAGCTGTCATCACACCGATCTCGGCGGTCACATTCGGGTCGGTCCATGTGCCCAACTGGGACCTGACCGCCACCACCACGTTCATGGGCGCCGCCTTCACGCACCTCTACCAGCGCGACGGGAATCTGTGGCCGCTGGGCGTCTACCACGGTGCACTGGGCGCCTTCGCCTACGTCTGGGTGCTGGACCGCGGCTCGTGGGACGAGGTGCTCAACGGTCCTGAGAACCCGTAGTCGGGGAGCGGTATCTGACGGGCTCGTTCGTGAACGATGCGCGCGAAGCCGACGAAGCCATCTGCCAGAAACGCCGGCTGACGAGCGGCCTCCGCGTCGGCGTCCAGCAAGCGCTCCACGCCAGCCCGAAAGGCCGGACTCCCCTCACAGGCCGCGTCCAGAAACGCGGACCGCTCCTCCAGCGGAAGCCGGACGGCAGCATCGAACACCTCACGGAGTGCGGCCCAGGCATGGCGCGAGTCTGGGGTCATGCCGGGTCATACGGGATCTGCCAGCTCGAGGGGTCAATGACCATTCTGGAGGCGCCTGGAGAGCGGGAGCAGGCGACGTGCCCTGTCCACACTCATCCATTGTGATCTCCACGAGCTGGCGAAACGCGATCATCGCCGCCCCAACGAGTCGCGAAGCGCGACCAGCTCCTCCAGGTTGCCCCGCGCGTAATCCAGGAATGGATGATCGATGCCGAGCGAGGCCTCCCCGATCTCGATGGCCCTCCGCTCGTCGGCAATGGCGCGGTCTAGGTCTCCGCGATGCTGATAAATGCCCGCTCTCGAGTTCAGCGCGAACGCCAGATTCGGGTGCTCCTCACCCCGGTACTGCCGGGTGAGCGCGATGGACTCGTCCAGGAGAGGTCCGGCCTCCTCATATCGGCCCAGGTCCATCAGGATCAGGCCCTGGTTCGACAGATTGACGGCAAGGGCCGTTTGCGATTCCTCATCATCCAACAGGCGCCGAGCCACAATGATCTCGTCGATGATCGACACGGCCCGTAGCAACTTGGTCGAGTCGGACTCCATCGTGCCGAGATCCGAGTAGATAAGCCCGATGGTGTTCAGGATCGGAAGGCGCTTGCTGTCCCCTGGCGACGCGTGGAGAGAATCGAGCTGAAGGGCACGCTGCGCGAAGTTCTGTGCGTCGTCGTAGTTCTCGGTACGGTAGCGCAGGTTCGCCAGCTCGAGGAGCGCATCGCGGTGACCAAGGGGGTCGAGCCTTGTGGAATCGAACAGCATCTCCGCCTCGCGGAGCAAGGGCGAGGACTCGTCGTACAGCCCAAGCGCGCGGTAGACGCGGCCGATGGTGGCGAGCATCTGCGCAAGCACCACGGGTTCGTCGGCGAGGTTCTCTCGGGCCTCTTCGGCGCCCACGTCCAGAATCTCGCGCGTGGTGATGGAGCCCGGGTCCACGCCGCCAGGATTCGAGCTTTCGAACAGGTTCTCGAGGAACACGGCGGTTCGCTCAGCGCGCGTGGCTGAGCGTTCAGCCCTGTCGCGCTCCTGCGCGAGGCGAACGGTGTAAAAGGAGACTCCGGCCGCAATCGTGAGCACCGAGAGGACCGTCATCAGTACGCCTGTCCGATGGCGCTGGATGAAGCGTCGTGTCCGGTACCCGGCGGTTGGAGCCTGCGCCATCACGGGCAGCCCCTCGCGGTAGCGGCGGAGGTCCTCGCGCAGCGCCTCTACACTCGCGTAGCGCTCCTCGGGTGCTTTGCGGAGTGCCTTCAGGCAGATCACGTCCAGATCGCCCTTGAGCTGGCGGGCGGAGACCATCCCTCCGTTGTCGTCCGGGCGAAGCGTCGTACTGGGCCGGGCAGGATCGGCCTCGAGAATCTGGCGCTCCAGATCGCTCGCAGCCGTAGCCTCAAACGGACGATGGCCGGTGAGCATCTCGTAGAGCACCACGCCCAGCGCGTAGACGTCCGTGGCCGTCGTCACCGGCTCGCCCCGGATCTGCTCCGGTGCGGCGTAGGCTCGCGTCATCATCCGCACACCCGTGGCCGTCAGCACGCTGGCGTCGTCGTCCTCGCCCAGCAGCTTGGCAATCCCGAAGTCGAGCAGCGCCACTGACGAGATATCCTGGCTCGAGGTGTCCCCACCGGTGGTCGCCTCTCCGGCCACCACAAGAATGTTGGACGGCTTCAGGTCCCGGTGGACGATGAGCCGTGCGTGGGCGTGCTGCACGGCCGCACAGACCTGATCGAACAACGCCAGACGCCCCTCGAGAGAGAGACTCGGGGCCGCCTCTGTAATGGGGACGCCATCGACGAACTCCATCGCGAACCACGGGCGGCCGGTCTCGGTCACGCCGCCACCCAGAAGCCGTGCAATGCCCGGGTGCGCCAGCCGCGCCAGGATGGAGCGCTCGGCCTCGAAGCGTCGTAGCACCGCCCGGGTGTCCATCCCGGGCTTGACCAGCTTGAGCGCCACCGTCTGCTCGAACGCCCCATCGGCACGCTCGGCGCGGTAGACCTCACCCATGCCGCCCTCGCCCACCCGCTCGATTAGTCGATAGGGCCCGACCTCACGCCCGACGGCGTCTTCGCGACCGGCCGCCTTGCCCAGGAGGGGCATGAAGTCGCTGGACGGCGCATCGCCCAGAAACCCAGTCTCCGCCTCGTCGGCCTCGAGAAGCTCCTCGACCGCCGCGCGCAGGTCAGCGTCGGGCTCGCCCTCAGGAGTGCGGCACGCCTCGTCCAGAAACGCCGCGCGCTCCTCTGGCGCCAGCGCGAGCGCCTGGCCGAACAGGTCTTTCAGATGGGTCCAGTTGGGGGCGGCCATGATGGGAGGCGAGCGGGCGGGAACGAGCGGACGATCAGGAGCCCTGCAGCTCGGTGTAGAGCCACGCCCGCGCCATGCGCCAGTCACGCTTGACCGTTGCTGTAGAGATGCCCAGCGCCTCGGCCGTCTCCTCCACCGACAGCCCAACGAAGTAGCGGCACTCGACCACTTGCACCTGCCGCTCGTCGAGCTTGGCGAGGCGTTCGAGCGCAGTGTTCAGATCCAGCAGGCCCGCTGCCCGCTCTGGCGTGATCGCCGACGGGTCGGCGGGCAAGACCGCGAGTGTGTCCAGCGATCCATCCCGCTGGTTGCCACCGCGCTTCTGGCGGCTCTGCGCCTGCGCGTAATCCATCACCACCTGCCGCATGGCCCGCGCCGCCGAGGCAAAGAAGTGCGCGCGGTCGTCGAATCCGCCGCGCCCCGGACCAAGCAGCTTGACATAGGCCTCGTGGACGAGGGCCGTCGTGTTGAGCGTCGCGTGGTTGTTGCGCGCCTGCTGGGCCCGCGCAATCCGGCGCAGTTCGTCGTAGATGGCGCCAAGGAGGCGCTCGCGGGCGGACTCGTCGCCATCCTGGATGGCATCGAGAGCTTCCGTAACGTCGTGGTGGGCCGACGACATGGCAGACCGTGGTGGGTGGGGTCGGGGGCTAGCCTAGACGATAACGCTCACAATCGCAACTGGGAGCGGATCTATCGCGCAGGCGCCCCCTGAGAGTTGGCGCACCTGCGTGAGGACGAGCGATGGATAAACGGGGCGTGGGGGAAGAGCCTCTTTAGAACGCTGCCCGCCAGCTCGAGAGAGGTGGCCGTCGAGCTGGCGATCGGTCGGTTCCGGTCGTGAACCCCTTTTCGCCAGCTCGACGCACGAAGGGGCAGACTCTCTTCTGCCCCATGCGTCTCCTCTGCCTCGCGCTGGCGATCCTCGCCGCCCCGGCCTCGGCCCAGCTCTCCGGCACCTACACCATCGGCGGAACCTCGCCGGACTATGCCACCCTACAGGCCGCCGCGGATGACGTGATGGGCGTCGGTGTCAGTGGCGATGCCATCTTTCAGATCCGACCGGGCACCTACGACGCCGGGATCGTTCTCATCGGCGAGATCGCTGGCGTCTCCGAAACCTCGCGCGTCCGCTTCGAGGCTGAGGACCCCAACAACCGGCCGACGTTGCGCCGACCGGGCGCCACCCTCTCCGGCAACTACGTCGTCTACATCGGGGAGCGGGTGAAGTGGGTGACCTTCAAGAATCTGGATTTTGTTGCGGCAGCGCCCTCGCCTGTGGGCCGCATGTTCGCCTTCGACACGGATGTATCCGTGCCCCCCGCCTACATCACCATCCGAGGGTGTACTCTGGCCGGTCACCCATCTGCCGGCTCCGACGAGGGAGCGCTCATCTGGGAATCGGCTAGTCCCGTCCCGCATCTCGTTCTCGATCAGAACACGTTCATCCAGGGATGGGCGGCGGTCCATACCACGATCCAGGGAGGCAGCTTCAGTGGGGCTCCCAGCGTCGGTGGCACGTACACCAACAACACGTTCATCGGCCAGTCGATGTTTGGCCTACAAACCGCTGGAAACCACCTGATTGCCGACAACACATTTGAGGACGCCGCGACCACGTCCGCGAGCTACACGGCCATCGAAATGGGGACGAGCAGTGTCGAGATCTTCCGCAACACCATCACGCTCCAGAGAGGAAAAAAGGGGATCCGGATGGGAGACACGGCTGGCTACTCGCCCAACCTCACCAACAACCTGATTTCCATCACGACCCCTGATGCCGAACACGGGATTCTGATCGCCGGAGACATCGGCATCGTGAAGCACAACACGGTGCGGATGGAGGACGGGCCTGCGATCACCTCGACGTGGGATGCC
>JBCBZH010000282.1:0-5492 GCA_039815415.1 Bacteroidota bacterium
CGGTCTCCTGCGACGACGCTTCCGAGTAGACGCGCAGCACCGGTTCGGTACCTGAGGGGCGGAAGAGGAGCCAGCCGTTGTCCGTGCGGAACTTGAATCCGTCCAGCGTCTCGGTCTTCGTGACCGCCGAGCCGTTGACCTCCGCCAGCCCGTCGGCCTCGAGCTGCTGGAGGACCTCCTGCTTGCGCGCCTCGGTGGTGTGAAGGTCCGTACGGCTCTGGTAGTGTGGCCCGAACTCGTCCATCAGCTCACGGACGAGCCCCGAGAGCGAACGCTCCCGCGTGACCATCATCTCCACGACGGTCATGCCGATGAACAGGCCATCGCGCTCCGGGATGTGCGTCAGAACCGCCATGCCGCCGGACTCTTCGCCGCCCACCAGCACGTCGCCATCCACCATCTTGGGCCCGATGTACTTGAAGCCGATGGGCGTTGTGACGACCTCCAGCCCGTAGGACTCGCCCATCCGGTCGAGCATGTCGGTGGTCGAGAACGTCTTGACGATCTTGCCTTTGAGGCCTTTCTCCGTGTGGAGGTACTTGACCAGCAGCGCGAGGATCTTGTGGGAGTCCACGAAGACGCCCTCCTCGTCCACCAGCCCGATGCGGTCGGCGTCGCCGTCGGTCGCCAGCCCGATAGCGCAGTGCTCATCGACGACGGCCTTGAGGAGGCCACCGAGGTTCTTCTCGATGGGCTCGGGGGCCTGACCGTGCATGCCTGGGTTCAGCTCATGGCCCAGCTCGGTCACGCGCGGACGCCCGAGCAACTCCGTGACCACGCCCTGTCCGGCGCCGTACATGGCGTCGTAGGCGACACGGGTTCCGGCCTCCTTGATGGCGTCCACGTCGAGCTGGCGCTTCAGGAGATCGACGTAGTCGGCCTGAAGGTCAAAGGTCTCGATCTGGCCGTTTGCCACGAGCGCGTCGTAGCTCTGAATCTCCAGCTCGCCCGACACCTTCGGAAGCTCAGCCTCCACGGCATCGATCATGTCTGGCGTGGCCGGGCCGCCGAAGTGCGCCTTGATCTTGAAGCCGTTGTACTGTGGCGGGTTGTGGCTGGCTGTAATGACGATGCCTGCAGTATGGCCTCCTTCGCGCGTCGCCCAGCTCACGGCGGGGGTCGTCGTGAAGCCGTCCGCCATGCGAACGGATACGCCAGACGACGCCAGCACAGCCGCGACGTGCTGTGTGAATGCCACTCCCTGAAACCGTGTGTCATGGCCGATGACGACAGACGGTGCCTCTGACTGCCCCTTCAGCCAAGCTGCGGTGGCGCGAGAGACCGTCGTCAGATTGTCGAAGGTGTAGTCGTCAGCGATAACGGCACGCCAGCCATCGGTGCCAAACTTGATCGCGCTCATTCAGGGAAGGGGAGAGACGGGCAGGAAGCTACGGGCGGCAGTCGGGCCGCGTGGGAGAGAAAGTGGGGGGTGGACCTGCCGAGGTTGTGTCAGCGGTGTCCTTGCAGGAGTAGACCCCCGGTTCGGCGTCGTCTAACCTGGGCGGGCTACGCGCGCGTCAGTTTCCGGTGCGGGCCGGTGGGTTCTGCATCCTGGATGCCAAGACGGTCGCGGCGGTCGTCCTCATACTCAGAGTAGGGGCCGGGGTAGAAGAAGACCTGCCCGTCGCCCTCAAACGCCAGGGTGTGTGTGGCGACACGGTCGAGGAACCAGCGGTCGTGCGAGATGACGACGGCACAGCCGCCAAACGCGAGGAGGGCTTCCTCCAGCGCGCGAAGGGTGTTTACGTCCAGGTCGTTGGTCGGCTCGTCGAGCAGCAGGACGTTCGCGCCCTCCTTGAGCGTGACCGCCAGCTGGAGGCGGCCGCGTTCTCCGCCAGAGAGCGTGCCCACCTTCTTCTGTTGGTCCTGCCCGCCGAAGTTGAACCGCCCCACATAGGCGCGGCTGTTCACCTCGCGGGTCCCAAGCTGGATGAAGTCTGATCCGCCCGATATGGTCTCCCAGACCGTCTTGTTGGGATCCAGGTCACGGTCCTGATTGACGTAGCCGATCTGGACGGTGTCGCCCACGCGGAACGTCCCGGCATCGGGCTGCTCCTGGCCGGTAATCATGCGGAAGAGCGTCGTCTTACCGGCTCCATTCGGCCCCACCACGCCTACGATGCCGCCGGGGGGGAGCGAGAACGTGAGGTCCTCCACGAGTTGGCGATCGCCGTAGCCCTTCGCGACGTGCTCCGCCTGCACCACCACGTTGCCAAGGCGCGGGCCGGGGGGGATGTAGATCTCCAGCTCCTCGCGGCGCTCCTCCGGGAGCCCGGCTTGCAGCTCCTCGTAGCGGGCGAGACGGGCTTTGCTTTTGGTGCGGCGGCCCTTTGCGTTCTGGCGGACCCACTCCAGCTCTTGCTGGATGGTCTTGCGACGCTTGTCGCGCTGATTCTTCTCCTGGGCGAGGCGGGCCTCCTTCTGCTCAAGCCAGCTCGTGTAGTTGCCTTCGTACGGGATGCCCTTGCCGCGGTCCAACTCGAGGATCCATCCCGCCACGTTGTCGAGGAAGTAGCGGTCGTGCGTGACGGCAATGATGGTGCCCGGGTAGCTGGCGAGGTGCTGCTCGAGCCATGCCACGGAGGCGGCGTCGAGGTGGTTCGTAGGCTCGTCGAGTAGGAGGACATCAGGAGCCTGGAGAAGGAGCCGCACCAGCGCGACGCGGCGCTTCTCTCCTCCGGAGAGCACGCCCACCTTCGCATCGGAGGGCGGGCAGTGGAGGGCGTCCATCGCCTGCTGGAGGCGGGCGTCCACGTCCCAGGCGCCGAGGCGGTCGATGGCCTCTTGCACCTTGGCCTGCTCGGCGATCAGCGCGTCGAAGTCCGCGTCAGGCTCTGCAAAGGCGTTCGAGATCTCCTCGTAGCGCTTCACCAGCCCGACAGCCTCGGCCATTCCCTCCTCTACCACCTCTTTGACGGTCCTGTCATCGCCGCCGAGGTCAGGTTCCTGTTCCAGCAACCCAAATGTGAGACCCGGCTGAGACTGGATCTCGCCATCATGGGCTTTGTCCACGCCCGCGATGATGCGCAGCAGGGTGGACTTTCCTGCTCCGTTCAGACCGAGGACGCCAATCTTGGCGCCGTAGTAGAACGAGAGGTAAATGCTATCGAGGATCTTCTTGCCAGCCGGCAGGGTCTTGCCGACGCCGAGCATGGAGAAGATGATTTTGGGAGCGTCCGAGGCCATTCTAGAGAGCGGAGAGTCGTTCGGGAAGCTACCCGGCCTGGATCTGCGCGTCCGTGGAGAGGGGGTGGGGAAGACGTGCAGCGCCAACTCGAGCGGAGAACGTCAAGTGGATCAGGTCGTCGTGACGGGCGTCTCGAGCTGGAGGTGAGAACAGGCGAGTAGCGAAGCGCCAGCTCGAGGCCGAGCACAACGCGCTGGCGAAGCCCGCTGGAACGAGGCCGCACGTGCCTACGCCGCTCCGGCCACCGTGCCCATGTCCTCGGCTTCCACGACGAGCTGGTGAAGGCGCCGCGCCCAGTCCAGGGCATGCTCCCAGACACCGGCGTCGAGGCCGAGGCGCGCACCGATCTGTCGGATGGCCTCGGCCTCGGCTGGGTGGAGCGTGCCGTCGGCGTAGCCCACAAGGAGCAGGTCCAGAATCACCACCACGCGGGAGCGCTCCGACATGAACACAGACTGCAGATCGTCAATCGCGACAGCCGCCTCTGCCGTTTCGGGCTCGAATCCGGCTTCGCTGTAGAGCCGGTCTAGCCGTTCCACTTCCTGAATCGCCAGCCGGTGATCCGCGTCGATCACTTGGCGGGCGAGGATCAGAAACGCCTCGCGCTGGGCATGGGAGAGCTCGTGAAGGAACATGGGTACTGAGCGTGTGGCAGGAGGCGTTCGCTTGTAAACCGTACGTGGCTCGCAGGTACGATGACAGGGCAGCGGCGTTTCGCAGAAACACAAGGGTAATACGGTACCCCAGCTCGAAACCTGCCACGATGTTCAAGGAAGACGCGGAACTGGTATCGGCTCATAATCTGTTCATATCGCCATTCACTGCGATCCCATCTCGCCTCCTGTATGCAGCTCGCCGACTCGGCTTCCGTAGCTCTCTCCGATACTGCTCAAGCCGCCCTGGACTCGGTGCAGGCAGTTCTCCCAGATTCAGTTGCCAACATGGCGGAGGATTCGCTCGCGGCACCTGTTCCTGTGGCAGAGACAGCATCTGGGCTGATTGTGAAACTGCAGGGATGGGTTGAGCACGCAATTCTGCTGTTGCCAAACATCGTTGTTGCATTCCTCGTCGTGGTTGTGTTCGCGATGCTGGCGCGGTTGGCCAGGCGTGTAGTGCAAAGTGTCCTAAGCCGCCTGACGACACGAGCGCCTCAGGCAGGCAACGTGACGAACCTGCTCGGAACGCTTGCCTACATCGTCGTTCTGGCGGCAGGGACATTCATTGCACTGAAGTTTTTGAGGCTGGATGGGTTGGTGACAACGCTCCTTGCCGGTGCTGGAGTTGTCGGGCTGGCGTTGGGCTTTGCCTTCCAGGACATTGCCTCCAACTTCATCTCGGGCGTCCTGATGGCCGTCAATCCGATCTTCCTCGTCGGGGAGATCATCGAGACAAACGGTCACATGGGGTCTGTCCGAGAGATTTCGTTGCGGACAACGGTGATCGACACCTTTGATGGGCGGAAGGTGGCTCTCCCCAATGCCAAGGTGTTCGGAGAACCGTTGGTCAATTACTCAGCGCGCCGGGAACGTCGCATAGATCTGGCGTGCGGCGTCGGCTATGGGGACGATCTAGGGAATGCCCAAAAGGTGGCCGTAGAGGCTGTCAAGTCTCTCGATATGCTGAAGAAGGGCCGTCCGGTGACTCTCTTCTACACCGAGTTTGGCGACTCCTCCATCAACTTCGTCGTCAGCTTCTGGGTCGACTTCAGCAAGCAGGTGGACTTCCTGGAAGCGCAGAGTGAGGCCATCAAGGCCATCAAGCAGGCGTTCGACGAGAAGGGTGTCACCATCCCGTTCCCGATCCGCACGCTCGACTTCGATCCCAACGGGGGTGTGGAACTCAGCAAGATGCTGGGGAGCCTCGGAGCGTCGGGCAACGGCGCGTAGTGCGCGTCGCCAGCTCGAGGGCGCCTAGTTCCAAGGCAGCTCCACCATCACGTCTTCGTGGAGGGCGGCGCGCACGTAGTCGATCAGCGCCGCACGGCCCGGACCATAGCGGAACACGCGCTCGGCGTCGGTCTTCATGCGGACGCGGCACACGGGCAGGCCCGGGATCACCACCACGCCGTCTACAAGCGCTCGGCCAGAGTCTTCCTCGCAGGTCGTGATCTTGACGAACTGCGGCGTGGGGTCGGAGAACCCGAACTCGACGAAATCGCGGGGCGGTTGCATGGCTGGAGGGGCAGTGCCCTCCGGGTATCGGCCACGCTCCTAGGTTCATAACCGGTGTCGCATATAAAAACAAATATTATTTTCGCAAGGTCACATTTGCAGGTAAAGCACTAGCTCTCTCCAGCTATGCCAAG
>JBCBZH010000195.1:0-8429 GCA_039815415.1 Bacteroidota bacterium
AGCGATCGCGAGTTCGTGTCGGCGATGGTCGCTTCTAAACGGTGCGGCGCGATGCGTCGAGCTGACGAGAGCCTCCCGCGGCAGGACTCCGGCCCGTCTCACGCCGAGTTCTCCACATCGGTTGCCGCGCGTCGGGCGTCTCGTGATCTTGCCAGGGTCTGCTACGTCGCCTCCCTTCGTCGTCTGTGTCCGAGTTCTGCCATCTCCACTGCCACACTCAGTATTCGCTTCTCGATGGAGCGGCTCAGATCAAACGACTCGTCAGCCGGGCCGCAGAGATGGGCCACGGCGCCGTTGCCATCACGGACCACGGGAATCTCTACGGCGTTCCGGAATTCTACACGACCGCCCAACGAGCTGGCGTGCAGCCCATCATCGGGTGTGAGTTCTACGTCACGCCCTCTGGCATGGGTGACAAGTCCGACCGGACGCGCTACCACCAGGTCCTGCTTGCCAAGAACCTGGAGGGCTACCGCAACCTCATCAAGCTCTCGTCTCTGAGCTACACCGACGGCTACTACTACAAGCCTCGGTTGGACAAGGAGACGCTCCGTGAACACAGCGCCGGGCTGGTGGCAACGACGTGTTGCCTGCAAGGCGAAGTCCTCCAGGCCATCCTCAAGAAGGGCGAAGCCGAAGCGCTGGAGGTGTTTAAGGAGTACCTGAGCATCTTCGGCGACGACTACTACATCGAAGTCCAGGACCACGCCATCCCAGAGCAGCGACAGTGCAACGCGGTGTTGCTTCGCTGGGCCAAGCAGTTCAACGTCAAGGTGATTGCCACCAATGATGTCCACTACGTGGCGCGGGAGGATGCCGAGGCGCAGGACGTGCTGCTCTGCCTCCAGACCGGCAAGGAGCTGCACGACCCGAACCGGATGCGGTTTGAGAACGACCAGTTCTTCCTCAAGTCCGACGCGGAGATGCGGGCCGCCTTCGCCAGCTCGGTGACGGAGGGCGTGTTCGAGAATGAGCTGGCGGTCGACGCAGCGCTGGACGCCACGGGCGAGATCGCTGCCAAGTGCAATCTCGAGCTTCCGATGGGCGAGCTGCTGATGCCGCACTTCCCCATCCCCCCCGAGCACGCCGACGACAACGCCTTCCTGCGAGCCCTCACGTACGACGGTGCCCGGCGCCGATATCCAGAGATCAATGAGATCGTCCGTGAACGGCTCGACTACGAGCTGGGGATCATCGCGGAGATGGGGTACGCCGGGTACTTCCTCATCACGCAGGACTTCACCACAGCCGCTCGCCAGCTCGGTGTGAGCGTCGGCCCCGGACGTGGGAGTGCTGCTGGAAGTGCCGTCGCCTTCTGTCTGGGCATCACGAACATCGACCCTCTCAAGTACGACCTGCTCTTCGAGCGCTTCCTCAACCCAGAGCGCGTCTCGATGCCGGATATCGACATCGACTTCGACGACCGGGGACGTGGCAAGGTGATCGACTATGTGGTCGAGAAGTACGGCCGTGAATCGGTCTGTCAGATCGTGACGTTCGGGACGATGGGCTCGAAGTCGGTCATCCGCGATGTAAGCCGCGTACTGGGCGTTCCGTTGCCGGAAGCCGACCGGATCGCCAAGCTGATCCCGGACGGCGTGAAGGTGTCGCTCGAGAAAGCCAAAGGCGAGGTCCCTGAGTTCGCCAAGCTGTATCAGTCACAGGATCCGCAGATCCGCAAGCTGATGCACTACGCGACGGTCCTCGAAGGCTCCGCCAGGCACACCGGCGTCCATGCGGCTGGGGTCATCATCGCGCCAGGCAACGTGGGCGACTACGTGCCGGTATCGATCCAGAAAGGCAAAAGCGGCGGCGCTGATGCCGTAGTGACCCAGTACGACGGCAAGTGGATTGAGGAGTTCGGACTCCTCAAGATGGACTTCCTCGGTCTGAAGACGCTCACCATCCTCGATGACGCACTGGCGCTCATCCAGGACAACCACGGCGTCGAGATTGATCTGGATGCGCTGCCTCTGGACGATGCCGAGACCTACACGCTGTTCCAGCGTGGCGACACGGTCGCCATCTTCCAGTTCGAGTCCTCGGGGATGCGCGAGTGGATGCGCAAGCTCAAGCCCACCAGCCTGGACGACCTGATCGCGATGAACGCGCTCTACCGTCCGGGTCCGATGGACCTGATCCCGACCTACATCGACCGGAAGCACGGGCGCGAGGCCGTGGAGTACCCGCATGAGATGCTGCGCGACATCTTGGAGCCCACGTATGGCATCCCTGTCTACCAGGAGCAGGTGATGCAGATGGCGCAGGTGATGGGTGGCTACACCCTCGGTGGCGCCGACCTGCTCCGGCGCGCGATGGGCAAGAAGAAGCAGTCCGAGATGGACAAGCAGCGCGTCATCTTCGTGGACGGAGCGGCAGAGAAGGGCGTGGACGCCAAGAAGGCCAATGAGGTCTTCGACATGATGGCCAAGTTCGCGGGCTACGGGTTCAACAAAAGTCACTCCGCCGCCTACTCGGTCGTCGCCTACCACACGGCCTACCTGAAAGCCCACTACCCCGCCGAGTTCATGGCGGCCGTGCTGACGACGGAAATGTCCGACAGCTCGAAGATGGCGATCGCGCTGGACGCCACCCGGCAGGCAGGCATCGAGATCCTCGCGCCGTGTGTGAACCGGTCCCAGGCCCACTTCACAGTCGAAAATGGTCGCGTCCGGTTTGGTCTGGGCGCCATCAAGGGCGTCGGCCTGGGAGCCATCGAGGCCATCCTCGATGCACGCGGGAAGGCCGGCGGGGTCTTCGATGACCTCTTCGCGCTCTGCAAGGACCTGGACCTCCGGACGGTCGGCAAGAAGACCATCGAAGCGCTGGCGTCCGCCGGTGCCCTGGACTCCTTCGAAGGCCACCGCGCCCAGTTGGTGGAGGCCGTCGAGCTGGCGTGGGGCTGGGCGCAAAAGCAGCAGGCCGACAAGCTCGCAGGCCAGTCGTCCCTCTTCGGAGCGGCAGGTGGCGACGGTGCCACGTACATGCCGCAGATGCCCAATGTGCCCTTTTGGAGCCGCGGCGAGCAGCTCCGCTACGAGCGCGACCTGATGGGCTTCTACGTTTCCGGCCACCCGCTCGACGGGTTCGCCGCAGAAACACGCACCTTCGCCTCGTGCAAGCTCGGAGACGCCAGCTCGATCCCTCACGAGAGCGACCAGACGGCCATCGGCATCATCACGGAGATCACCCGGCGCACAACCAAGTCCGGACGCCCCATCGCGTTTGTCACGCTCGAAGACACGACCGGCCAGGCCGAGATCGTGCTGTTCGCTCAGACGCTTGAGCGCGCGGGCCAGTACCTCGAGATTGACGAGGTGGTAATGGTGCGCGGCAAGGCCGAAACCTCACGCGGCGACCTCAAGCTGATCGCCAAGGAGATCATCCCGATGTGGCGCGTCCGCGAGCAGTTGGTCAAGTCGCTGGTGCTGCGGCTCGATGTGGACCGCGTGGAGCCAGAGCAGGTTGACGCGCTGGCGGAGCTGTGCCAGGAGCATCCGGGCGCCATCAAGATCTACTTCGAGCTCCTACACCGTGACCTCCCTCAACCCGTCCGGCTCCACGCGCGGACCTCGGTGGTAGACCTGACGCCCGACTTCATGAAGGGCGTTGCGAAGCTGTTCGGCCACAACGCGCTGGTGCTCGAAGGCGACGGCTGACCCTCAGCTCGAAGACTCGATCGGGCGGGGTCGTACCGCAACGACCCTACCCGATCCCGAGACTACCGGACGACGGTCACGCGGCGGGTCCGAAGCTCCCCATCGGCCTCGAGGCGAACGAGGTACACGCCCGGCGCAAAGTCCGAGGTGTCCAGCACGGTCTCCCCTGCCCCGGCAAGCTGCATCCCCAGCTCGAGCTGGCGAACCTCCCGGCCCAGGGCGTCGAACACGGTGACGGTCACCTCGGACGGAGCCGCCAGCTCGAAGGCGAGCGTCGCCTCGTCGGTGGCCGGGTTCGGGCCAATGGCTGTGAAGGCAAACGACGCGCTGGCGTCCTCCTCCGTGTCGATCACTGTCACCACCTGTACCCGGATCGGGATGTCCAGAATCCCATTGTCCGGATCGTTGGTGAGCAGCTGGAGCGGCAGCGTGTAGTTCCCGAGCGGAAGCCGCTCGGCGTTGATGCGGACGGGAATGGCTCCGGTCTCAGAGGCTGCAATGGTCTGCGCAGATGCCGTCAGCTCGATGGCGGGGTTGGGGAAGAAGATCTGCCCGGCGAACTGCAGCCGAGGGAAGTCCACCTCCGTGCCATCGTCGCCCGCATACTCAATGCCGATCCGGATGTCGTCGGACAGCGGAACGTCGATTTGCTCGCCGCTGCTCAGCGTGAAGTCATCTTCCCCGACCAGCGTTCGGAAGAAGTTGCTGTAGCGGAACTCGACGCTTCCGTCCGGGCCAAAGACGGCCTGCACGTCCACGAAGAAGAAACTGCCCGGGATCGAGGGAATGAAGAACCCTGCGTCGATCCACTTCACGGTCAGCCGCCCGTCATCGAGCGTGTTGACGATCACCTTGGTCTCGACGCCGCCGCTCGACCGAACGGGACGAACGTCGGAGGACCAGAACGCTGAGATAAAGGACTCTGGGCCGCCGGCCGTGGGCAATGCTGCCGGGGCGGGCTGCGAGCAGCCATCGTAACTGTCAAAGACGACATAGCCATTCGAGCTGGCGCGGGCCTGGGTGTAGACCTGTCCGTTGAACGGGAAGGTGAACCCGAAGTCGAACGTGGCAAAGCCTTCACGCAAGGCATCCCCTGAGGGGCAGGAGCCCTTCACCAGGGTCAGCTCCGTCCCCGACGTGTTCAGATCAGCAACTGACGACTGACCGAGTGTGTGGAAGTCCACATCCGGGCTGGCGGAAGTAATCCCATACCAGTTCAGGTCGCCTAGGCCCGTGTTCTGCAGACTCAGCTCTACGCTCTCCGTCGTTCCGGGCACCACCTGCACGATGGGCGAGCCGGGCTGTGCCGTCGCAGCAGCTGTTCCCCCAGGGGTCGAGCGGAACGCTGCAACCGCAGCCGCGCGCGCATTGAACGTCCGTGCGTTGTCACGAGTCCCCTCGTTTCCGGTTGCTACAGGTCCCTCCGTCCCAATCTGGATCTGGACGAATGGGTTCGAGAAATAGGGAACTGTGGAGGAGTTGAACGACGCAAACATGATGGTCCGCCAAGCGCCTCCAGGCTCTTCCTTGGCCCGGCTGAAGCTGTTGCATCCCGCAGCGTTGGTGTCTTCGTGTCCACCGCCAATGATGTGGCCCACCTCATGCGTGTAGACGATGCCGACACCTGAGCCGTCAATCTCGAAGACTCCAAAGGCAAACGACGCCCCGGTACACACAAACGCGATCCCCGCTGTGCTCGTCTCGTCGGCTGTACGGAACAGTGTGACGACGTCCGCCCCAACGCGATTCCGCTCAGCATGGACGGCATCTCCGAGCCCGTCGCTCATGTTCTGCAAGCGCCGCAGGTCGGTCTCCAAGCTTGCCGTCTCTTCGAGATCTAGCTCGAAGATCCCAGCGAACTCGGCTCGCAGATCCACATTGCTGTTGACGTACGCCTGATTGGCAAAGGCAATCACCTGTTGGGCTACCAGCGCAATGTCTGGCACTGCAGCAAACGCTTCTGGGGTATAGGGAAACAACACTGTGTACGATGTCGGCTCCGGCCCACCCCGAAGCGCAGTCGCAGCCTCCGGGTCGAGCATCATCGGGGGATCCACACGAAGGGTGTGGAGCTTGGACGCCAGCTCGTGGGACTCAAACCGGAGTTCCTTCTGCCCTCTCACCATCGCGTAGAGACCATCGCCGAGAGGCTTCAGGTCATAGAGCCCCCAGGCTGTCGAGAACTCACCCATCATCATCCCGTCCCGGACGGACACCACAGCCTGACCGGTCACCCGCCCCAAGGACCGAACGGTCCCGAACCAGGAGAACTGTCCCTTGCCGTACCGCTCGATACGATCTGGCGCCATCGTCAGCTCGACGCCGTCATCCAGATTGAACGTCACCTCGCCTTCCGCATCCAGCACATCCGCATTCGCGGTGACGAGACGCGGTGCGGACTCATGTCCGTGGATGGCGTCATAGTAGCTCCCCTGCTCTGCGTTCAAGGCCACCCGACTCGTGGAGACCGAGCCGAAGACGGCAGGCTGTGCCCACACTGGAGCCACGCCAAGGACACATAGAGCGACGAAGAGAAGGAATCGCATGAGAAGGGAGGGATGCTAGGGAAAGAAGATCGCACAAGGGCACACCGCAAGAAGCATTCCCGGGCTATGTAGTCCTTGATAGACGAGAAAGGTCCCTGACTGGCTTCAGGGTGAGAGTATCCTGCTTCGCCTGCCTCCAGACCTCCGCATGATGCGCCAACTCTCTGTACTTGCGCTAGCGCTGTGCCTCGCCGTTCCCGCCCTCGCTCAGCGCCAGCTCACCACGCCTCGTGTCAGCCCACACGCTCGGGTGATGCAAACCATCGGCATGACCGAGATCACGGTGGCTTATCACCGCCCGGCGGTGAGCGGGCGAGCCGTCTGGGGCGAGCTGGTGCCCTATGGTGAGGTCTGGCGAGCTGGCGCCAATGAGAACACAACCTTCGAGACCTCCACCGAGGTGCAGATCGAAGGCGCCGCCCTTCCAGCTGGACGCTACGGACTGCACACGATTCCGGGCGAGCGTGAATGGACGATCATCTTTTCGTCGATGGCGGATGCGTGGGGCTCCTATTTCTATGACGCGTCCGAAGATGTCCTCCGGGTCACCGTCACGCCATCGGAGGCGTCGATGCAAGAGCGCCTCTCCTACAGCTTCCATGCTCCTGACCTGACCTCGACCACTCTCGTGCTCCACTGGGATCAGCTCGCGGTCCCGATCCGAATCACCGCCAACACCCCAGCCCTCGTGCTGGCGAACATGGAGCAGGAGTTGCACGGGACGGCTGGCTTTTTTCCAGAAGGCTGGGACCAGATCGCGACCTACGCCCTCGACCACAATCTGCGAACGGAAGACGCGCTGGCGTGGGTCGAGCGCTCCATTGAGCGGAGTCCAATGTTTAGCAACCAGATGACCAAGGCGCGGGCACTGGACGCCCTGGGCCAGGCCGACGAAGCCCATGCGCTACGACTGGCTGCGCTGGCAGTCGCGGCAGAGTCGGACGTGGACGCCTATGTGCAGGCCCGTCGGCGCGCGGGACAGACCGAGGAAGCTGCGCGTGTTCAGGACCTGTTTGAGTCGCAAGACAACGGGTAGTGCCTCGAGTTCGGGTCAGGCGTCGGGTTGCTGAGTGCAAGGATCCGCCGGATCGCAACGCAAACGTCTGTTCGACTGCGGCCCGATGGGAACGCCAGCTCGAGCTGGCGACGCGAAACCCGTACCTCGAGAAGCCGCTCTCCCGCGAGGATGGAGATGCGGAATCTGACGCGTCCAACGCTAGTGAGGGAGTTCGAGACCACCTTGACAACAGTCGACAGGGTATGACACGGAGATGACAGCCACGCTCGCTACTCTTCGCGTGGACCTTCCAGACGCCCCATGTCTGTCGCCTCCGTCTCTCCAGCCCCTCGTCATCTCTGCGATGTCGCGTTCCGCTCAGCACCTCCAGAGTCTCCAGCGCCACCTTCTGCGGCTCCGCCCGACCACGGCGCCTGGACCGCTGAAGACGTGCTCGGCGCGCTGGCCCGTGGGGCAGGCGTGATCGAGACACGGGCGGGACTGCGGCTCTGCCACGCGCACCGTCGCCCCGAGCTGGCGAAGGCCTTGCCGTTCTTCTCGACCGACGTGCGGATGTGGCTGGAGCTGGGCCTGACGCGTCGCCCCCTCGAGACTGCGCTCCGTGGCTGGCCGCACCGGATGCGCCTGTACGTTGCGTGGCTAGACGAGGTGCTCCTGCCCTCCGGCCGTGACATTGAGATCCGGCCTGGCGAGCGGGTCGTGAACCGCGACGCATTTCGTGCCTCCATCCAAGGCCGCTTGTGGGCCGGCCCCACCTCGCCAACTGCTGCGCCTCTTCTGGCAGATCTCAGCGCGCTGTTCCGACGCTACGCCGACACGCGGCGCCTGGAGGCCCCGCCAGCTCGTCGGTTCTTGCGCGCCGCGTAGAGGCTTTCGAGAACGGTGTTCCGACGCTGAACGCGAACGCGCGGACCGGTGACGAAGGACCCCTGTCGTTTCAAACAGCCTCTTAACGTCTCAAATGGTCGTTGACGCCTGCTCATGGTGCTAGATTCGAGTCTCCTCGATTCGACCCCCATGGCTTCAGCTCCTGAGCGCTTCGATCTCAACACCCTCCCGGAGGACCAACGGCTGTCGTTCATCGGCGCCCTCTTCGCCATGTCCGCTGCGGACCGTGACATGGACGTGACGGAAGACGACCGCATCTTCGAGTCCCTCGATCTGGCGGAACTCTCCTCCGATGCGCGCAAGCAGATCCTGACGCTG
>JBCBZH010000105.1:0-12789 GCA_039815415.1 Bacteroidota bacterium
ACCCCACTGGTCCGCCTCAACACGCTGGCGGCGGACCTGCCGTGCACTGTGCTCGCGAAGGTCGAGTTCTTTAACCCGGGCGGGAGCGTCAAGGATCGCATCGGGCTGGCGATGCTGGAGGATGCCGAGGCCAAGGGGCTCATAACCCCAGGCGGGACCATCATCGAGGGCACGAGCGGCAACACCGGCGCCGGGCTGGCGATTGCCGCCATCGCCAAGGGCTACCGCTGCATCTTCACCACGACGGACAAGCAGAGCCCAGAGAAGGCAGATGTACTACGGGCGCTCGGTGCGGAAGTCATCGTCTGCCCGACGAACGTGGCGCCGGACGATCCCCGCTCGTACTACTCCGTCGCCGCCCGGCTGGCGACCGAGATACCCAACTCATTCTACCCGAACCAGTACGACCATCCCGCCAACGCCGAGGCCCATTACCGTACGACGGGACCGGAGCTCTGGGAGCAGACCGAGGGGCGCATCACGCACTACATCGCGGGGGCGGGAACGGGTGGCACCATCAGCGGAACGGCGAAGTACCTAAAGGAGCAGAACCCAGAGATCCAGGTCATCGGTGTCGATCCACGCGGGAGCGTCTACTACACGTACTTCCACACGGGTGAGTTTGTGGAGTCCGAGATCTATCCCTACCTCACCGAGGGCGTGGGCGAGGACATCCTGGCGAAGAACATGGACTTCGACATCGTGGACGACTATGTCCGCGTGGACGACGCCAGCTCGATGCGGATGACGCGCCGCCTTGCTCGCGAAGAAGGCCTGTTCGTTGGGCAAAGCTGCGGCATGGCGGTCGTGGGGGCGCTCGACTGGCTCAAGGCACATCGCGCCGAGCTGACGGGGGACGACGTGGTGGTCGTGCTGCTACCCGATTCGGGGTTTCGGTATCTCTCGAAGACCTACAACGACGAGTGGATGCGCCGCAACGGCTTCCTGTCAGATGCGCCGTCGCTTACGGTGGAGGAAGTGCTCGCCGCACGCAAGCAGCCGACCCCGGTGGTCGCCGTATCGCCGGACACGACGCTTGGCGAGGCGATCCAGGCCATGATGGGGGGGGGCATCAGTCAGCTTCCGGTTCTCGAAGACAACGAGATCGTCGGCTCGCTCTCCGAGCGGGGCGTCCTCGGATACCTGATCGACGAGCCCGGTGCCAGTGCTCGACCGGTTCGGGAGGTTATGGGCCCCCCGCTTGCAGTCGTTCCACGCACGGTGCACCTCGACCGCTTGACCGCTTACCTCGATGGCGACGCCGGTGCGGTCCTCGTCCATGACGATCCAGGAGGAGACGGCGAGCCATCCTCGGAACAAGCCTACCACATTATCACTCGAAGCGACCTCATCTCCGCGCTCGCTCAGGCGAGCCGCCCCCGCTAACTCATGGAAACCAATCCCAACGCCCTGCAAGGCCAGTCCCTGTCCATCGAGCTGGCGGAAGATGTCGCCGAAGGCGTCTACTCCAACCTGGTGATGATCGCTCACAGCCCCGAGGAGTTCATCCTCGACTTCATCCGCGTGATGCCGGGCGTGCCCAAGGCGCGCGTCAAGAGTCGCGTGGTGGTGACGCCTGCACACGCCAAGCGCCTGCTCGCCGCTCTGGCGGACAACATCCAGCGCTACGAGGCACAGCATGGCCACATCAATGAAGTGGCCCACCCTGGCACCTCGGTGCAGTTCAGCGGCCCCAGTGGGGAAGCCTAGACGGGTCGCCAGCTCGAGTCTTGGCGAAAGCGCGTAGATCTGCCCGCGTTGAGCGGGCGAGGTCGATGCCCATTCAGTTCTCTGGACATACCCACTGCCTCCCGTGGACCTTACGGAAACGCCCATTCGCTCCGATGCTGTGTACGATGGGGTCTTGCTCCATGTGCGGCGAGACGAGGTTCGTCTGCCCGACGGAGGCGAGTCCGTCCGTGAATGGATCGAGCACCCGGGCGCATCGGCAGTGTTGCCTCTGGACGAGGATGGGTCCGTGCTCCTGATCCGCCAGTTTCGGTATCCGCCGCGTCAGGAGTTTTTGGAGGTCCCCGCTGGCAAGTTCGATCGGCCAGATGAGGACCCGTTGGATCTGGCGAAGCGCGAAATGGCCGAGGAGGTCGGGCTGGCGGCGGAGCGCTGGACAGCTCTAGGGACCACGCATCCGTGCATCGGATACAGCAATGAGGTGATCCACCTGTTCCTCGCCGAAGGCCTTTCGGAGGTCGGAGCCAGCGTAGACGCCGATGAGTTCGTGGAGCCCGTTCGAATGTCGCTGGACGAGGCGGTCGCACTTGCCCGGAGGGGCCAGGTGCTGGACTCCAAGTCGGCGCTGACCTTGCTCCTCGCTCAGGCAGAGTTGGATCGCCGCCAGCTCGCCTGAACCCAGTCAGAGAGCGGGCGGGTGACGTCGCGGCTTGTGCCCGGTCATTGCTTCACGCCGAATTGAGGCGCGGTCTGCGGGCAAGCCTCGTGGCTATCGCTAAATTCGCGACTCTCTTTGCTTTCTGGCCCCGGACCGCCATGTTCGTCTTTCTGATCGTTCTCATTCTCGTCGTCGCCATCTTGATGGCGGTGGTCGTGCTTCTCCAGAGCGGGAAGGGCGGCGGGCTCGCGGGGATTGCCTCGGGCGGCCAGACGACGCAGATTCTCGGTGCCCGGCAGGCACCAGACTTTCTCGAGAAGGCCACCTGGACTCTCGGCTGGGCCTTTCTCTTCCTGTGTGTGCTGACCACGTTCTTCATCCCCGGTGAGCGGCAGGGGAGCATCCTTCAGGATCGCGCGGACGAGATCCCGATTGAGGGCGGCGCACCCATCGGTACGCCAGATGCAACCCCGATTGCTCCCGCGGCACCGTCCGATGCAGCGCCAGCCGAAGGTGGGGACGCGACGGGAGGCAGCACCCCAGATGAGGGCGGCGAGTAGTCCGCACTCCACCCGCTTTTTTCAGGCGCGAGGTCTTCGGATCTCGCGCCTGTTTGGTTTGAGAGCGCTCGCCAGCTCTTACGTGAGGCCTTGGGTCCCTCCAGCTGGAGACGGCGTGCCGCAGAGGGACAACTGGAGAGGCCGCCCCCGGGTGTGGGAGCGGCCTCGTGTGCGACGTGCGCCAGCCTGTAAGCCGGATTCTGTCCTCTCCGCCGCCTGTCGCGAGCAGGCGAAAAGGGACCGCCATCTATCTGGGACCGCCGTCACCGACGGCCTCGAGCGGCCTACCCGCGTCCTCGGGCGGGAACCCTTCGTCTTCCGACGCGGACGCTGTGTGGCCTTGCACCCCGTGGGGTTTGCCTAGCCGCGCGAGTCGCCCCGCGCGCTGGTGGGCTCTTACCCCACCATTTCACCCATCACCTGTACCCGTCGCTGTCGACAGCGCGAGCCATCGGCTGGTCTGCTTTCTGCTGCACGTGCCGTCGCCGCCGCCACGAACGACGGCAGCGCCTTCCCGTTAGGAAGCACGGTACCCTGCGGTGTCCGGACTTTCCTCCGTCTCGGCGTGCCGAGAGGGCGACGGTCCGACCGACGCACACGTCAAGCTAGGCGTGCGCCGGTGCGGAAGGTGGGAAGAGTCTGCGAGGGCGCTACGCCCGCCCAGATTCCTCACGGAAGAGCTGGTCGTCCACGATGATGCGGCCATCGTGCTCGGAAACGATGATGCGGTCGCGCTGGCGGATCTCCACCTGTCGCTGTGGCGGGACCATGTAGCCAGCGGCTGCACCGCGCTCAATGGGCACTACAGCACGGCCGTCGCGGACGCGTGTGCGGAGCCGGTCGTAGGCCCGGATGTAGCGCTCGTCGATGTCCTTGCGGGCCTTGCCACGCTCCTTCTCGTACCCCTCTTGCTCGGACTGCGTATCGGCGATCACGCGCTCCAAGTCGGCCTGCTTCTCCTTGATGAGCGTTTTCAGCTCCTTCATGCGGTCGTCGGCGGAGTCCACCGTTTCCTCGCTTGTGTCATCCAGGGCTTCGAGGCGTTCGATCTCGTCAATCGCGTTTTGAATCCGCTGGCGATGCGCTTCGATCTCTTTCGTCAGCGCGTCGTACTCGCGGTTGTTGCGGACCTGGAGCTGCTGCTCTTCGTACTTGCGAATGAGACCCTCGCTTTCTGCGATGTCCAGCTTCAGCTTCTTCCGCTGGACTTCGCCCTCCTTCTTATCGGTGTCGATCTGGTTAAGGCGGGTCTCGAGACCAGCCTTCTCGTCTTCGAGGTCGCGGATCTCTTCCGGGAGATCGCCACGGAGCTTGTTGAGCTGGTCGATCTTGGAGTCGATCGCCTGGAGGCGGACGAGGGCGCGGAGCTGGTCTTCAATCGTCGTGGTTTCGGTCGCCATGTGTCGGAGCTGAGGAAAGGGGCGTGCAACCCGTAGAGTACCGCCGGTCTACATGTTGGGTTTTTGAGCCGACGCGAATTTGCGCTATCCCCCGAGATGGCTGGGTCCAAAGACGGGGAGCGAATGCGGATTGGTCACCAGCTCGTTGAAGGCCTCGCTCCAGCTGGCGGCCTCAGGCATTCTCGCTCACACCATCCCGAAGCGTTTCCTCGCCACCCATTCCGTGGCGAGCAGGACCACCGCTAGCGCAAGGAGCCAGGGCAGCGTGAGCAGAAGCGTCGCGTCTTCCCGCACGAAGGAGCGGTCCGCGAGCTGGCCAGAGGAGCGGAGCCCTCGCACGAAGGCGCCCAGCGAATCGAGGGGAACGGGTGCGCCGCCAGAACGGAGAGCGATCTGGCGCATGAGTCCGATGTCCGCTCCGGGCTCCCTGAACTCCACCGCCAGCGCGCCGACGCCAAACGTGCCCCGGTCTTGCCCGAGTGACCCGCCGCCACGAGTCGCCTCCGCGGTGAAGGTGTAGGAGCCTGCGGGACGCACGCCAGCATCTGCGAGGTACCGCCCGTTGCCCACAGGACGCATGGACAGCGAGGTCGTACCTCCCGAGCCTCGAAGGGTCAGCGTGATCGCGGCGTCTTCAACGGGAACAAAGTCTTCGCCATAGACCTGGCCGATAAACGTCACGCGCTCGCGCTCACCGAACAACGCGCGGTCCGCTCGGACGCGCACGGGGCGGCGGTCACGAGCGGCGGTAGTCCAGCGCACAAGCCGGTCGATCAGGCCGGGGTAGGCGGGTTGCAGGTCTGCGAGGTCATCCGGGAGCGTTCGCCAGCGCCAGGACCCGGTGCCGAGAAGCGCGGCCGTGCGGACCGTCCCGGACTGTCGGACGGCAAGCAGGGGGGACTCGAGCACGGTGCCTCCACGCTGGATGGTGCCGAGAACGCGTGTCCCCGGACGGAGCGCCCACCGCGTAGGTGATGCGGCTAAAGGCGGAAGCGCGCGGAAGCGACCCGGGGCGACTCCCACATCGCGTAGCACAGGATGCTCAGCCCCTGCAGGGGTTGGTGCGAGCGACACTGAGACAAACCCCGGGCGGATTTGCGACGGGCTGGCGGGTAGGAGATCGCCCAGAGTTTCCGCGAGGCGTCGGAGATCCGTCTGGCGTGTCAGGACGAACACGGCTGGGAGGCCGTCCTGGATGGCTGTCGCCACGCGTTGCACAGTCGAGGCATCGGCAGCGGTTCCTGGGTACCCCGCCAGCACGACAAGATCGAACTGCCCGAGGGTAGCAGGAAGGTCGCCTTCGTAGAAGCGCCCGGGGCTTCGCTGCGTGCGAACCGTGACATCCAGAGACCGGTCGGCTTCGAGGACGGCACGGAGCGCGGTCAGGTCTGGGCTCGGGGCGGCAGCGAGCAGAAGCAGGCGTCGCGAGTCGTCAAGGACGCGGACAGAGACCGTACGCGTGTTGTTGCGCGTGGTGGCCTCGCCATCCAAGGGAATGACTGAGATCGTGTATCGCCGCAGACCGGCAGCCGATGGTGTGACGTCGAGGTCTGCCGAGACTTCGCTCCCTGCCTGGAGCGTGACTTCCTGCCGATCGAGCGTACGGCCGTTTTCGGACACCGTGACGGTGGCACGCTGTCCCGGATAGCCGATGGCCCGGACGCCAGCTCGAATGGGGAGAGGGCTGCCCGCATAGGCCACCTCGTTGGTGGCAACGCGAGCGAGCCGCACGTCGCGAGAGGAGAGACTGTCACCCGCGACGGCGGTGTACACGGGTACCGGAAACCGCTCGGCGAGATACGCAGGATTGCGGCCATCGGTGCTTCGCCCGTCTGATACCAGCACGACGCCGCGCAGGTTGCGACCTGCGAAATCCGCCTCAACGCGTCCAAGCGCAGCCGCAATGTCCGTCCGCTCGCCGACGAACTGGAGGCTGTCGTCGGGGAGCGCCGTCCCCCTTGGGGCAGCATCGCCATCAAACGTATAGAAGCGGAGGGCGGCATCATCCGGGAGACCTGTGAGCGCAGAGCGGACGCGCTCAGACGGGGTGATGCCGGTGGTGCCGAGGGTCAGACTCTCGCTGGAGTCGATCAGCACTGCCAGCAGCGGTGGCTCCCCAGAGCGTGTGAGACGCTTCCAGACCGGATCGAACAGCAGCAGCAACACGAGCCAGAAGGCGGTGGCCCGGAGCGCAGTCAGGAGCACCCGTCGCCAGCCCGACACGGGTGGCGTGCTCCGGCCATAGCTCCAGATCGCCAGCCCGGTTGCCATGACGCCGCAGATCGCGAGCAGAGCAGGGGGGAAGGCGAGGTCGAGATCCACGGATGGGTGACGGAGGGGCCGGAAACTACGTCGCCAACGTGAGGCGGTCGTTCGGCATTGCGCTACAGTTGGTCTCCCGTAAAGGCCCCGGGCAGAAGGTCCTGGGGCGTCTGGCATCCTGGGGAGGCCTCGCCCATCCACATCAGGATCTCGGCGTCTGGCGCCTGCTCCGCAATGAGCTGGCGACAGCCGCCACAGGGCGTGGCCCCGGGCGCCTTGGGGCACGCCAGCGCGAAGCGCGAAATGGGCCCTAGGCCCGCGGCCCGGGCAGCAACCAGGGCAGATCGCTCGGCGCACAAGCCCCGTGTCCAGTCGCCAACGTGCTCCACGTTCGCACCCGTCACCCAGCGACCAGAGGTATCCACCACTACGGCTCCGACTCTAAAGTCTGAAGCGGGGACGACCGCGCGTGTTGCCGCCTCCAATGCATGAGCCATCGCCTCAGCGGCGGACGTAGGTGCCGGTGACGAGTGTTCGATCGCCAACTCGCGAGTCCACTCGGGCATCGGGCCGCAGGATGCTATCTCCGCAGTCTCGAGCGTCCAGGGTTCACCAGTGACTTCTGAGAGGAACGCCAGCTCGCTCTCAAGGAGTGGCCTCGAGCTTGCGGCAGCTAGGATAGCCTCGCCGACGGGCGCGGCCAATGCCCACGCCCCTTGCAGCGCGGGGATCGTCAACGGAAACGAGGCGCTCTCGATCCGAGGCGCCGCGACCCAGCGCCCCGACGCCAGCCCGAGTGCCACGCCGATGGGCTGGCGGGAGAACGGGACATACGCTCGGTCCTGAACAGCGAGAGCAGAGGCGCGGAGCGAGGTCGGCATGTAGCTTCGGGGGTGGTGTCGCCCGGATCGGGCAAACGCCGGGCCGGAGTGGCGGAATGGTATACGCGGCGGTCTTAAAAACCGCTGGGGCGCACGCCCCGTACGGGTTCGAGCCCCGTCTCCGGCACCGTTAGTCGGTCTCTGTGGGATGGCCTTCCACTGTCCAGCCGCGCCAGCCACCATCCATAGAGACGACGTGGGTGTAGCCCATTCGTTGGAGCGCATCGGCGGCGAGGACAGAGCGGTAGCCACCTCCGCAGTACAGCACCAGCTCGAGGTCGAGATCGGGGACGGCGGCCTCGATGTCACGCTCGATGACACCCTTCCCAAGATGGATAGCACCCGGGAGATGGCCGCGGTCCCACTCAGCCTGTTCGCGGACGTCCACCAGCACGACGCTCTCGCCTGCTGCGAGACGAGTCGCGACCGTGTCCACGTCGGTTTCTTCTATGCGCTGGCGAGCCTCATCCACAAGCTGGACGAATCGGGGGTTGTGACGGGACATGAGGGATTGGGGATTGCAGCTGTCAACTCAATAGTATTCCCATTTCGCTCAATTTGGTCTTGTGGCTTGACCCTCGAGCTGGCGACGTCACTTCCGCTGACCGCTACAACAGCACGAGATACGTGAGTTTTACTACGGCAAGGCGGTCCTGAAGGACAAGTTCTCGACGGGGATCGAGGAGGTCATCGTTCCCAGGTCGATTGTAAGTCGTGTTGAAGACAACAAAGAGATCGCTTCCAGGCGTATGGATCCAGTTGACACGAATGTTTGCCTGGACGTTTCGTGAGAAGTTGTCGTACTGGATGAGAGAGCGTGCGAAGAGGTCTCGGTTGATGGCGCTAAGGATGGAAACTGAGACCGATGTTGCATTGAATTCTCCGTTCTCTACTGGGAGGTCGATAATGGAATGGTCAATACCGCCCTCAAGAACCAGATGCTGTGATTGCCGCCAGCCCACGTTTCCACCCAGGTCGATACGGTCGCCGCCGTAGAAGCCACCAGTCGAGGCATTCGCTTGGGCGAATACAGGCCGACTGGAGTCTGTTTCGCCCCGGATGCCGAACTGTGTGAAGGTGTAGTCGCCTGGCTGGATCAGGGCATCCGGTCCAATAGGAAACTCTGTTGGCACGCGGTCAAACACGCGCTCCAAGCTTGCGCTCATGCGGTCGCGCCGGTTGAAGTCCACCCCGGCTTCCAACTCCATCTCTGTGGTTTGCAGCACGCCGTCCTGGCCTTCGATGTAGGTGCCTTCGGCGGAGACTTGGACGCGCCGAATGAAAGGGAGCGATGCGATGTTGACGAGCGGCCGATAGAGCACTTCACCGTTTGCGCGGCGCATGTCCCGGCGCCTCACGAAGCCAAGCGCAGGCGCATAGGTGGACCCGACACTGGTCACGGACGCGTTCGCCCCATAGGTGTCCGTCTCGAGCTGCACCAGCGCGTGCCCTGCTGCACTGTTCTGGGCCTCATCGGAGTCCCAGACCTGCGTGCCCCAGACCTCAATGACGCTGTTGCCCCCGAATCGGACCTGCCCATCCACGCCGAAGGCGCGGTTGGAGGTCGTATCGGTCAGCAGGCTCGTTCCGATGGCGCCGATGGTGGTGCGGGGCAGAACGTCAGCTCGAGCGCGGACGACGGTGTTGTTCGCCATCTGCGAGCCGAGGAAGTCTCGAAGCCCCGGCCCCGTCGCAATGTTGAGCGCACCCACCGAGAACGGACCCGCCTGGCCCGTCAGGCGCGCGCCGGCGAGAATCTGATCCGTCAGCCCGATGCGTCTTGAGAAGAAGGTCTGGGTGGAGCGAGGGTTGCCGTGCTCGAACAGGCCGGAGCGCTCGAGGAAGAACTCCCGCTTCTCCGGGAAGAAGAGGCTGAACCGCGTCAGGTTGAGCTGCACGTTGTCCGCCTCCACCTGCGCGAAGTCGGTGTTGACGCTCGCATCCAGCGTCAGGTTGGAGGTCAGGCCATACTTGATGTCGATGCCCGCATCGACAGCGGTATAGCCGACGCCCGGGATGAACTCTCGAACGAGAGCTGGAGCGGCAGCGTTTTCCGCGCCCTCGCGCTGGAGATCCGTGATCATGTACGGCTTGATTTCGAGATTCCGACCCCGACGGATGTTCTTCAGCCCTCTGAGCACTCCGTACTGCGAAACCGTTGCCAGCGCAGCGAAGCTCGAGCCCCGGTCAAGCCCGATTTCCGGCCACAGCACGCGCTCGTTCTTGCGGTTGATGGTTCGCGATAGCATCAGCCCGAACGAAAGGTCGTCCCCTTCGGGAAACCGGAGCTGACGGAAGGGAATCGACACCTCCATCGACCAGCCCGACTCGTCGATCACCGTTTCGGACCAGAAAACGGCGTCCCACGAGAAGCTGTCGAGTGTGAGGCCTTCATCCGTAATGGTGGCGTCGTCCTGCGTTCCAAGCGCGTTCATCTCGAACAGGTAGGCGTTGCGCCCATCCATGTACGTGTCCAGGCCGATGTAGACGTGGTCGTCCCGGTCGTTCCGCCCGCCACGCTCCAGGTTCTTGGCCCGGATCAGCTCCGGATTCTGGTCGAAGTTCTGGAACGCGAAGTAGAGGTTGTCGCGGTCGTAGGCGATGCGGACCTCCGTTCGCTCGGTCGCTTCCGATCCCGTCTCCGGCCACACCTGAATGAACGTCTCCACAGGGTCGATCTGAGCCCAGAGGGCTTCGTCGATGTGGCCGTCGATCCGGGGCGCTTCGCCGGTGAAGACGGCCGTGACCTCGCGATCGGACGGGGGCGGTGGAGGCGGGGTGCTCTGGGCCGCGAGCGTCGGGCTGGTGGACAGGAGAGCGAGGAGGAGTAGCGCTCGGACCATGCTGGGGTGTGGGAGAGGGTGAGGGAAGCTAAATCTTTAACCGCAACGGACGAGTTGGGAGCTCAGTACGCTGCGGACTCCTCGAAGCAGGAGGAGGGTCATTCATCGATCTGGTCCAGTGCTCGTTCGAGGTCGGCCACGAGGTCGTCGGCGTGCTCCAGGCCTACCGAGATCCGCATGTCGCCCGCCGCGATCCCCAGCTCGGCGAATCGCTCCGGCGACATCTCCTTCAGGGCGCTGATGACTGGCGCATAGATCAGGCTTTCGTGGCCTCCCCAGCTCACGCCGATCTGGAACACGTCCAGCCCGTTGACGAACCGCTTGATGGCATCAACGTCATCGGTCGCCAGCGCGAAGCCGAGCAAGCCCGTCGTGCCCGACATCTGTTTCATCGCCAGCTCGCGCTGCGGGAAGCTGTCCAGGCCGGGGTAGCGCACCGACCGGACGCGCGGGTGCGATTCGAGGAATTGGGCCACCTGCAACGCATTCGCCTCGTGCTGGTGTACGCGCAGGGGCAGCGTGCGGAGGCTCCGGGTGAGTAGCCACGCGTCGAAGGGCGCCATGGCGCCGCCAAGCCACTCGACCTCGCGGAGGGACAGCGATTCGATGTCGTCCGCGCGACCGATGACCACTCCGCCCACGAGGTCGCTGTGGCCGCCGAGGTACTTCGAGCAGGAGTGGACTTCGAGGTCGATCCCCAGCTCGAGAGGCTTCTGAAACAGCGGCGTCGCCCAGGTGTTGTCGATCATCGTTCGGAGGCCACGGGATCTCGCCAGCGCGCTGACGGCGGCGAGGTCTTGCAGGCCGAAGACGGCGGTGGAGGGGCTCTCGAGGTAGATCAGCGCCGTTTGATCCGTTATTGCATCTTCGAACTGGGTGACGTCGTCGCCCGGAACAAATGTGGTGGTGATGTCCATCTTCTCACGGAGAAAGACATCCAGGACGTTGCTCGCCGGGCCGTAGAGGTTCTGGATGGCGATGACGTGGTCGCCAGCCCGAAGGCTGTGCATCAGCGCTGCGGAGATCGCGCCCATGCCCGATGCGAACAGGCGGGCCCGCTCACCGCCTGCCAGCTCAGCGATCTTCGTTTCCGCCAGCCGGACCGTCGGATTGCCTACGCGCGAGTAGATGTACGCGTTGGTTCGGTCGTCGAACGCGGCATCGATGGCATCCCAGTCCTCGAAAGTGAACAGCGAGTTCTGAAACAGTGGCGGCACTACGGCGCCGTGATACGCTGGGCGGGTCTCGCCTCCATGCATCAGACGGGTTTCAATCCGGAGATCCTCGAGCTGGCGTTCAGGCATCCGTGGAGGAGGTTGAGGCGCGCTCGTTGGCGAAGAGGCCGATTCCCAAGATGGCGAACAGCGGGGCAATCACGAGGTTGGTCAGCGACAGGATCTGCCACGGCGCGTAGGCCGCGAACGGAACGCCGAGCGTGGCGACCATGAACACCGCCGTGGGATGCCATGGCACGAGGCTCTCGAACATCGTCCCGGTGTCTTCGAGCGACCGCGAGAGCACTTTCCGAGAGATGCCCAGCGCCTCGTACTTGGCCTTGAACGCGTCCGCGACGATGAAGCTGGTGGCGTACTGGTTCGACGTCAGCGCGTTGGTGGCCGCGCTGGCGGCGAGCGTGGAGAGAATCGTTGTTGTCTGTGCCTTTGCGAACCGGAACGCGCGGTTCACCACGGTGTCAATGGCCCTCACGTGGTCCATTGCGCCGATGAAGATGAACACCATGATGGCCACCACGATTGCGTCGATCAGCGCGAACAGGCCGCCCCGGTCGAGAAGCGTCGTGACTTGCTCGGTTACGCCTGTGCCCCATGGCGCCATCGATGTGTCGAATCCTTTATAGAGCGTTTGCAGCACGTCGGCGAGGGCGAACGGCTGGAACAGCAGCGCCAGCATGCTGGCAGTCAACGCAGAAATCACCAGCACCGGGACGGTCGGCTGGCGCCGTAGCGACCCCACCAGCACAATGAGAGGCGGCAGCAGCAGCAACAGGTTGAATGCGAAGATGGACTCGAGCGATGCAATGAAGGGACCAACCGTGTCCACGCTCGCCGAACTGGCGGCCGGCGGATTCACGAAGCCGATGATCGTGAACGCGATGCAGGCGATGATAGAGGAGGGGACGGTGGTGTAGAGCATCGAACGGATGTGCTCGAACACGTTCACGTCGGCCGCCAGCGCGGCGATGTTGGTGGAGTCGGAGAGGGGCGAGAGCTTGTCCCCGAAGTAGGCGCCGCCCACCACTGCGCCCGCTGTGATGCCCAAATCGCCACCCAGCGCTGCCGAGATGCCGATGACCACCACACCAACAGTTCCCGCTGAGCCCCACGAAGTACCTGTGAGCGTGGAAAACACGACCGGGACGAGGAACGCGCTGAGGTAGAGCACCGACGGGTGAATGAGCTTGAGCCCATAGACGATCAGCATGGGGATGGTGCCCGAAATCATCCAACTGCCGATCACCAGCCCGATGGCGAAGAA
>JBCBZH010000197.1:0-8290 GCA_039815415.1 Bacteroidota bacterium
CCAGATCTCCTCCGGGTCGTGCTCCACCCATCCGGGCTGGGGGAAGTGCTGGGTGAACTCCTGCTGCGCGCTGGCGACGGCGCGCCCAGAGGCGTCGAACAGGATGGCACGGGAGGACGTGGTGCCCTGGTCGAGGGCGAGGACGGTGGGCATGGCTCGGGCTGGCGTGTGCCTCGCTATCCTACGACGCGTCGCCCCTCGCTTGTTCATGCCCTCTCGTTCTCTCGTCCGCCAGCTCGGCAGACGAGCCGTTCCTGATGCTCGTCCAGTACAAGGCGGTCCACGTGCCCCGGATGCCGCCTCTGGAGTACCTGGATCGCTACATCGACGACACCTTCCCGGAGCCCGCTACGCTCTACGACGATCTCGCCGGGCGCACCGAGAACGCGCGCCGCGTCAACTTCTTCCTCGACAACCTCCGGCCGCGCAAGCGCTACGGCACCTACGACCCGTCCCGCGATATCTACCTCGCGCGCATGACGCCCGACGAGCTTCGGGCCTACCATGCGTCCATCGACCCGCAGAACGAGGAGTACTGGCGGATGCGCGCCAACGGGCTGCTGAGCGATTCGACGGCGATGCGCGGCTACGTCTACCAGCGGTTCATCAAGGACTACGTCCGCATCGTGGATGCGATGGACGACCAGATCGGGCGCTTGCTGGACCGCATCGACGCCGACCCGGATCTGCGGGCCAACACGGTGGTGGTCTACGCTTCGGACCAGGGCTACTTCACGGGCGAGCACGGCTACGCCGAGAAGCGGCTCATGTACGAGGAGGCCATGCGGATGCCGCTCTTGATGCGCTGGCCGCTCGGCATTCCGCCCGGCACGGAGATCGACGGGCTGGTGCAGAACATTGACCTCGCGCCCACCTTCCTCTCCATTGCGCGGGCGTCGGTCCCGGAGGACATGCAAGGCGAGTCGGTCGTGCCGCTCCTCAGTGGAGAGACGCCTTCCGACTGGCGCCGGTCGCTCTACTACCACTACTACGATCACAACCGCCATCAGGTCTCGCGTCACGCGGGCGTCCGTACCGAGCGCCACAAGCTGATCCACTTCTACACCGACGACACGTGGGAAGCCTACGACCTCGAGGCCGATCCGAACGAGGTCAACAACGTCTACTCCGACCCCGACTTCGCTGACGAGCTGGCAGCGCTCAAGGCGGAGTACGCACGGCTGCAGGAGGTTTACGAGGTCCCCCCCGAGACCTTCGAGGCGCCGTTTGATTGAGACGCGCCAGCTCGAGCTGGCGAATTCACTCAACGGGCTGGCGTGTCAGGCCACGGCGTCTAGAACAGAAGCTGTGCGTGAACGCCGTACCGCAGGTGGCATCGGGAGCATGACTTCGAACACGCTCCCGGCGCCGACGTGGCTCGTGACCTCGATGGTGCCGCCCATCAGCTCCACGAGCCGCTTGGTGATCGTCAGCCCGAGCCCGTTGCCTTCGTGCTGGCGGCTGTGGCCGTCCGAGGCTTGGCGGAACTCGTCGAACAGGTGGGGCAGGAACTCGGCTGCAATTCCAGGGCCGGTGTCCGCCACCCGAATCACCACCTGCGTTCCCAGCGTGTCCACGTCCACAGCCACGTGCCCGGCCTCGGTGAACTTGATGGCATTGCCGACGAGGTTGTTGAGCACCCGGTAGAGGGCGTTGCGGTCGGCGTGGCACCAGGCCGCAGCCGGGCGGTTCACCAGCTCGAGGCGGAGACGTTTGGCGTCGGCCAGGGGAAGCAGGGCCTCGATGGTGTCTTGGGCCTCCGAGCGCGCCTCGATGGGTTGGAGGTCCAGGTGGTAGTTCCCGCTCTCGAGCTGGGCGAGATCGAGCACAGAGTTGAGGGTGTCCATCAGGCGGTGCCCGCCGCGCACCACGGCGCCGACGAGGTCCTTCTGCGCCTCGGCGACCTCAGCGTCCAGCAACTCGGCGTAGCCCAGGATGCCGGTCAGCGGGGTTCGAAGCTCATGGCTCATGTTGCTCAGAAATGCAGACTTGAGGCGGAGCATGGCCTCCGCATGCTCCTTGGCGCGAACCAGCTCCTGGCGGTACTCCTCCTCGGTGGTCACGTCCACACAGACGCCGTTGATCTGGACGGGCAGGTCCTCGTTGTTGCGCACCACTTCGCCGCTGGCCCGGATGGTGCGGCTCGTTCCATCGGCGCGTGTGATAGGGATGAGCATCTCCCGGGTCACGTGCGCTTCCGTGATCTGGATCAGGCCCGCGATCCGGTCGATGGTTCCCTCGGGGACCAGGCTGGCGAACAGCCCGAACGTTGGCGTGACCTCGCCGGGCTCGTAGCCGAAGATGCGGAACATCTGGTCTGACCAGAACACGGTTCCGTCTTCCAGGCTCACCGTCCAGTAGCCGAGGCGTGCGATGCGCTGTGCCGCATCGAGCCGGACCACGCTTTGGCGGAGGGATTCCTCAACGCGGCGGCGGGTCGCCAACTCGTCGCGGAGCAACTCCTGGATTCGCGTGCGCTCGTCCAGCTCTTGGCGTAGGCGGCGGTTCTGCTCGAGCAGTTCGTTGGACGTCAGCTCGAGGGATCGTTCGAGCAGACCGCGATCATCGTCGGCCTGCCGGTAGGCCGCGTCCACAACATCGAAGAACGGCTCGAGGCCCGCCGTGTCCATAGCCGGCTCATCGCCAAAGACCCGTCGGATCTGGCGCCGGAGAAGCTTGTGGCGTGTGCCGGAGGCTGAGGGTGGCATCAGGCCTCTGCAAGCGTGGTCAGCGTCATGGTTTGGTTGTGGAGCTCGCACTGGACACCGCACTCCGCCGGAGCCATCTCGCCGTGCGAGTAGAACCCGGTGATGGGCACGCCGCCGATCAGATCGTCGATTTCGTCTAGTTCCTCCTCGATCCGCTGTCCCAGAGTGAGCCGTCGCCCCACGCAGCTCACCACCAGAGCCAGTTCCGCGCGTGTATCGCCAGCGCGTTGCAGGGCCGCTGTAGCCGCGCTGTGGGCGCCATCGATGATGCGGTCTACGTTGGTCTTCATGAACCGGGCATAGGCCCCTTCGGGAATGTCTCCGGCAAAGGTGATGGTCTGATTGGCCTCGTCGACGCCCAGCGTGGTGCGCACCAGGTCGTAGGCCGATGTTTCCGTGCGGATGGCGAGAGGGAACAGGAGGCCGCTCGCTGGCAGAGCCTCGGCGTGGGGGCCGAGGTATTCCTTGTAGAGCGCCAGCGCCGAGCGTCCGTCGAGTTCGTGGAGCACGTTGCCCTCGGATTTGGTCACCAGCCGTTCCGGCCCGAACGGGTCCCATCCGCCCACGGCGCCGTAGCCAATCCGCAGCCCCTCTCCGTACAGCCCCACGACAACAGCACTGGGGCGATCCAGGGCCGCGTTCGCCCAGATGGGCGTGCGCTCGAACTGCGCGCCATCAGCGGCCAATCCACCCGTGACGGCGACGCCTTCTGGAAGCTCGGCTTCCATTCCTCGTGCAAAGGCACTCCCGTTGAGCCTGACGCCATCCGCCAGTACGAACACATGGCGGAGCGGACCGGCTGCAGGATGGGTGTGTGGAAGGCCCTCCACGAGCCGCTTTCCAGCTGCGTAGTCCGTTTCATCGTCCCTCAGCTCGACCTGGGCCAGGGCCGCAGCCGCCTGGTCGAAGGCGAGAGACGTGATCGCGAGCGAATCATCGTGGATGGTGGATCCCAGAACCTCACCGCTTGTGGAGGCGCCTGCGATGAGCGCATCGGGATAGAGCGCCCGGATCTGATCGAAGAGACGCGGATCGGCCATCCGGTTCGGGCCGCCGAAGACGAACACGAGATCCGCAGAGGGATCCGGAGAGGGGGACTGGAGAGGCTGGTCCGAAGCCCAGCGCCATTGGGTAACGCGCACGGAGGAGGGGAGAATGGTGAGCCACCGCGCTGATCGAATCTTCTGCGTGGCCTTCGATCACAGCGTGGGATTGGGTATGCATGGGTTCCTCAATCCGCAGCTGTGTGATTGAGGGGCAGCTGGTGTGCGTGCTGGGAACCGCGTGAAGGGCCAGCCAGGCTAGGAGCCTGGATACTCTTAAACGGTAGCCCTCGCCCTTCGGTGAACCGGGGCGATACTCAGGAATGCGGGTGGCTCCCGTTCGGCAGAGTCGCTCGTGGTCCCACTCCATTCAACGTCCCATTCGTCATGACATCGACCCAGACCATGTCCCGGTGGTGCGCCCTGGTTGCTTCGGCTGTCCTCCTGGTTTCAGGGTGCGACTCGTCTCCCGGCCCAAGCCTCATCCTGCACGATGCGCAGGTCTACACGATGTCGTGGGCAGATCCTGACGTAGAGGGCACTCCCGCTGAGGATGCACCCTTCGATGGCGAGCGCTGGACGCCCGATGCCTCCGCCGTGGTGATCGATGGCGACCGCATCGTGTTCGTCGGCTCTGACGCCGACGCGCTGGCGATGCAAGGGACGGATACGCGTGTGATCGATCTCGATGGCGCCGTGATCGTTCCTGGCCTCATCGAGAGTCACGGGCACCTCAACGAGATCGGGGAGAAAGCGGAGGAGATCTCCCTCGTGGGCGTGCAGACCGAAGCCGAGATGGCGGAGCGGTTGCAGGGCGCCGCCGACGGTCGCCAGCCCGACGCGTGGATTCTGGGCACCGGGTGGGACGAGGGCGAGTGGGCTGATGCGCTCCCGGACCGCGACTTTCTGGACGATCTGTTCCCGGACCGCCCGGTGGTGCTGAAGGGGCTCCGTGGGTTCGGGACGCTCGGCAACGCGCGCGCCCTCGAGCTGGCGGGCCTTGGATCGGATACTGAAGACCCGGTGGGTGGAACGCTGGTGCGGCGGCCGGACGGCGAACTGACTGGCGTGCTGCTCAACAATGCCACCGACCTGCTCAACGACGCCGTGCCCCCTCGGTCGCTGGAGCGCAAGATGGACGTTCTGCTCTACGGCATGAACGAGCTCCTGAAGGCCGGGTACGTGTCCACCCACCACGCGGGCGTGCGAATCGATTACCTCCCGGCGTATCAGGCCCTCGCCGACTCGCTCCCCATGCGCGCCGAGGTCATGCTCTCGGTCGGCGTGACGGAGGCGCCGGATGTGGACGAGTGGACCCAGCGTGGGCCCACGGTCGACCGAGATGCCCTGCTCCAGATCCGCGCCGTGAAAGCCTACTACGACGGTTCGCTCGGCTCGCGCGGCGCGAAGCTCCTAGACGACTATGCCGACCATCCCGGCCATCGGGGCGTGGCGGGCGCCGAGTACGGCTTCGATCCAGAGGCTATGGAAGCGCTGATGGCCGCCGGGTTCCAAGCCGGCATCCACGCCATCGGAGACGCCGGGAACCGGGACGTGCTGGATTTCTACGAGGGTGTCTTCTCTCGCCAGCCCGAGGCGCAGGCGTTGCGGCACCGTATCGAACACGCGCAGGTGGTCCACCCGGATGACTTCGCTCGGTTCGGCGCCCTCGACCTGGTGGCGGCGATGCAGCCTGGGCACGCGGTGGAGGACAGCCCGTGGGCCGAGGACCGGCTGGGGCCGGAGGGCGTGCGCGGGGCTTATGCGTGGCGGTCGCTCCGACGAGCAGGCGCGCTCTTGATCTTCAGCTCGGACTTCACCGGTACGGACTGGTCGCCGTTCTACGGATTCTACGCGGCGCAGACGCGGCAGATGAAGGATGGAACTCCAGCGGGCGGCTGGTACCCGGAGGAGGCCGTCACAGCGGAAGAGGCGCTTCGGGCTTACACCGTGTGGCCTGCGCGGGCATCAGGCATCGAGGACCGGACGGGCACCCTGGAACCCGGGAAGTGGGCCGACCTGACGGTGCTGGACCTCGACCCGTTGAACACGCCTGCGGACTCGCTGCTGTCGGGTTCGGTTCGGATGACCGTGGTGGGTGGGGGTATCCGGTTCGAGCTGGCGGAGTCGTAGGCGAGGCGTTCTAGGGATTAGGAGTGCCCAACTGAGAGAGAACCTCCTTTATGACTCTGGAGGCAGCCCACACTTGCTCAGGCGGTGCCTCGGCCCGGACACAGGCTGCAATTCCGATGAGCGTTGTTGTCAAGAACCCTGCGACCTCATTGAGGTCAGTGTCTGAGGTGACGTGGCCTTGACGTCGAGCGTTGTCCAGAGCCACTCGAAAGGCGTGCGTGATTCTGTCGAGATACGCAGCCACGTAGCGGCCGCTGGCAGGGTCCAAAGCGGCTCTCTCGGACGCGGTGTTGCACAACAAGCATCCGAGACCGCGAAAGCGTCCTTCGATCGAGGAAGCGTAGGCATCGAATGCCTGCTGGATTTCGTCAAGGCCCGCGCCCGGAGACTCGACTGGAGCCAAGACGCGAGAGAGGTGGTGAGATGAATACCGTTCCAGAGCAGCTTCGAACAGACCCTGCTTCGAGCCGAACTCGGCATACATCGACTTCCGGTTCACACCAAGCTCGGCCACGAGTTCGGCGGTGCTCGTGCCGTTAAACCCCTGCCTCCGGAACAGTTCTACAGCCCGGTCCAGCAACTCGACTCGGTCGTACTGCTTCGCCATACTAACAATCTCACGTGTGTTCTTGACAGAAGGTAACTGATTGGTTACTCTTTGTCAGGTAACTGATCAGTTACCCTTGTCACTAGCCGCCTCAGATGGGGCACCAAGACCATGAACCAAGGACTGACCTCTGAGCACGTAACCGTCGTGTACAAGTGGACTGCGAAGCCTGGCAAACTCGAAGAACTCGCCGCGATCTATGCCGATGTGACCCAGGCGATGAATGAGAATGAGCCGGGCGCTGAAGCTGTCCACTGCTATATCTCCCAAGAGGACGGGGCGCTGTACGTCCGGGACGAGTTCGAAGACGCCGAAGCTCTGGGGTACCATCTGCAAGTGACAGCTGCTGCTCACTTCCCCCAACTGTTGGCGATTGCAGTGCCTGGTCCGTTCTTCTTCCTGGGGAACGTGCCACAGGAGCTGAAAGACGCGACCGAGCAGATGCAACTCGGTGCAGAGTTTGGACTGCACACATCTGGATTCACGCGCTAGGCCTTGATCTAGCCTGCGTCCCTACGTGGGCTTGAGGGGATTCGAACCGCTGGCCTCTACTGGGCTCTGCCAACGGAGAGGTCGTTTCCCCTCGCCAGCTCGTGTGAGCGGCCTCGAGCTGGCGACAGACGTGTGTGTGATCCGAGTGAGAAGGCGACGACGTTTGGATCCGAGATCACGCTGCTCTCGTGAGACGGCCCCCCGAACCCGTTCCTCATGCGCATCGCCTTCTTCAGTGCCAAGCCCTACGACCGCCGGGCGTTCGAGGTCGCAGAGAGCCGGCATGACATCACCTACTTCGATGCCCGTCTCGCGCCAGCGACAGCCCCGCTCGCGGAGGGCCACGAGGCCGTGTGCGCGTTTGTCAGTGACGATCTCTCAGCGGGAACGCTGGACATCCTCGCCGCCGCTGGCATCCGCCTGGTCTTGCTGAGGAGCGCTGGCTTTAACCACATCGATCTCGAGGCAGCTGAGGGGCATGGACTCGTCGTCGCGCGTGTCCCAGCCTACTCGCCCCATGCTGTGGCCGAGCATGCCATTGCTCTCGCCCTTGCTCTGAACCGTCGGCTTCACCGAGCCCACAACCGCGTCCGTGAAGGCAACTTCGAGCTGGCAGGCCTCCTCGGCGTCGACCTTCACGGCAAGACGGCTGGCATTGTCGGCACCGGGCGCATTGGAGCCGCCGCGGCCAAGATTCTCGGTCCCGGTTTTGGGATGCGCCTGCTGGTTCACGATCCGTATCCGAACCCAGAGGTGCAGGCGATGGGAGCCTCGTACGTCGACATCGACACCCTGCTTGTCGAATCCGACCTTGTCAGCCTTCATTGTCCCCTGACACCCGAGAGCTACCATCTTCTCAACGCCTCGGCATTCGCGCGCATGAAGCCGAGCGCGATCCTCGTCAACACCAGCCGGGGTGGGCTCGTCGACACGGCAGCTCTCGTCGACGCGCTGAAGGAGGGACAGATCGGCGCTGTCGCACTCGACGTGTATGAGGAGGAAGGCGATCTCTTTTTCCAGGACCTCTCGGATGAGGGCGTTCTGGACGATGTGTTCGCGCGCCTCCTGACGTTCCCGAACGCGCTGATCACCGGGCACCAGGGGTTCTTCACCGCCGAGGCCCTCTCCGCCATCGCGGAGACGACGCTCTCGAACGCAACCGCCTTCGACCGGGACGGCTGCTTGCCGGAGCCCAATGCCGTCACCGCCGCGCGGCACACCGCGTAGGAGTCGTGGAGCTAAGCGGATTCGAACCGCTGACCCCTTGAATGCCATTCAAGTGCTCTACCAACTGAGCTATAGCCCCG
>JBCBZH010000188.1:0-8747 GCA_039815415.1 Bacteroidota bacterium
AGGAGGCCGGGTCGATGCCCAGACACACGCGGCTGAAGGTGCTGATCTCGGGCAGCTTGTGCTCCAGCACGTCCTTGCCCACGTGCGTCATGTCCAGCACCACGTGGTCGTTGCCGTTGACGCCGCGCCCCTCGCGGATCTCCTTGTAGATGCACTGCGAGACCATGTCGCGCGGCGCGAGGTCCTTGACCGTCGGCGCGTAGCGCTCCATGAACCGCTCGCCATCGGAGTTGCGGAGGATACCGCCCTCGCCACGAGCGCCCTCGGTGATGAGAATGCCGAGGCGGTAGAGGCCCGTCGGGTGGAACTGGATGAACTCCATGTCCTCCAGTGGAAACCCGTTCCTCAGCGCGATGGCGAACCCGTCGCCGGTGCCAGCATGTGCGTTGGAGGTGGTCTTGAAGGCGCGTCCGTAGCCGCCAGTGGCGAAGCACGTGATGGTGGCGTGGAATGTATGGACCTCACCCGTGAGGATCTCATAGGCCACACAGCCGGTCACGGCCTCGTCATCCTCCGTCTTGATAAGGTCCAGTACCTGGAACTCGTCATAGAACGTGACCTTGTTCTTGACGCACTGCTCGTAGAGCGTGTGCAGGATCATGTGACCCGTACGGTCGGCCGCGTAGCAGGCGCGCCGGACGGGGGCCTCGCCGAAGTTGCGGGTATGTCCGCCGAAACGGCGCTGGGCAATCTTGCCCTCGCGGGTGCGACTGAACGGGACGCCGTAGTGCTCCAGCTCGATGATGGTGCGCGGCGCATCCTTGCACATCTGCTCGATGGCATCTTGGTCGCCGAGGTAGTCCGAACCTTTCGTGGTGTCGAAGGCGTGCCACAGCCAGTGGTCCTCCTCCTCGTTCCCCAGCGCGGCGCCAATGCCGCCCTGAGCCGCGCCTGTGTGCGAGCGAAGCGGGTGAAGCTTGGACACTACAGCCACATCGGCTCCGCCTTCTGAGGCGTAGAGCGCGGCCATCAGCCCGGCGCCACCTGCGCCAACGATGACAATGTCGTGAGAGAACGTCATAGGGTTGGGGGTTAGGGATTGGGTGTTGGGGACCGGGAGGGAGATGCTATCCCCAACCCCTAATCCCCAATCCCGGCCTCGCTAGAGGCCTGCCACGATAACGGAATACGAGCCGAGAATCAGAAGGCCCAGTGCCACAGTCCAGGACAGCGCGATGGCTCCGACCCGGAGCATGTCGTTTCGGACATAGTCCGTGATCACGTTGTTGAGCCCGTAGAAACCGTGGTGGAGGGCGAAGAGCAAGAACAGTAGGTTGAAGCCTTTCCACAGCCCGGCATAGACCGGGTCGCCAAGGCGAAGCATGAGCACCTGGTAGGGTGTTGGTCCCACATTCTCTGCGGCCTGGGTGTCCTCCTCGAGCTGGCGAGCCGGAACCACCCGAGTGTCATCCACAGACGGGGTGCTGGTCCGGGCTTCGAAGGCCTCGACGGCCTCGGCAGCCTCATCGGTGTATTGCGGGAGGACACCAGCCTCGGCCTCGTCTGCCGTCACCACCGAGTGCGAGATGGATGCGGTGGTGCGGTCGTAGTGCTGGACCCAGAAGTGGGTGATCAGAAGGAAAACGAGGAAGGTCCCCGTGATCCGGTGGACGAACCACTGAAACGCGCTGCTTCGAGCGGTGGCTCCGTACTTGCGTGCCATGAGGGCGAGGGGCTCTGGGTGCGTCGGGCTGGCGTCGTCGCCAGCTCGAGGGGCTAGCTGCTGAAGTGGTCGACGAGGGCGGCGATGGACGGGTAGCCGCCCACCGCAATCAGAAGGGCGGCTACGGCGCCGAGCGTCCAGAAGAGCTTCTGCTGGTTCGGGCTCCAGCCCATGAAGTCAATGAGCACGATGCGGACGCCGTTGAGCGCGTGGTACACCACCGCGATCAGAAGCCCAAACTCGGCGACTTTGAAGATCGGAGCGTGATAGCTGGCGATGAGTGCGTTGTAGGCGTCAGGGTCGGTGATCGCCTTGAGGCCCCACACGTGGATGACCAAATAGGCCACGAGACCCACTCCAGTGAGGCGGTGAAGCATCCAGGCCCACATCCCGACGCGCTTCTTGTAGCGCAGGACTTCCTGGGTAGAGGAGACAGGAACGACAGGGTCGGCGGAGATCGCCATGGTGGCTTGCTGCGGTGGAGAACAGGCTAACGCGAGAGCAAACCACATATTTCAGAGATTTCTGAAAGTTTCGATAGCTTGCTATGCAGACGCCCCAAAGGTACGCCATCGGCCTCGCTGGTGCCGCGATCCGTGCAGGACACGACATGTGGTGGATCCCCCTACGCTCGCCCACTTCCTCCCTAGAACAGCTGCCCCCACGGCACTATTCTCCGACATGGAGTCCCTCGCCGACGTACTCGCCGCCATCGAGGCGATCCCGGAGCAGGTGTGTGCACCGCCCCAGCCCCGATTCCTCCATGACCTGTGTGCTCGCACGCCCGGAGATGGCGAGGTCGTCGAGATCGGCACGATGTCCGGTAAGTCCACCATCGCGCTGGCGTTCGCACAGAAAACCCGGTCGGGAAGGCCCATCCACACCATCGATATCGTGGAACACCCGGACCTTGCGGCGAACCTGAACCGAACAGGCGTGGCCGACTGGGTGGTACGGCATGTGGCCCGCTCCTCCACCGTGGTTAAGTCGTGGACCGCGCCTATCGAGCTGCTGTGGATCGACGCAGATCATACCTACCGGGGCCTGCTCACAGACCTCCGCCGGTGGACGCCTCATGTGGTGCCCGGCGGCATCGTCGCCATCCACGACTACCCTGGGTTCGAGCACACGGACCAAAAGGCCCTCGCGGTGCGGCGGTTTCTGCTCTCGCGGCCGGACCGGTGGCGCGTGATCTCCGACCGCGACGCCGGGAGCATCTTCGCCGTCGAACGCCAGCTCGAGGCAAAGCCGCCGCCGACGCTTCACAGAGCAATGGCGTGGCTGAAGTGGAAAGCTCACAGCGGTCGGTTCCTCGTGTCGGAGATGTTTGACCTGCGACGCAGCTAGAGCTTGTCGCGAACCTGCATGACTCGAATCAGCCAGAAACGGCACGTTCAGACGCAGACATGCCCTCGTTGCTATCCTCTTGGGCCGCGCTCGAACGAACCGAGTCCATGACATGCCCTAGAGACGGAGGTCGCACATGCGGTGGCGTTGGCGCGTAAGCGCTGCGGCCGCGCCCCAGCATTCTACGCTTCCGGTTGAAGCACGGTGCACGTGGTGGAGCCCATGCGGTGTACACTGCGGGTGCACACATGGTACATCGAGATGCGCCCTCTGGTCGTCGGCCTCGTCCTTCTCGTCCCATTGGCAGCGTCGGTTCACGCACAAAGGCTCGCGCCCGATGCTCCACTACGGTCCATGGTGAAACCCGTGATGTTGCTGCCAAAGCAGGCGGACCCGCCGTTCGTTCCGCCCGAATCTGGATTACTGTTGCGCATCCTGACCCCGATGCAGCTGCTCAACCACGACGATGTCGTTGTCTCGGGCAGCGGGTCGGCAGAGGTGATGCCGGCGGTTCATCCAGGCGTCGGCTTCGGCGTGACCGCGGGCATGCGAGACAAGAGTATGGGCGAGGTCGATGTGTCGTACCAGCGCACGTACCATCGTGCCTCAGGCGTGGATGCGTTCCCGTCCTCTTTTCGCGCCATCGATCTGCAGTGGCGTGTTCATGGTCGTCCCGAAGAGCGACTCCAGCCCTACGTGATGGCGGCGGGCGGCATCCAGGAGATGAGGGTGACCGACGGGTCGGTAAGCGCCACGTCCATAGAAGACGCGCGGTGGGGCGGGCCGAACTGGCAACTGGGAGGCGGCGCGACCTACTTCGTATCCCCGCGCCTGTCAGTGTTTGTTGAGGGAGCGTATCGATCCGCCCATTACCGGCGCGTGGAGGGCATCGCCGACGGACAGCTGCAGGAGTGGGTTCGCTCGCGCGGCATCCGGGTGGCGTCGGGGGTAGCCTTTCGCTTTGACCCGTCGGCACGCACCGTTCCAGAGTCTGAGTAGAGGCGAACGGCCCCCCGCTGATCCCGCCCCAAACGCAAGCCGCCAGCCCGGCGACCGCTGCGTCGAGCTGGCGAACAAGAGAGGCACGCCAGCCCGACGTGCCCCCGGTCAGTTCCGTGTGTACTGTTCAGCTATCCGCGCTCGGCGATGGGCTGAACCGTCTTGCCCTTGGGCCCGACGTACTCGGCGCGGGGGCGGATGAGGCGGTTGGCCTCCCACTGCTCCAGCAGGTGCGCCGTCCAGCCGGTCATGCGGCTCATGGCGAAGATCGGCGTGTAGAGGTCCGTCTCGATGCCCAGCAGGTAGTAGACGCTGGCCGAGTAGAAGTCCACGTTGGCGTCGAGCCCCTTGCGCTCCTTGACGGTCGAGCGGATGGTGTCCGACATCTCGAGCCACTTGCGCTCGCCCTTCTCCTCAGACAGGCCTTCGAGCATGCCACGGAGGATGGTCGCGCGGGGATCGAGCGTCTTGTAGACGCGGTGGCCGATGCCCATGATTTTCTCCTTGTTCTCCAGCTTGCGGTCGACGAACTCCTGCGCCGTCTCGCCGCTTTCGTCCAGCGAGATCAGCGTCCGCATCACCTCGATGTTGGCGCCTCCGTGGAGAGGACCCTTGAGCGCTCCCATCGCTCCCGTCACTGCGGAGTACATGTCGGAGAGCGTCGCGCCGATGACGCGGCAGGCAAACGTGGATGCGTTCAGGCCATGCTCGGCATGGAGCACGAGTGCGGCGTCCATGATCTCCTCAGCCGCCGGTCCAGGCTCTTCACCATTGAGCATGTACAGGAAGTCGAACGCCGTGGAGCCCTCGCCCTTCGGGGCGATCACTTCTTTGCCCTTCCGGATGCGGTCGAAGGCAGCCACCAGGGTCGGCAGCTTGGCCGTGAGGCGGATCGCCTTCCGGTAGTTGGCCTCGGGGCTCATGTCTTCGGCCTCGGGGTCGTAGGCCGCGAGCATGGAGAGCGCTGTCCGCATGGCTGCCATCGGGACCACGTCCTTCGGCGTGTGATGCCGGAGGTGATCGATCAGGTCCGGGTGGACGGCGCGTGCGGCCCGCATCTGCGCGTTGAGGTCGTCGAGTTGGGCCTGGATCGGCATCTCGCCCTTCCACAGGAGGTAGGCCACCTCCTCGAAGTCTGCACTCTTGGCGAGGTCGCGGATGTCGTACCCGCGGTAGATCAGTTCGCCGGCCTGGCCGTCAATGAACGACAGCTGGGTATCGAGAGCGGTAACGCCTTCGAGGCCACGGGACTTGGTGGGAGCAGCGCCGTTGGCGGCAGCGGAGGGTGCAGACATCGGTAGGGGAAGGATCGAATCCGGAACGTCGGAAGGTAGAGAGTGCTACCCGTGGACATGGCCTGGGTTCTTGGAGGATGCGCCGTTTTTGCCCTCCGGACGACCGAGTTTTCAAAGGATTCAGAAAGAAGGGCGCTGCACAGACCGCCGCGCAGACGGCTCTGCGCACGGTCGGCGAGCTGGCGAGGTGGATTTGGCGGAACGCCAACCGGGCCGGGGGCGCTCAGGCGTACCTTTTGCGTGAGGCTATTGAGCCGCTCCGGCTGTCCGGAGCCAGCCGTTTTGCTTTGCGCTTCCCTGCGCCGCGCCTGCCAGACCTCTGCGTCGGGGCCGCGCCCGACGCCCCGCGTCGCCATGCATCCCGTTTTGTCTTTTCTCTGTGCGTTCGCCCGCTGGGTCGCTGCTCCGACTGTCTGGTCAGGAGCCGAGCTGGCGATGCCGAACGCGCACGTCGCCGCACCGCCCCCGCCTCTCAGGCCCTCCACGACACTGGATGGGCCGAGACGCCGTCTGCCGCGCTCCCTGGGAGCCGTCGGAACCTGCCTGGCAGGTGTGAGGAGGTGCCTCTCCCCCCTCTCTCTTGAAGAAAGAAATCATCATCAACGCGAGCAAGGATCGCTCGCGGATCGCCATCGTCGAGGACGGCGAGCTGGTCGAACTCTACGTCGAGAACCCGGATAACGTCCGGACCATCGGCAACATCTATCTCGGCGGTGTCCAGAAGGTCATGCCCGCAATTCGGGCCGCCTTCGTCAACGTCGGGCAGAAGCAGGACGCGTTCCTGCACTTCTCGGACCTCACCGACAACGCCGCGCAGTTGATCGCGATGGCGGGCGAGGACGTGCCCGGCCTGGAGACGCCTGTGCTGTCTCACGCCCCAAAAAAGCGCGTCGCCGACGACGACTCGGAGCCGGATGTGGAAGACACCCTCGAGATTGCCTCAGGCAACGAGGACGAGGAGGCCAAGCCCAGTCGGACGCGCTCGCGTTCCCGGCGCCGCTCGCGTGGGCGGGGCCGAGGCCGTGGACGCGGTCGGTCCTCTGGCGGTTCTGGGAAGCGCGAAGAGGAGGAAGAGCAGGAAGAGAGCAAGAGACCGCTTCCTAGCGTGATCGACCTCACCAGCCCGCCGCGCCGCGCCAAGCCCAAGCCGACTCCGAAACCAGAGCCCGAAGACAAGCCAGCGCCGCAAGCAGAGCCGGAGGCGCCATCAGACGAGCCCACGGCCGCCACAGAGACGGACACGGAAGAGGAGAAGCCAAGGTCGCGCCGCCGGAGCCGGTCCACGCCATCCAACGACGCCGAGCCGACAGCCGAAGAGACCTCCGCCAGCTCGACGGACGACTCGAAGGCCGACGCGCCCGACGACGCTTCGGATGCGGCACCTGAGCCGGACGCCAAGCCGCGTCGGCCCCGGAAGCCGCGCCGCTCCAACACCATCGACCTGACCAGCAGCAGCCGCACGTCCAACGCGGACGCTCTACAGGCAGACACGCCAACGGATCGCGCGGATGACTCGGATCGAGCTGGCGACTCAGACGCGGGAGACGCCGAGGCGGATGACACGGCGGGAGCGAAGCGCCGCACCCGTCGCGGACGCCGAGGTCGGGGCCGCCGGCGGTCTTCAGGTGAGGAGACCACCGAGCCGGACGCCAGCTCGACGGACGCCTCGGACGAGGACCATGACAAGGACACCTCTTCGTCACCCCAGTCCCGTTCATCACGCCAGCCCCGATCGGACGACGCCAGCTCGGACAGCAACACATCTTCCAGCCGATCTCGCCGTGGGCGTGGTCGCCAAGCAAACGAGGCGCCTAGCGACTCCTCCGACGAGAAGGAGTCGAATCGGTCGCGCCGCGGTCGCCGCTCCCGTGGGGACCGGCCCGAGGAGCCCAAGGCCGATGCGAAGGGGAAGGCCTCCGACGACCGCGCATCGTCCAACCGAGATGCCGCATCGAGCCAGAGACGCTCAGACCAGAAGGAGTCGAGTCAGAAAGACTCGGGGAGGAGCAATTCTGGCCGGGGCCGTTCTGGGCGCGGGCCCAACGGACGCGGTTCATCCAACGGGCGCGGTGGATCCCAGAATGGCTCGAACGCAACCGTGCCGTCGGCAGAGAGCCTGCTCAAGCGGGGGACGCGGGTCATCTGCAAGATCACCAAGGAGCCCATCTCCACGAAGGGACCGCGCGTCTCGACGGACATCTCGCTGGCCGGCCGCTTCCTCGTGCTGGTGCCCGCAGCAGACTACATCGCCGTCTCGAAGAAAATCGAGAGCGCCAAGGAGCGCCGTCGGCTGCGCACGCTTGCGTCCAGCCTCAAGCCGGATGGCTTTGGCGTGATCGTCCGCACGGTTGCCAGCGGCCGGGATGCCAAGAGCCTCGACACCGACCTGCGTCTGCTGCTCGAGAAGTGGCGCAAGATCGAGAAGAAGCTCGCCGGACGCCCCGAGCCGCCTGTGCTGCTCTACGAAGACGTCAACATGGTCTCGTCCATCATCCGGGACCTGTTCTCGGAGGACTATGACCGGATTGTGGTGGACGACCCGAAGGTGCACCGCAACGTGCAGGCGTACGTCAAGGCCGTTGCGCCGCAGATGCTCGACAAGGTGGAGCTGCACCGAAAGAACCAGCCGGTGTTCCGCTCCCACGGCATCGAGCGGCAGGTGGAGGAGGCCTTCTCGAAGCGCGTCAACATGAAGGGCGGCGGCTACCTCTACATCGAGACGACGGAGGCCATGCACGTGGTGGATGTCAACTCGGGCCGGGCCGGGCGCGGAAAGAGCCAGAAGGAAAACCTGATCGCGGTCAACGTGGAGGCCGCCAAGGAGATCGCCAAGCAGCTCCGCCTGCGTGACCTCGGCGGGATCATCGTCGTCGACTTCATCGACCTCCGCTACGACCGGGACCGCAAGAAGGTCACCGACGCCCTCAAGGAGGCCTTCAAGAAGGACCGCGCCGTCACCAAGCTGCTCCCAATGTCGGATTTCGGGCTGGTGCAGATCACGCGGCAGCGCCTCCGCCCGTCCATCACCACCCAAACCGACGAAGACGCCGACGGAGCCGATGCTGCACGCGCGGCCGGAGCCGCCGAGATTCGCCAGCCCGAGCGGTCCTACACGCCGGAACCGACTGCCGAGCCCCTCGCTGAGCGCACCGCCATCAACCCAGCGATGGCGACTCCCGAGGCACTGTCTCAGTCCATTCGGAAGTGGCTAGACCACTACCGAAAGACGGTCGATGACCGGTACAAGGCCCGTCCGATTGTCGTTCGCATCCACCCGTTGCTCGGAGCCTACCTCCGTCGCGGCTTCCCGACACCGCTGACGCGCTGGAAGCTGACGCTGCGAGGCATCTCGTTCCGCGTGGAGGACGACGCGTCGGTGGATCCCCTCGCGTTCGATGTGCGCGATGTCAAATCCGGCCGCTCGCTTCTGAAGAAGTACTCGA
>JBCBZH010000349.1:0-3675 GCA_039815415.1 Bacteroidota bacterium
GGGGGAACAACGAGCTGCAGACCTACACCCGCGCCAACGCGACGGTCAGCGATGGAACACTCAAGATCACCGCGCGAGAAGAGGCGGCAGACACCTATACCTCCGCACGTCTGAGGACCCTCGGCAAAGGCGACTGGACCTACGGTCGGTTCGAGGTAAAGGCCAGGCTCCCGGAAGGCCAGGGCATGTGGCCTGCCATCTGGCTTCTGTTCAGCAACGACACGTACGGCGGCTGGGCCGCGAGTGGAGAGATCGACATCATGGAGGCCGTTGGCAACAAGCCCGATGAAGTCTTTGGTACGCTGCACCACGGCGGGCCCTTTCCCGAGAACGTGTTCACAGGAGAGGAGTTCAAACTCTTCTCGGGGACCTTCGGTGACGACTTCTTTGTGTTCACCACAGAATGGGAGGAGGGTGAGATCCGGTGGTACATCAACAACGTGCTGTACCAGACCCAGACCTCTGACGACTGGTCCACCACGGGCAGCACCAATCCCGCCGCTCCATTCGATCACGACTTCCACATGATTCTGAATGTGGCCGTCGGCGGCAACCTCCCCGGGTCTCCAGACGAGACGACGGCATTTCCGCAGACGATGGAGGTGGACTACGTCCGAGTCTATCAGCGCGACTAGGCGCGTGTAGCTTCGGACTGCGCTGGACGACCTTTCCTACTCCTTCTTGCTCTGGCCCGCTGTTCTCCAGCGGGCCACTTTTTTGAGACCGTTCCATGACACAGACTGACTCCGAGCGCATCCTGTCCCTGTTGCGTCAGATGTCGCTGGACGACAAGATCGGGCAGCTCTGGCTGGTCCAGTCGGATGAAGGGCGAGTCTCTGAACGTCTCGCCAGCTCGATCCGTGAGGGACGGGTTGGGGGCGTGCTGAATGAGGTGGACCCCTCGGTCGTGGATGAGCTTCAGCGCATCGCCAGAGAGGAGAGCCCGCACGGCATCCCGCTTCTCATGGGCCGCGACGTCATCCACGGTTTTCGTGTGATGGCCCCAATTCCGCTCGGGCTGGCGGCGACGTGGAATCCTCAGCTCGTGGAGCGCTGCGCGCGTCGGGCTGGCGAGGCGGCGGCGGCGGTCGGGATCAACTGGACGTTTGCCCCGATGATCGACATCGGGCGCGATCCACGTTGGGGGCGCATCGCCGAGACGTTTGGGGAAGACCCGTTCCTGATTCGCGCGTTCGGAGCTGCGATGGTGCGAGGGTTTCAGGGGGGCGACCTCTCGGTCCCGGGGGCCATCGCCGCCTGTGCGAAGCATTTTGCAGGCTACGGTGCCAGCGAGGGCGGGCGGGACTACAACACGACCAGCGTCCCAGAGATCGAACTCCGCAACGTCCACCTGCCGCCTTTTCGCCAGCTCGTTCAGGAAGGCGTGGCCACGTTCATGGCGTCCTTCAGCGATCTCAATGGCGTCCCTGCCACGGCCAATGCCTTCCTGCTCGATCAGGTCCTACGGCAGGAGTGGGGGTTTGACGGGCTGGTGGTGAGCGATTGGAACTCGGTGATCGAGCTCCGCACGCATGGGCTCACTGCGGACGACCGGGGCTCGGCTCTTGAGTCGGCTGCGGCGGGCCTCGATATGGAGATGGCGAGCGATGCGTTTGCGGCTCACCTGGCAGACCTCGTGCGAGAGGGGCACCTCTCAGAAGAACGCCTCGATGTGATGGTGGGCAACATCCTTCGGGTGAAAGAACGACTGGGACTGTTGGATGCGTCGCCGCCTGCATCTCCCTCCGCCAGCTCGATAGAGTCCTCACTGCACACCGCATACGAGGCGGCTGTTGAGAGCATCGTGCTTCTCAAGAACGAGGGCGATGTTCTGCCGCTCAGCGGGGTCGGCAAGCTGGCGGTGATCGGTCCGCTCGCCGACGATCCGTACGAGCAACTCGGGACGTGGGCCTTCGACGGCGATCCGTCGTTGAGCCAGACGCCTCTGGGTGCGATCCGGGGCCAAGCTGGCGAGATGCAGGTTGAGGTTTGCCGCGCGCTGGACACCACACGCAGCACGGGGACCAACGGGTTCGCGGAGGCTGTCGCCGTGGCCGGGCGTGCCGAGGTGGCGCTGCTCGTTCTTGGGGAAGAGGCCATCCTGTCGGGCGAGGCCCATTGCCGCGCCGACATCACACTTCCGGGCGCGCAGGAAGCGCTCATCGAGGCGGTTGCCTCCACGGGGACGCCCATCGTGCTGGTGGTGATGGCCGGACGGCCTCTCGCGCTGACGAACGTGCTTCCGCACGTGGAGGCCATCCTGTACGCATGGCACCCAGGAACCATGGCGGGGCCTGCTCTCGCGGACATTCTGTTCGGAGGGCGCTCGCCTTCCGGGAAGCTGCCGGTGACGTTCCCAAAGCACTCGGGCCAAATCCCGATCTACTACGCGCATAAGAACACCGGACGCCCGCCGACACCCAACACGGTTGTCTCGATGGAAGACATTCCCGTACGGGCGGCGCAGACCTCCATTGGCAACACCTCGTTCTACCTCGACGTCGGCGATCAGCCGCTCTTCCCGTTTGGCTTCGGCTTGTCCTACTCCGCCTTCGAGTACGCCAACTTGAGGGTGAGCGCCTCCGAGCTGGCGATGGGCGAGACGCTCACTGTTGAGGTAGACCTTACCAACGTAGGCGGTTGCGAAGCGGACGAGGTGGCACAGCTCTACGTCCGCGACCCTGTTGCGAGCGTGACCCAGCCGGTCCGACAACTCCGGGGATTCCAGCGTATCCGTCTCGCCAGCGGCGAGACGAAAGAGGTCGTGTTCACGCTCCACACCGACGACCTCGCGATGGTAAACCGGTCCATGGAGTGGGTCACCGAACCCGGCCGTTTCGAGGTGGGAATCGGCGGGGACTCGCGCGCGCCTCTGGCGGCCGCGGTTGAGGTGAGGGCCTAGCGCCAGAGGCCACGGCATCGGCGTCTCGGGCGGTTTTCATGCTCACTCAGCCAGTCCGACAGGACCTCGGCGCGCCTCTAACTCCTTGCGAATGGCCAGCGCGCGAGCCTCCGTGATAGGGTATCGCCAGATAGCCCAGATCGCGACAGCGGAGGTCAAGGCGGGAATCGCCACGTCAAAAACCCGGAGGAGGAACAGCGTTCTCTCTGTCTGCGCTCCCCCCAGTTCCACGTCAAAGCCCGTCACATTGAGGAGCACACCACCGGCGGCAAGCGCTCCCGCAAGACCGAGCTTGACGATCCACCAGTAGATCGAGCCATACGTCCCTTCTCGGCGCTCGTGGGTGTTCAGTTCGTCGAGATCCACCACGTCTGCAACCATGGCAGGGACAAGTGTGAACAGACTTGCAAACCCGAACGCCATGAATGGCGCCGGGAGGAGCACGAGCCACGGATTCGCGGGGTCGTAGGCGAACCACTTCATGAGGTAGCCCACCACCGACACCACGATGCAGACCATCAATGCCCTTCGCTTCCCAATTTGGGTACCCAGCCACGCAGACAACAGGACGATACCGAAGCCAGCAATGGCCCCCGCTGCACCTGCATAGAACACGAACTCTGCGCCTAACGCCTCGTTGCCACCAAAGATGTAGTAGATGACGACGTAGGACTGAAATGCTGCGATGAGGATGAACCCGTTGAAGACGAGGAACGTCGCGGCGCAGAGGTAGAGAAATGGACGCGACTTCAGCGTCGTCTGCACGCCACCGA
>JBCBZH010000377.1:0-2935 GCA_039815415.1 Bacteroidota bacterium
AAAATGTTGGCTGATGAATCATGAGACTATCGGCTTTGGGCTCTTCCTCCGAAGCAACCAACCCACTTTCATACATGACTCTTTCTTCTCACTTGCACCTTGACACAATGCACAATATACCTTAAGACGGCTTGGTCTTCAGCTCACCGGCGGCGGCCAGGTACGGGACGAGTGTCAGGTGGACGAGCGCGGTGTTCTGACGGCCCTCCTCGAGGGAGAGCTGTCGGATGGCCTCCAGGTAGGGCAGGCTCTCGATGTCGCCCGCCGTGCCGCCTACCTCGGTGATGATGACATCGTAGTCACCTGTCTCCGCGAGGCGGCGCATCCAACCTTTGATCTCGTCGATCACGTGGGGCACGATCTGGACGGTCTTGCCGAGGTAGGCGCCAGCTCGTTCTTTCGCGATCACGCCCGAGTAGACGCGCCCGGTGGTGACGTTGTTGGCCTGTGCCATCGGGACGCCCAGGTAGCGCTCGTAGTGGCCCAGGTCGAGGTCGGTCTCGGCGCCGTCGTCGGTGACGTAGACCTCACCGTGCTCGAACGGGTTCATGGTCCCCGCGTCCACGTTCAGGTACGGATCGAACTTCTGGATGGTGACCCGCAGCCCACGTGCCTCCAGCAGCCGTCCTAGGCTGGCGGACACGATGCCCTTGCCCAGCGACGAGGTCACGCCCCCGGTCACGAAGATGTACTTGACATCGGAGGAGGAGACTCCGGGCGTGGGGCGGTTGGCGGGCATCGGCAGGCAGAAAAATGGACGCTCGCCTCGCAATCTACGGGACAGACGGCTGTTTCCCGTGCCCCCGTTTGGGCCGACCGAGGCTTTCACACAACGTGGCAACCGTCCGGGGCCGCCAATGCCAACTCGTGCGGGGCTCGTATCACCAAGGACGCCGAATCCGCTACCCCGCGTAGCCCATCGAGCTGGCGAATAGTCGAGTCTGCGTCGTCGGCGTGCGGACTCGAGGTCACGTTCCGCAAAACGTCTTGTAGCGCGCAGTGAATGCCTCGCTGGCTGGAGCCGCGTATCTGTCATGCTCTTCCCGCTCCTCGAATGGGTGCGTGACCACGTCCAGCAGTGTCTGGAATGGTGCGAGGTTGCCTCGGCCCGCTGCATCGAGGGCCTCCTCCACGAGATGATTTCGGGGGATGTAGATCGGGTTGACTCGGTCGATCGTCTCGGCTACCTCCCAGAGATCTGCCCCCTCATCGACGAGGCGCTGCTTCCATGCAGAGATCCAGCCCTCGATATGAGCATGGTGGATTTGGGCGCGAAGCGAAGACTCGTCGCCGCGTAGCGCGTCGGAAAGGGACCGAAAGGTCGATGTATAGTCAGCCTTTGCTGCCTGCATCATGCTCAACAGCGCGTCGAAGCGTTCTGCATCCGAAGAGTCGCGGTCGCGGAGCCCGAGCTTCGCCTGCATGCCGTCTTCCCAGTACAGCCGATATCGGTCGGGGAAGGCGTGCAGTCCCTCGGTCACCGCCTCAACGGCCGCTTCCAGGTCGTCATCGATCAGCCCCAGCAGGGTCTCCGCCAGCCGGACCAAGTTCCATTGGGCCATGGCGGGTTGGTTGCCATACGCATATCGCCCGTCCAGGTCGATCGAGCTGTAAACGGTAGCTGGATTGAATCGGTCCAGAAAGGCGCACGGCCCGTAATCGATGGTTTCGCCGGACACCAGCATGTTGTCGGTGTTCATCACGCCATGGATGAAGCCCACCAGCATCCACTGGGCGACGAGCGACGCCTGGGCGTCCACGACAGCGTTCAGGAAGGCGAGGTAGCGGTCGTCGCGGTCGGCGAGCGACGGATAATGGCGCGCGATGGCATAGTCGGCGACACGCTGCACGAGGTCCGGGTCCTCCCGCCTCGAGGCCGCAAACTGAAGCGAGCCGACACGCAGGTGGCTTGCGGCGAGCCGCGTCAGCACGGCGCCCGGGACAGGGACGTCACGAACGATGTCTTCTCCGGTGGTGACGACCGCCAGCGACCGGGTGGTCGGGATGCCAAGCGCGTGCATGGCTTCCGCGATCAGGTACTCGCGCAGCATTGCGGGAAGCGTTGCACGTCCGTCCCCGCCACGTGCGAACGGGGTCCGACCAGAGCCCTTCAGGTGAACATCGATCAGCGCTCCGTCTGCAGTCGTCAGCTCGCCCATTAGCAACGCCCGGCCGTCGCCGAGCAAGGGCGAGTAGCCTCCGAACTGGTGCCCCGCGTAGGCCATTGCGACAGGCATTGCCCCCTCGGGCGGAACCGTGCCGACGAGCATCCCGAGCCCTGGCTCGCTCTTCATCCACTCGGTGTCGAGGCCGACCTCCTCTGCGAGCGATTCGTTGACGACAACCAGGCCCGGGTCTGACGCAGGCCTCGCCTGCCACGCTACGCCCATATCGGGTAGGACGTCTGCGTAGGAGTGCGAGAGGAGAGCGGTAGAAGAAGACATAGCAGACGGCGACTGGGGCCATGCGCAGCGACAGGGCATGGGTGGTGAACCCCTGTGACGTGCGCATGGCTCCTGCCTATGAAGGCGCTCTCGTTAATTACTCACGAGGGCTCCCGGCCTCGTGCATAGCTGGCGCTCGGCTTCGCCGGACGCCAGCTCGTCGCTTCACGCCACCGAAGGCCACGACCAGGCTCGTCTGGTGCAGCACGTCGAGCTGGCGATCCTCAAAACGTTGCCGCCAGTCCGGCGATGATATGCCGCCCCGGCGCAGGCTCCACGTAGCGGCCCCCGAAGGGATTGACGACCACCGACCCGGCATAGCGCGCGTCGCCCACATTGCGGAGCGAGACGAAGGGCGTGAACGCGGCGGATCCAACAGGAACACCCGGGACGGCCACCCGCACATGGACGACCGTATAGGGGTCCGTTCGAAGCTCGCCCGCGCTGTCGGCTGCGTAGCCGGAGGCCGATTCGCCGTCGAAGCCGAGCGC
>JBCBZH010000191.1:0-8599 GCA_039815415.1 Bacteroidota bacterium
GCAAAATGCCCTCTTTCTGGAGCAGGTTGCGAACGGTGTTGGACGGCTGGGCGCCCTGGCCGAGCCAGTACACGATGCGCTCCTCGTTGAACTTCACCTGAGCCGGCTCAAGGATCGGTTCGTAGCGACCGAGGTCTTCGATGAAACGACCGTCGCGCGGAGCGCGGGAGTCAGCGGCGACGAGGGCAAAAACGGGCTGCTTGCGGCGGCCCATCCGGCGGAAACGGAGTTTGACGGACATGAGAACGTTCGGGGTTGGGTGAGTCGGGGTTCAGAGCAGGAGCATCCGGGGATGAACTCCGAACCCTGAAAGGGTCGGTTTACCGACCGAGCAATTGTGTGGGATCGACGGTGCGGCCCTTGCCTTGGAGCTTCGCCATCGTCTTCATGAGCTTCTTCATCTCGCGGAACTGCTTCAGCAGCCCGTTGACGTCTTGCACTTCCATGCCCGCGCCCTTGGCGATGCGGCGGCGACGGGAGCCGTTTATACGATCCGGGTTGGCACGCTCGAACGGCGTCATGGATTGAATGAGGGCCTCGATGTGGCGGAAGGCATCGTCGTCCACATCCATGTTCTTGACGGCCTTCCCAACGCCAGGGATCATGCCCAGGAGGTCCTTCAAAGACCCCATGTTCTTGATCTTCTGAAGCTGGTCGTAGAAGTCCTGGAGGTCGAAGTCCTGCGAGCGGAACTTGCGCTGAAGCTTCTCGGCCTCCTCAGCGTCGAACTGCTCCTGGGCCTTCTCCACGAATGAGACCACATCGCCCATCCCGAGGATGCGCTGGGCCATCCGGTCTGGGTAGAACTCCGATAGGGCGTCGAGCTTCTCTCCGGTGGAGGCAAACTTGATCGGCTTCTCGACTACGCCTCGGATGGAGAGAGCCGCCCCACCGCGCGTATCGCCATCGAGCTTCGTCAGCACGATGCCGTCCACGTCCAGGCGATCGTTGAACTCCTTGGCCGTATTGACGGCATCCTGGCCGGTCATCGAGTCGACCACGAACAGGATCTCGTCGGGCTCGACGGCATCCTTGATGGCGACGACCTCTTTCATCATCGCCTCGTCCACGTGAAGGCGGCCGGCGGTGTCGATGATGAGCGTGTCGCGGCCGGTGCGCCGCGCCTCTTGTACGGCTTCGCGCGCGACGGCCACGGCATCCTGAAGCGGCACGCCATCCTCGCCCCGGCGGGCAAAGACCGGGACGCCGACCTGCTGAGCGAGCGTCTCGAGCTGGTCGACCGCCGCCGGACGGTACACGTCGGCGGCAGCAAGGAGTGGGCTGCGGCCCTTGCCCTTGAGGTGGAGCGCCAGCTTGCCCGTGAACGTCGTCTTGCCCGAGCCCTGCAGCCCGGCGATCAGGATGACTGTCGGCGGCTTCTTGGCCTTGTTGAGATCCACATGGACGTCTCCAAGGGCATATACCAGCTCGTCGTAGACGGCCTTGACGAACTGCTGGCCGGGGTTGACGGCCTGGAGCACCTTGTCGTCCAGCGCCTGCTCCTTGACGCGGCTGGTGAAGCTCCGGGCGACGTCGTAGTTGACGTCGGCGTCCAGGAGCGCCCGCCGGACCTCGCGCATGGTCTCGGCGATGTTCAGCTCGTTGATCTTGCCTTCGCCCTTAACGTTTTTGAGGGCGGCGTCGAGCTTGTCGGATAGCGTTTCGAACATTCGGAAAGTGCCGGGTGAGGGACGGGGTGGTCACGAACGAGCTGGCGATCAGCAGGCCGCGAGGGCGAGGGCAGAGCCGCAGGGGGCTCCGGTCTCCACACCGAAGCGCCTCCGGTCGCGGCCGGACCCTCGACCGGGGTCCGGTACGAGGCGACGCCAAAGGTATCGGATTGCCGACCGCGGATTGGTGAATGCGGAATGAGGAGTGGCACGGCCTCTCGCCAGCTCGAGGGGACACCCAAGGGAGGGGGAGGCGTTCCTGCCTGCCAGCCAGTATGTGTTCTTGTATGAAGAAATCGACTCCTGCGACGGGGCTCCTGGATCGTCATCGTGCGGGGAACCTGGCGAAGCCCCATGCCAACCGGTACCCGATCATGGGCCGTAGGGAGCTGCCCACTCCGTCCTTGCAGCACTTCCGCAATAGGGTCCGTATCGACAGGTATCTCCCCTCTTCGCCAGCTCGACTCTACCCGTTCGACCATGCGCATTGCCGTTCTCATGTTCCTCGGTCTCGCCGCCCTCGCAGGCTGCGACGCTGTCGGCCAGGACACCCCGACCGACCCGGCCACCATCACGCTCTCGCCTGTCACGGAAGCCGCCGTCGCGAAGAGCAACGACTTCGGTGTTCGCCTCTTCGATCTCACCGCTGCCGACCGCGACGAGAACCTGATGCTCTCGCCGCTCAGTGCCAGCGTCGCGCTGACGATGCTCTTGAACGGCTCTGACGGCGATACCTACACCCAGATCCGCGACATGCTCGGCTACGACGCAAGCCAGGACCTCGACGCCATCAACGCAGGCTATCAGAGCCTCCGCGAACAGCTTCTCGAGGCCGACCCGCAGGTGCAGCTCGCGCTGGCGAACGCGGTCTTCTACCGCGACACGTTTGGCCCTAGCATCCAGTCCACCTTCCTGGATGCCATGCGCGAGTCCTTTCACGCGCGCATCGACGGACTGGACTTCACTGACCAGACCGCAGCGCTCGCTGAGGTCAACGGCTGGGCGAGCGACAACACGAACGGCAAGATCCCAGAGGTGCTGGCGGAGCTGAGTCCCGACCTCGTGATGCTCCTCATGAATGCCCTCTACTTCAAAGGCGACTGGACGACCCAGTTCGACGAGGCCGCGACTACAGACCGGACGTTCACCCTCTCCGATGGAAGCCCCATCCAAGTCCCGACCATGAATGGCGACATTGACGCGCGCTACCTCGCGGGCGACGGCTACACCGCCGTCGAGCTGCCGTACGGGCGCCGCAACTTCTCGATGATCGTCGCCGTGCCCGATGCACCGCTGGGCGACTTCGTGGACGAGCTGGCGACCGGTGGCTGGACCGATCTCACCGAGGATCTCGGTACCGACGACACGTGGCGTACGGTCATCGTCTCCTTGCCCCGCTTTACGTTTGAGAACGACGAGTTCCTGAACGCCCCTCTCCAGGCACTCGGCATGGTGGATGCGTTTAGTGGAAGCCGAGCAGACCTGACACGCATCGCGCCCAGTCTGGTCGTCAGCTTCGTGAAGCAGAACACGTTCGTAGAGGTCAATGAGGAGGGTACGGAAGCCGCTGCCGTGACCACCATCGGCATCGAGACCACATCTGTCCCCTCCCACCCGATCTTTGTGGCCGACCGGCCCTTCGTGTTCGCCATTCGGGAGCGCACTACCAATACGCTTCTGTTCATCGGACAGGTGACGGATCCGCGCTAGCGGCCCGCTTCACCGGGGCCGGGGCCGATGGCTTGGCAGCTTTTCGGAGCGGCCCCTTCCTTTCTCTCATGGCGATTGCGCGTGCCTACCGCTCCTGACCGGACCGAGTCCGAGTTGATCGACGGCTGCAGGCGCGGGCACGCCCCGAGCCAGGAGGCTCTGTATCGCCGCTTTTGGTCGTTTGCCATGTCGGTCGCTCTCCGCTACACGCCCTCCCGCGACGACGCCCTCGAGCTGGCGCACGACGCCTTCCTGCGCGCCTTTCGACAGCTCGACCGCTTCGACGCCGACCGGTCGTTCAAGCCTTGGTTCCGCACGATTCTCGTCCGGCTCGCCGTGGACCGCCACCGCTCGACGCGCCGGTACCACGCCACCATCGAGCCCGAGGCCGAGCCGCCCGAGTCCACCGCCGAGGGCACCCCAATGGACGCCCTCGAGGCTGCCGACATCCTCCGACTGCTCCGCGTCCTGCCAGATGACCACCGCGCCGTCTTCAACCTCTACGAAATCGAGGGCTACTCCCACGACGAGATCGCAGCCATGCTTGGCATCGCAGCAGGCACGTCCCGCTCGCACCTGACACGCGCCAAATCGCGGCTTCGCGATCTCTACCACGAGCACAATCCGGTATCGTCATGAATCCGTTCGACGACCGATTCGCAGACCGCGCACGCGAGGTGTTCGACGCCTACGCCGAGCCCGTGGATGAGCCCACCTGGGAGCGTGTACAAACGGCTCTCGAACAGGACCGGATCGCAGCTCGTGACCGTGCCCCCGTCGCGGGCGTGTGGGCACGCCGGTCCCGCGCCGTCGTCGCACTGGCGACACTCGTTCTGGTGGGCGGAGTCGGCACCTGGGTCTGGCAGGTCCAATCCGAAGATCCGGTCACAGAGACAGCCGTCGTCCATGCCGACGCCGCGCCAAGCACTCCTGTCCGCCCGGCGCCCCTCGCATCGCCAGCTCGCGAGGGCACAATGACAGAGCATGATGCCGGTGGGCCTGCACAGGCTTCACCTCAGCCGTCCGCCCCATCCGCCACCGCGCCGACAGAAACCAGAGTCCTCCTTGCCCAGGCGCCTTCCGGAGCCGCTCCCCGCAGGGCGTCCCCGGCACGCTCCCGAGCGCTCGCGCCACCGTTGAATCTTGAGGCTGAGGCCTCTGCGGGAGCGCCTTCGCCGCCATCGCAGACAGTCCAAAGGCCCGCGCCCGAGCCTCTCCCGGCCGCCGAGGCGCCCCCAGCGTACGCCGAGCTGGCGGAATCTGCCTCGCCACTGGCTCCCGCTTCGGGCTCACCCATTCTGACAGCAGACGCTGCGGGAGCAAGCCGTGCGGTTGCAGATGCCGTCACCCGCGTGCAAGGGCCTGACGAACGCGACGAGATGGTGGCGCGCGAGTCGACTCCCGCCCCGTCGCGACTGGGCGTGGACCTCGTGCTGGCGACCAATGCCGCCTTCTCGGGGCGCCAACTCGCCGAGGGCGCTGGGCTGACGGCAGGCCTCTCCCGCGAGTGGCGCGTTGGCAACGGGCTGGCGATCTCCACGGGCGCGCAGGCCGCCTACACGCGCCTGGCGACCGACCCCGATGCCTCTGCGGCAGAAGCCTTGACCTCGCTCGAGTCGGATCCTTCGCAGCCGGTGGAGATTCCCAGCCAGACGACGCTCTCTACCCTGGCTCTCGAGGTCCCGCTGGACATCATCGTAGACGTGGCCCGCGCAGGATCGGGGCGCATCCGAGCAGGCGCCGGGCTGACGACCTCTCTGTACCTCTCGCAACAGTTTGAGGACGAAGGAACCCGCTTTGCCCTCGACCAGGATGTCACGTCCTCTGGGGAAGGCGTGCAGATCACAACGACAGCCTACAGTGGCACGGAAACGTCGGGGCCTCTGAGCCGCCTCGACCTGGGTCGCCAGGCCAATGTGTCCATCGGGTACACACTCGACGGGGGCCGCACGCCGCTCTCGGTGGATGCCTACACCCGCCTCCCGCTTGGCGGCATCACGAGCCGAGACCTGCCACTTACGGTCGTCGGGCTGCGGCTGCGCCTCGGGCTGTGAGGTGCCACTGGCGGTCCCAGACCGTACTCTAGGGCACCTCTCCGCTCTGCCCATGCCTTCCGACTGGTGGGACATCGCCCTGGACCCTGCCAACCGCGCCACCGACAACCGCCAACTCGACGCTGACGGGGTCCCACTCATCAACGCACCGGATGCAGCCGGGCGCCTCGCGCTCGACTACACCGACTACCTCGGGCTGGACGCGCTGCTTGGCTCCCAGAACCCGGCATCGCGCGTGCCCGATGAGCGCATCTTTCTCGTTGTCCACCAGCTCTGCGAGGTGGCTTTCAAGCAGATGGTGTTCGACCTGACCGTCGTGGCCCGCACGCTTGAGGGGCTGCTTCGCCTGGATGATGATGCCCTCCACGCCCTGGCGTTGGCCGAAGGCGAGGTGGATGATGCCGACTCAGAAGCCGCAGCATTCTGGCGCCCGGCCATCACGGCATCCAACCGGCTGCGTCACACCGCTCGGTCGGTACTGCCCCCCATCCTCGCACTCCTGGGCCGCAACGATGAGCGCGACATCCTCTTCTCGACGCTCGAGTTCGGACTGTTCCGGGGGCACCTCGCGCCGTCGAGTGGTTTCCAGTCTGCGCAGCTCCGGCTGATTCAGCGCGCACTAGGCAAGGGACCGCTGTTGGGCGTCCGCGTCTTCCCCGGCGACGTGTTCGGACAGCACTACACCGGGTCGCCGTGTGGTCACATCGCGCTGGCGGATCCGCTGGTCCTCCGCGAAGACTCCGACGTGGCCTCCCCCCCGCCAGACCACCCGGCCGCCTTCGCGGCCCGCCTCGATGCCATCGCCCATGCGCTGCTGGCCCGGCTTCCCCAACTCGGCACCAATGCCCCACGCCCCCCCTCCGTGCGGCGCATCCATACGGATGATGTCGCTCGGACGGTGGATCGGTTCCGCTCCACCCTCGGCCTCCACGTCCGGGCTGCCGACATCGACGCAGAGGCGGCTGTGGACACGTTCGCCTCCGACCTGACGGCTGCTACCGACGCCGAGAATGCCCGCCGCGACACGATGACTGACGCGCGAGCTGGCGCGTACTTCTTGCACGCCCGCGCTCCCAGAAGCGCCCTGTTGCACGTCCTCTCTCGCATTGCTGCTCTGGACACCGCCCTTCATGCCCCTCAGGCCGATGCCTTTCTGAGCGTTCACCGCCATATGGTCCGCCGCCACGTGTCGGACGATGGCGGGACGGGTGGTGGCGGCATGCCCTACCTGGTCACCAGCCAGCGCTACCTGCTGCCTCTGTTCCCCGCACTCGTCGCCTACCTGGATCTAGACGACCCGATTGGGTGAGACGGGGCCCAAATCGCCAGCTCGAAGCAAGACCAACGCGAACAAATCGACCCCAACAGAGCGGAAAGGGAGCTTATTCGAGCTGACGGCTGCCATCCCTCATTCCTCATTCCTCATCCGAATCAGATCCACTGTCTCCACGGCGTGGCGCAGGTGCGGAATCACAATGCTGCCACCCACCACCAGCGCGACGTTCATGGCGTCCTCCAGTTCGGCCTCGGTCCAGCCCGCCTCGGTGCACTGCTCGAGGTGGTAGTCGATGCAGTCGTTGCAACGCAGCACCATGCTCGCCACCAGCCCGAGGAGTTCTTTGGTTTTGGCATCGAGGGCGCCGTCGCGGTAGGCGGCGGTATCGAGGTTGAAGAACCGTTTGATGCCCAGGTGCGTCCCCTCGTCGAGAATGCGGGCATTCATGCGCGAGCGGTAGGCGTCGAAGGCGTCGAGCCGGTTGGGCGAATCAGACATGATGGAATCCAACAGGAGGCAGGTGAGAGCGGAGAAAGCGCAGTGGCGAGAGCGGTTCCGCACCACACGCCTCGAGCTGACACCGGAGGCTCGACAGGCAGCTTCCGAGGCCATTGCCATACGCATCCAGACCTTGCCCGAGTGGGACGCCGCACGAACGGTGGCGCTCTACTGGCCGATTCTCGTTCGAGGTGAGGTGGACACGCGCCCGCTCCTCGACGCGCTGGCGACCTCGGGACGCATCGCAGCCTTTCCCGTGGTGACGTCCACCGATCCTCCTGCACTCACGTTCCGCCAGCTCGAGCCTGGTCAGAAGTGGGTGACCGGACGGTGGGGACTGATGGAGCCTCCCGAAACGGCTCCGGAGATCGCGCCGGACGACCTGGATCTGGTGATCGTCCCAGCCTTCGGTGCCGGACGAAACGGAGCCCGCATTGGACATGGTGGTGGCTTCTATGATGCCTTCCTCCCCACCACGACGGCCGCCCGTGTCGGCGTGGTCTACGCGTCGTGCTTGACAGATCATGTTCCATCAGAGCCCCACGACGCGGCTCTGGACGTGCTCGTGACCGAGCGAGAGGCCGTCCGCGTCCCTCGCAACCCCGTCGTCTCTGGGCCGTAGTTTCCGAGTCCGCTCCTCCTGCCATGTCCACCCGTTCCCGCCGCCGCTCCGCCTCCTCCGACGAGACCCTGCTCGACGACGAGTTTTCATTCGTCACCGAGGATGACATTGAGGCCTTCATGGCCACGCAGGAGATCGAGGAAGAAGCTGAAGCCAAAGCTGGATTCTGGAATCTGCAGACGGCCTCTGGCATCGGACTGATCGGCCTCGGCGCACTCTACGCCATGCAGCTCGGCGGTTTCCTCTCGTTGGGTACGGGTGCAATTGCGGCACTTGTGCAGGTGCTGCCCATCTTTGCGGCCATCCTCATCATGCTATCCGGGTTCGGCGTGCTCTCGTGGAGCCCCGCTGCCCGACGCCAGCGTAAGGCCCGCCGCCGTGCCGCCCGACGCCGCGCACAGGCCCGCAAGACGATGGGCCGCCAGGCGCGCCAGAAGCGGGTCAAGGACGAGGCCGGTCGCCGGGCATCGAAGGCCTTCGATCAGGCCGAGCGTGCGGTTCGTGGCGTCGGCAAGGAAGCCCGCCGCAAAGCCGAGAAGCGGCGGTCTAGCCGGACCCGGCGGTCCCGCGCAGAGCGCCGAGGGCGTCGCCTGACCAAGAAGCGCTCGGAGCGCAAGATCAGCGGCGTGGCTGCAGGTGTGGCCGACTACTTCGGCCTCGACCCGACCATCGTCCGCATCGCCTTCGTCATTGGCATGATGGCGAGCCAGGGCGCGGCCCTATTGCTCTACATCATTCTGGCCTTCGCATTGCCAGACGAAGATGCGAA
>JBCBZH010000399.1:0-2267 GCA_039815415.1 Bacteroidota bacterium
AGACTTCGGCATCGAGCACCTGACGTTCCAGCATGCCAACGAGGCCTTCAAGGTGGCCCCCGAGCTGGCGGCCTTCGGGGCGGGAGCCAGCATTTTTTCGGATTGGTGGGCCTACAAGGTGGAAGTCACCTACTCGACGGCCTACAACGCGGCCATTCTCGTTCGAAACGGTGTCCGCACGTCGATCAACTCGGACGATGCGGGCATGATTCGGCACCTCAACCACGAGGCGGCCAAGGCGCAGCGCTACGGCCAGCTCACGGACGACGAGGCCCTCGCGCTCGTCACCATCAATCCCGCCTGGCAGCTCGGCATCCAGGACCGTGTGGGGTCCATCGAGGTCGGCAAGGACGCAGACCTGGCCTTGTTCTCCGAGCATCCCCTCTCCATCTACACGGTCGCGCAGATGACGTTTGTCGATGGCATCCTCCGGTTTGACCGCCAGCGCGATGGCGATGACCAGCGCGTGTTTGTCAGCCCTGAGACTGAGGTCCAAGAAGTGCTCCTCCAGGCCAGCGGGGATCACGCCGACCTGCACGGCTCTGGCACCCATGCCAATCACCACCACTGATGCTGTTTGCGGTGTTTTCTATGTCTGAACGCTTAGTCCCGATGCCCCGACGCGCCCTTGCAGCCCTCACAGCCCTTCTCTTCGCCAGCCCGATGGCGACGGCTCAGGGCGCGCAGTACCAAGCGGAGAATGGCCCCTTCGTCCTCACAGACTGCCGCATTGAGACCATCACCAACGGGGTGATCGAGAACGGTTCTGTCGCTATCGGGTCGGACGGCCGGATTGCCGGTGTTGGCGCGACGGTGACGGCCCCGGCAGGCGCAACCGCTATCTCCTGTGACGGCGGTACCGTCTATCCCGGCTTCATCGACGGCGGGACGCGCCTCGGGCTGGTGGAAATCGGGTCGGTCCCGGAGACACAGGACGTGGACGAGGTGGGGGACATCCACCCGCAGATGCGAGCTCTCACCGCTGTCAACCCAGCCTCCGCGTCCATTCCCGTCACGCGGGTGTCAGGGGTGACCAATGCGATGTCCGTCCCGGCGGGGGGCCTCATGCCGGGAACGGCAACGCTGATCCACCTCCACGGCTACACGCCAGAACAGATGGCAACGGGATTCTTCGGCATCGTGGTGGAGTTCCCTCGGGGCGGACGGCGCGGAAGCTTTGACCGTCGCTCGAAGGAGGCCATCGAGAGCGCCGAGAACGCAGCCATGGCAAAGCTGGATGCCATCTGGGAAGAGGCCGTGCTGTACGCGCGCATCGACTCCGCACGAACGGCACAGAGTTCGACGGACCTTCTCCCCTATCAGCCCGAGGCGGCAGCTCTCCTACCCGTGATACGCGGAGAGATGCCTTTGCTCATGGAGGTCAACGGTGCGGCCGACATCCAGAAGGCCATCGCCTGGCTTGATGGCAAGAACGTGAGAGCTATCCTGACGGGCGTTGCCGAAGGCTGGCGCGTGGCTGACGAGATTGCGTCGGCAGGCCTGCCCGTTATCACGGGTCCTGTCACCGCTCTCCCAACCCGCCGGTCGGACCGCTACGACCGGCCTTACACCAACACAGCGCTGATGGCGCGAGATGGGGTTCAGATCGCGCTCCGAACTTCGGAGACGGAGAACGTCCGAAACTTGCCGTTCCAGGCAGGCTTCGCCGTTGCCCACGGGCAGGACTTCGGCTTTACCCGGCAGAACGCCCTCGAAGCCATCACCATTACTCCAGCTCAGATGTTCGGGCTGGCGGATGACCTGGGGAGCATTGAGGTCGGCAAGCTGGCGAACCTGTTCGTCGCCTCCGGGGACCCCTTCGAGCCTGCGACGCAGATCACAGACCTGTACATCGGGGGCCGCCGCATTCCGATGGTGACCCGCCACACGGAACTGTACGACGAGTACCTGAACCGCTCGCCGGGACTCACCAGCTCGAGCGAGTAGCTCTGATGGCTTGGACGGATCTGTTGCACGATCCCAGAACTGTGACTGGGCTCTACGGTTGTGCCCCTTCTCTTCTTGGATTCAAGCTAGAAACGATTGGATTGGGCGAGTTGCACATGAGCGGTGGCGTCGTGCTCTCTGGAGACCTAAGGGCTCTACCAGACCCGATGCCAGTTCGGTGGCTCCGACAGGGCAAGTCAAGAGCGTTTGCCGCCTTATACCTCCATGACCTCTCTGTGTCAGAAGTATTTGGCATTCCTCTCCTCCACCCGAATGGTCATTTCGGCTTCGAAGGAAAGCCCGTAGACATTCGTATCGAG
>JBCBZH010000068.1:0-16855 GCA_039815415.1 Bacteroidota bacterium
CGCTCTCCGCGCTCTCCGCGCTCTCCGCGCTCTCCGCGCTCTCCGCGCTCTCCGCGCTCTCCGCGCTCTCTTCGCCCAGGTGCCGGACCTCGCGCGCACCCGCGTTGTAGCTTTCCTTTCCTCACTGACACCGCTCTCCCGACCGCATGAAAGTCCACGAGTACCAGGCTAAAGAGATCCTCGACCAGTATGGCGTTGCCGTCCAGCGCGGCATCGTTGCTGACACCGTGGAGGAGGCTGTGCAGGCCGCCCAGACGATGGCCGCTGACGGCGTGCCCCAGTTCGTGGTGAAGGCGCAGATCCACGCTGGAGGCCGCGGTAAGGGCGGTGGCGTCAAGTTCTGCCCGTCCATCGATGACGTGCAGCCAGCCGCGGAGAAGATTCTCGGCATGACCCTCGTGACGCCTCAGACTGGCCCCGACGGCCAGATCGTCAAGAAGGTTCTTGTGACCGCTGCCGAAGACATCGCACACGAGTACTACGTCGGCGTCACGCTCGACCGCGCGCTTGGCATGGACGTCATCATGGCCTCCACGGAGGGCGGCGTTGAGATCGAGGAGGTCGCAGAGGCGACGCCCGAGAAAATCGTAAAAGTCCATGTGGATCCAGCCACAGGGCTGCGCTCCTATCAGGCCCGTGAGATCGCGTTTCGCCTTGGGTTCGAGGGCCAGGCCTTCAAAGAGGCCGTCAAGTTTGTCTCGGCGCTGTACACGGCTTACCGCTCCTCGGACGCCACCATCGCGGAGATCAATCCGTTGGTGAAAACGGAGGACGGCCGCGTGGTCGCGCTCGATGCCAAGATCAACCTGGATGACAACGCGCTCTTTCGCCACAAGGCTCTCGCGGCCATGCGCGACGAGGCGGAAGAAGATCCGCTCGAAGTGGAGGCCGGGAAGCACAACCTCAACTACATCAAGCTCGATGGCAACGTGGGCTGCATGGTCAACGGCGCCGGGCTGGCGATGGCGACCATGGACCTCATCAAGCTGGCGGGCGGCGAACCGGCCAACTTCCTCGATGTGGGCGGCACCGCCTCAGCGGAGACCGTAGAGCAGGGCTTCCGCATCATCCTCTCGGACCCGAACGTGGAGGCGCTGCTAGTCAACGTGTTCGGCGGCATCGTCCGCTGCGACCGTGTCGCCAACGGCATCGTGGAGGCCGCCAACAACATCGAGCTGACGGTCCCGCTGATCGTGCGTCTTCAGGGGACCAATGCCGAGGAAGGCATGGAGATCCTCGAGAACAGCGGCCTTCCCATCGAAAGCGCCATCCGTTTGCAGGAGGCCGCCGACAAGGTGACGACCGCACTGAACGGCTGATCGCCAGCTCGAAATACCATCCTTGCAGAGGCGCTCCACGGAGCGTCTCTGCGCTGTTCCGCCCCCATGGACTCACCGCGCCGACCTGCCGGGATTGAGATCCGCGACGCGGTGAAGCGGTTCGGCGATGTGGCCGCTGTGGATTCAGTTTCGGTGGATGTGGCCGATGGCGAGCTGGTGTCATTGCTCGGCCCGTCGGGGTGTGGCAAGACCACACTGCTCCGCCTTGTAGGAGGCTTTGAGGCGCCCGATTCCGGGACGATCTCGATCGGTGGGCGCGACGTGACGAGGCTGTCGCCGCAGGCGCGTCCCACGGCGATGGTGTTCCAGAGCTACGCCCTGTTTCCCACGATGACCGTGGGGGAGAACGTCGCCTACGGGCTTCGGGTGCGTGGCGTCTCGCGGTCCGATTCCCGCCAGCGCGCGTCTCGTGCGCTCGCCCGTGTGGATCTCTCTGGCCTCGACGACCGGCCGGTCTCGGCTCTCTCCGGCGGACAGCAGCAGCGCGTCGCGCTGGCGCGGGCCATCGCCGCCGAGCCGTCCGTTCTGCTCTTCGATGAGCCGCTGTCCAACCTCGACCTCGCGCTCCGAGAGGCGACGCGTGCGGAGATCAAGACGCTCCAGAAAGAGCTGGGCACGACCAGTCTCTACGTCACCCACGACCAGCAGGAGGCGCTCGCGCTCTCGGATCAGATCGTGCTCATGCGATCCGGAAGGGTTGTAGGCACCGGCGCCCCCGAAGCCCTCTACGCCAGCCCGCCGACGGCCTACGCGGCCCGATTCCTCGGCGGCGCCAACGTGATTCACGACCGCGAGCTGGCGGAACGGATGGCCGGGGAGCCGATGCCGGAGGGCATGGCGCTCGTGATTCGGCCTGAGCACCTCAGCCTCAAGGCAGCCTCAGGCGCCAACTCGGTTCCTGGTCGCGTGATTGCCCGCCAGTTCCTGGGCATGATCGCCGAAGTGATCGTCGGCATCGGACCGCTTCGGCTGCGCGCATGGGTGGATCCGGAACTGGAGATTCCCGAGAGCCCGGCGCTGCACGCATCGAGCTGCAGCTGGGCGCGAAACGACGACGCCGGATCCGCCGCCGACGCGTAGGTTCCCGTCGCTCGCTCTCACCCGTCTCCCCATGACCGACGCCGACGCGCTCACGCTCCGCGACGACCTTGAAGGCCTCACCGCAGCCCGCATTGCGACGCTCTACCGCCGGGCGCCGCTGCTGCGCCAGACCGATGACCCCGACGCCCTGCTCCGCTCGTTCCAGAACAGCAGCATCGTACTGACGCTGTGGTCGTCAGACCGGCTCGTCGCGCTGGCGCGGGTGCTGACCGACGGCGAGCAGGTGAGCTATCTGTGCGACCTCGCCGTGGAGCCAGACGTCCAGGGCGCCGGTGTCGGGAAGCGCCTCATCGACGAGGTGCTCACGCGGTGCGCTGGGACCGAGCTGGTGCTCCGGGATTCCAACCTGTCTTCAGGGTTCTACGAGCACCTTGGCTTTGCATCGGTAGAAAATGCCTGGGTGCGGACGGCACAGTAGAGGACACTAGCGAAGAGCCTCCAGCTCGAAGGCTGACCTGGCTTGACGACGCCGTCTTGACTCAGCACTCCGGGACACGGACGGACACGTTGACCGCCAGGCCGCCCTGCGAGGTCTCCTTGTACTTGTCGCTCATGTTCTCTGCGGTCTCTCGCAGCGTCTGAATCACCTCATCGAGCGTGACCTTTGCGCTGGCGGGATCGCTGGAAACCGCCAGCTCGGCGGCGTTGATGGCCTTGATCGCGCCCATCGTGTTGCGCTCGATGCACGGTACTTGCACCAGGCCGCCGATCGGATCACAGGTCATCCCGAGGTGATGCTCCATCGCGATTTCGGCTGCCGTGAATGCCTGTGCAGGCGTCCCGCCAAGGGCCTCGGCCAGCGCAGCGGCGGCCATCGCCGAGGAGACGCCGATCTCGGCCTGGCAGCCTCCCATCGCCGCGGAGATGGTGGCGCCCTTCTTGAAAAACGTCCCGACCTCTCCGGCGACCAAGAGAAAATCGAGGATGGTCTGATCCGACGGCTCCTCGTCCCCAAAACAGAGGTGGTACATCAGCACCGCTGGGATGACGCCAGCGGCGCCGTTGGTAGGAGCCGTCACCACGCGCCCCAGGTTGGCATTCTCCTCGTTGACTGCCATCGCGAAGGCGCTGACCCACTTGAGGACCTGCTTGAAGGAAAACGAGAGGCTCCGGATCTCGGAGATCCAGGCCTCCGACGTGGTGGCATCGTGGCCGTCGAGGAGCTGGCGAGAGAGGGCTGCAGCGCGGCGCTGCACGTTGAGCCCGCCCGGGAGCACGCCATCGGTGTGACAGCCTCGAAAGATGCCGTCCTGCATCACGCTCCAGATGGTAAGCAACCGGTCGCGGACCTCTTCGGGAGTGGACCATGCCCGCTCGTTCGCTCGCACAACATCCGCGATGCGAAGCCCGGTGGACGCGCAGTGCGTGAGCAGCTCTTTTGGGACCTGTGCGGGGTACGGCAGCTCCACCGAGCTGGCGCGCGTCGGGCCGTCGCCCTCCCGAATCACGAACCCGCCCCCGATGGAGTAGTAGGTCGCTTCTGTGGCATCGCTGATGGTCTCGGCGCGACAGATCATTCCGTTGGCATGGCCCGGAAGTCGCTCCGAGGGCACGTACACGATGTCGGAATCAGGAGCGAACGGGATGCTCTTACCCGGCGCCAGCTCGAGCTGACGGGCGAGCGAGAGGTCTGCGATCAGCGCCGGGATCTGCTCAACGGGAATCGTCTCGGGGTCGAATCCCAAGAGGGCCAGCATGATGGCCTGGTCCGTGCAGTGGCCGCGTCCGGTCAGCGCGAGGGAGCCGTACAGACGGACTTCAACGCGCTCCACAGTCGCCAACCCGATGTCGTCGTCCAGTTCACGAAGCCAGCGCTGGATCGCGCGCCACGGCCCTAGCGTGTGTGAGCTGGACGGCCCGACGCCCACTTTCAGCATGTCGAACACGCTGAGGGCTTGCTTCGGGGGCGGACGGTGGTCGGGTGTCAAGGGTGGGTGGTAGGGTGGCGAGCAGGTGAACTCAGTCAGACGACACACGGCGAGCATATTCCCAGGCTCCACGGACCCAGGGATCCGGTACGTCTCGAGCGAGGCGGGGATGCCCAGGAGCCTCTAGGACCACGAAGCGGATGCCCTCGGCCCCACGCTTCTTGTCGGTTTGCATGGCGTCCATCAGCGTGTCGGTCGGGATTTCACCCAAGGGCGGGGTGGGGATGCGAGCCACCAGCGCGTCGGCAGCTGCTAAGGATGGATGGAGGGCATGCTCGAGCTGGCGTGTCTGGAGCGTGCTCGACAAGTGGAGTGCCGCGCGCATACCCAGCGCCACCGCCTCCCCATGTGTGAACGTACCGTAGCCTGAGGCGACCTCAATCGCATGACCAAACGTGTGTCCGAAGTTGAGGAAGGCCCGCACGCCTCCCTCGAATTCGTCGGCCATCACCACCTTCGCTTTCACAGCAGCGGCGGCCCGAACGACTCGAGCCAGTGTGGCGGTGTCGCGCGAGAGCAGAGACTCCCATGAGCTGGCGATCTGATCCGCCAGCTCGCCCTCCGAGATCAGCGCATGCTTGACCGCTTCCGCCAGCCCGCTGGTGAGGTCGCGGTTGGAGAGAGTGCGCAGGGTGGCCGGGTCCGCCAGTACGACGGCCGGGCGTTTGAACGCGCCGATCAGGTTCTTGCCTGCCGCGTGGTTGATGCCGGTCTTGCCTCCGATGGCGCTATCCACCTGTGAGATGATCGTCGTCGGCAGATGGATCAGTGGTACGCCCCGTAACAGAGTGGCTGCGACGAACCCGGCAAGGTCGCCGACGACGCCGCCGCCAAGGGCGATCATGGGGGTCTTCCGCGTCGGTGTAGTGGACAACGCCCAGCTCAACAGCCGGGACCACTCCTCGACGGACTTGCTGGCTTCGCCGGGGGAAACTGAGCTGGACGCTGGCTCCCAGCCGTCAGCGCGGAGCGCCGATATCAGCGCGTCGAGGTACAGGCCACCCACGGTTTCATCGGTGACGATGAGCACAGGGCCTGGAGCGAGACCAATCTCGCGCATCCGCCGCGGCGCATGGGCCAACGCCTCGACGCGGAGGGCATAGCCTCCGCCATCAGGCAGATCGATGGAAACGGCGGAGGGAACGTGGGACATGCAGGGCAAGACGGCGTCGCCTTGCAAGATCGCGCCATCAGAGCGCGTTGGCCTCCCGTCTATCTTGTGTCCCACCACGTTTCACCGCTGCCTGTATGCGCGCGCTTCGTCTCTCCCTGTCCACGCTGAGCCTGCTCGGGCTGGCGACTCTCGTCGGATGCTCCAACGCAGTCGAGACTCTCGATATCACGACGATTCCGGAATCCACGGAGGCCATCGAGACAATGACGGCCTCCAACATTCGCGAGGATGCCGAGCTGTTCCTCGACGCGTACACGCTTCGCTATGTGCCCCTCTATTACGCATCAGCCCGGGCCGAGTGGGAGGCCAACACGCGCATCATCGAGGGCGATTCCATCACCGCCTCGCGCGTCCGGGCAGCCAACCAGGCCCTCGCAGACTACACGGGGTCCAGCGATACCATCGAAAAGGCCCAGGCCCTTCTGGCACGGCGCAGCGATCTCACCCCACTTCAGGTTCGCCAGCTCGATGCCGTGCTCTATGCCGCGGCGGGCAACCCGGAGACCGCGTCCGACCTCGTACGCCAGCGCATTGCTGCAGAAGCGGCCCAGACGGAGACCCTGTATGGATATGCGTTCACCCTCGATGGACAAGAGATCACCCCGAATGAGATCGACGCGGTTCTCCGTGAGTCCGATGACCTGAATGAGCGTTTAGCGTACTGGGAGGCCTCGAAGGACGTCGGGCCGGAGCTCACGCCAGGGCTCGAACGGCTTCGGGAGCTGCGCAACGGCGTCGTCCAGAATCTTGGGTACGAGGACTACTTCGCATATCAAGTGAGCGACTACGGGATGACGTCGGACGAGATGGTAGAGCAGATGCGGCGCATCAATGCCGAGCTGCGGCCGCTCTATCGTGAGCTGCACACATGGGCGCGGTACGAGCTGGCGGATCGCTTCAATCAGCCTGTTCCCGAGTATCTCCCGGCGCACTGGCTCCCCAACCAGTGGGGCCAGGACTGGAGCGCGCTGGTGAATGTGGAGGGCCTGGACCTCGATGCCGCGCTGGAAGAGAAGGGTCCCGAGTGGGTGATCGAGGAGGCCGAACGCTTCTTCGTCTCTCTCGGCTTCGACGAGTTGCCAGAGACCTTTTCCACCCGGTCCTCGCTGTACCCACTCCCGGCAGGTTCTCCGTTCATGAAGAACGCCCAGGCCACTTCATGGCACATGGACCTCAACCAGGATGTACGCTCGCTGATGTCAGTGGAGCCCAACGCAGTGTGGTACGAGACCACGCACCGCGAGTTGGGGCACATCTACTACTACTTGAGCTACTCCAGGCCGGATGTTCCGCCGCTCCTGCGCGAGGGCGCCAACCGGGCCTTCCACGGAGCCGTAGGCAATTTGATGGGGCTCGCGTCGCTCCAGCCACGCTTCCTCGAAGAGGTCGGGCTGGTGCCCGAGTCCGCCAGCTCGGCGCCCGACCCGATCCAGGGCCTCCTGCGCGAGGCGCTCAACTACGCCGTGTTCATTCCGTTCTCGTCGGGCACGATGACGCTGTTCGAGCGGGATCTGTACTCGCAAGACCTCGCGCCGGAGGAGTGGAATGCGCGGTGGTGGCAATACGTCAAGGAGTTCCAGGGCATCGTCCCTCCTGATTCGGGACGAGCTGAAGTGGGAAGTCTGTACAACGATGCCGCCACCAAGGCGCACATCAACGATGCTGCAGCGCAGTACTACGACTTTGCCTTGTCCAACGTGCTGCTCTTCCAGCTTCACGATCACATCTCGCGAGAGATCCTTGACGAGGACCCACGCGACACGAATTACTACGGCCGCCTGGATGTTGGTCGCTTCCTGAAGCGGATCCTCACGCCAGGAGCCACAGTCGATGGGAACGATCTGCTGCGTGAGACCACGGGTTCCGAGCTGACGGCCGCGCCGATGCTCGACTACTTCGCTCCGCTCATGGAGTGGCTCCAGGTCCAGAACGAAGGGCGCGAGTACTCCCTCTGAGGGCAGAGGCTGGCGCCTTAGCCAGCTCGCCGTGGACGGGCTCGCGGGGTGCCAGACGCCGAGCTGGCGTCCAGAATGAAACCGCCCGCTCCAGACGAGGCCGGAGCGGGCGGGAGGGTGAGTCGTCCGCGGATGACGGCTCGAATCCCCTATGTGTATCGGCGTGAAGAGGAGGGACTTTATGCGGTTATGGGAACCCGCGATAGAGCCCCCTACGCGTTCTTCTTGATGGAGAGCGTCACTGTGAAATCAGTCGCCGTGTTGTCCGAGAAGAAGCGGTCGTTGGTCGACAAGAATAGCGTCGTGGCTCCGGCTGGGACCAGGAACTGCCCGCGGTTCATGACGGCGTCCTCTGGAATGTCCGTCGGCAGTTCGCCTACACCCGTTGGGCCGGACTCAATCTCGCCAGGAACGTTGATGGCTCCGGGGACCCGCTCGCGTACGTCAGCATCGAGAACGGTGTCCGAGGAAGAGAACACACCAATGACGGAGAAGGATCGTGAGCCGGGCTGGCCGTTCACGCCCGAGGCAGGGTCCAGGTCGGCCTCGCCTAGGATGCGGACAAAGAGCGAGTCGCCAGCAACCACGCCGAGCGAATCCAGGTCCAGGGTGGTCGGGGCGTTGGCCGCGTCCTGATTGGTGCGGAGGTAGGTTCCGGTCGGGTCGATGTCAAAGGTGCCAACAACGACATAGGGGCCTGCGTCGTTGGTGTCGTCACCGGTGGTATCGCACGCGGACAGGAGCAGGAGCGGAAGAGCGAGAAGGAGAGCGTAGCGCATGGAGGGCACGGACGTGCGGTGGCAGGTCGGCGTATGGACGTTTTGGGCGCCTATACAGCATAGGAACTCTTTAGAGTGCCGCTTTCGTCACGCAGATGCTCCCATCTGCGCAATCATTCGGAACCGAACGCGGTACAGGTGGGTCCCTTATTAACCGATCGCCACTCGGGCGATCTCACTCGCCACATTCCCCGAATCACCTCTCTACCAACAACATGGGACTTCTCGATTTTCTGAAAGACAAGGGCAAAGACCTGTTCGGCGGCAACGAAGACAACGCAGCTGAGACCATCAAAAAGGAGGTCGAGCGTGCCCTTGGCTCGAACATTTCGAACCTGGGTGTTCAGTACAGCGATGGCAAGGTTCGGCTCTCGGGGTCGGCCAAGAGCCACGCGGCCAAAGAGAAGGCTGCGCTGATCGCGGGCAACGTGAAGGGCGTCTCCAACGTCAACGACGATGCGCTGATGGTAGCTGGAGGGCAGCCGGCTGCGGCATCCAATTTCTACACCATCCAGAGCGGCGACACGCTCTCCAAGATTGCCGCTGCGAAGCTCGGCAACGCCTCCGACTACACCAAGATCTTTGAGGCCAACCGCGAGGTGATCGAGGACCCAGACAAGATCTACCCTGGTCAGGTGATTCGCATCCCGTCTGCGTAACGCCCGACTCGGATCGGCTCTCGCGCCCGTGGTCTTCGGATCGCGGGCGTTTCATTTGCATCGGTCGCCAGCTCGGTGCCTCTCGCCACCGGACACGGGCCTACCCTGACAACGCGCCATCCGGCAGGAGGCGCCAGCCCATCCAAAGCACGAGCCCAGCCCGCAGCGACCATGCCACCGTGCGGATCCAGTTGGTGGCCACGAGCTGGCGGTGCGCGGTGGCATCAAAGGTCCCCGTGCTGAGGGTGTTGTGCAGCGGGACCTGGATGAAGGCCGTCGAGGCCCAGATCACACCAACGAGGATCACACCCCCAAGCACCGACCACGCCGGGAGCCCCAGCGGGCGGTCCAGCACGAGCCACACGGCTGTCACCAGCTCAAGGAGCATCGCCGGGCCCACGATGAGCGTGATGCGCGACTGATGCTGAGCTTCGTAGCTCGCCCAGCCCGATTCGCCCACGCCTGAGAAGAGGGGGTAGTGGACGACTTGGACGATCCAGATCGCGCCGAACATCGTCAGCGTTGCGAACAGGTGTGTAAGGAAGACCGTCTTCATGCGAGGTCGCGGATGACGGTCTCGGCGGCATGCCTGCCAGCGATCATGGCGCCATTGATGGAGGCGTTGCGCCGATGGTCACCTGTGACGTACAGCCCATCCCGGATGCGCAGCGGCAGCTCGGGCGGCTCCAGAGAGGGGCGCGCTGGGAGGGCATACGGGACCCGGGCGGCCGGCAGGGTACGCCAGCTCGAGACGCGCCGCCCAAACCAGCCCTCGAGCTGGCGACGCGCGGCCGTGTCCAACTCGGCATTGCTCATGGATGGAGCACCGATGACGCTGGCCGAGATCAAGACCTTGCCATCGGGAGCGTAGCCGGGCGCAACGGCGCTCATTACCTGAACGTTGTTGACCGGTCCTGTTCCAGTGCCATCGAGAAGGAGAACCAGCTGGTGGGTTGGGGCGAGGTCGGAGGCCCAGTAGAGGCAGACGGTGCTCCGCCAGCTCGTCGGTGAGATCTCAGAGACGAGGTGCGCGGCGGCGTTGGCGTCGGTCGCAACCACTACGGCGCTGGCCTGTACACGGTCGCCGCTGGCCAAGGTCACACCCGAGGCATCCACGGCCTCTACGGGCTGGCGAAGGTGCAGGGCATCGTCCGGCAGAGTAGAGGCGATCTGCTCCGGAATGGTCTGCATTCCAAGGTTGGGGACAGTGGCCTGACCGGTGCTGAACATCCTGAAGTAGAACTCGAAGGCTCGGCTCGAGGATGTGAGCGCAGGATCGAGAAAGACACCGCCAAGGAAGGGGGCGAAGAATCGGTCCACCATACGCTCGGAGAACCCGTATCGGCTCCGCAACGCGCGCGCCGTTGTGACCTCCTGGCGTGACCATAGCTCGTCCAACGCCGGACGCGTCACGCTCTGGCGAAGGCGCAGGATGCGCAGCTTGTCTGCCAGCGTGCCGACCGATGCGGTCAGTGTCCCGAGCACCTGCTCGGGCTGGCGAAACGGGTCGCCGAGGACCTCGAAGTCGGAGCCTGTCCATACCCAGGCGCCCGGAGAAAACGCGCGGAGGTCGAGAGCGTCGTAGTCTAGCACGCGCTCCGCCTCGGGATAAGAGGTGAGCAGCACCTGGAAGCCCCGGTCTAGCCGAAATCCGTCTACCACGTCCGTTCGGACGCGCCCGCCAACCGCATCGTCAGATTCAAACACGGCGACCGTGAGGCCGCGCTCGGTGAGCTCCCGAGCACAGCAGAGTCCAGAGAGTCCGGCTCCAACGATGGCGACATCCACGGTCATGCAGGGAGGGGCTTGGGGGCGTCGGCACGGCCGAGCAGGTGGCTGAGGGCGCCGTCGAGCGTGGGATAGGTGTAGTCGAAACCGCTGTCGCGGAGGCGCGCGGGCACCATACGGACACTCTTGAGAACGATCTCGTCTGCAACCTCGCCGCCGAGGCGGCGGAGGAGTGACGCTGGGGTGCCGAAGAGGGCAGGGCGGTTGAGCGTCCGACCGAGGGCTTTGACGACTGCTCGAGCTGGCGCGGGCGTAGGCGCAGACAGGTTGACGGGCCCGCTAAGGTCGCTCGCGAGCAGATGGTAGAGCGCGTATATCGCATCATCGAGGGCGATCCAGCCCCAGAAGGCCGAACCGTCGCCCGGCCAGGCCGCCAGCCCGAATTGGGCCGGAAGCAGCAGCTTCTGAAGCAGGCCGCCCGCAGGCGTGAGCACCAGCCCGATGCGGGGATGGATCACGCGGATGCCCGCCGCCTCTGCCTCAGCCGTAGAGGCTTCCCACGCCTTGCAGACGTCCGCCAGAAACCCCGCCCCCAGCGCATCCGACTCGTTGACAGGGCGACTGCCCGTATCCCCATAGATGCCGCTCGCGGAGGCCGAGAGGAATACGCGAGGAGGCGTATCCAGCGCCGCCAGCGCGCGGCTCAGGAGCTGTGTGCCCTTCGTGCGACTCTCCCAGATAGCGCGCTTCTTGGCCTCCGTGTACGCCAGCCCGAAGACGTTCTCGCCCGCGAGGTGGACCACCGCATCCGGGGACGCCAGCCGGAGCGCGCCCATCTCGATCTCGCCTGCGGCGACGTTCCAGTAGACCGCGCGCTCCTGTGGGCTCCGGTTGAGAGCAACCGCCTCACCGCGCGACCGCACCAGCCGAACCACGCGGTGCCCGCCGGTGAGCAAGAACGCCGCCAGCGCGGAGCCAATCACCCCTGACGACCCCGTGATGGCGACGGTCATCGGCTCCAGGCTCAAGCCGGCGTGACGGGCGAGGTCCTCGCGTGTGATGCGGTGGCGGTAGGCAAACAACCGTTCAATCTGGCCCTCTGCCGCCCAGCCCGCCGCCAGCTCGGACAGCGGCGCGAGCGGGAGCTGGTAGTCCACGCTGTCGTCAAGCACAGAGCGGGCCGGGCCGTCGGGGATCATCCGATGGCTGTGCGCCCACGACGCGAAAGGCCCCTGAATCTGGATGTCACGGAACTCGCAGGGGCTCTCGCCATCGACGCACGCATTGCTCGTCGCGCGGTGCTCAGCAATCCACCGAATCGAGGCCGGGCCCTTCCCGAGACGGATTACCGCCCGCGAGCCGGTCTCGATGCCCTCGTAGTGCTCAAGCTCAACCGGCTGCCAGGGCGGAGTGAGACGCTGGAATGCACCGGGGCGCGCGTGCCACTGGAACAGCTCGGCGGCGGAGACTGGGACGGACAGACGGGCGGAGAAGTGAGGCACGGGACTCGGCGCGTTACAGAGGCTCAGTCACGCTCAGCACGCCGACACCGTTCCGCGCTCACCGCTACGGATTCCGTGCCCGACGTCGCTGGGTCCACCACACGGCCGCAGCAGCGACGACTACCGCCAGCTCGAGGCCGAACGTCCAGTGCGTGACAAAGCTGAGGATCCACGAGTCATGCGTCGGCGGGACGGCCACCAGGGTCGTCTCATGATCGGAGAAGGGAGCCAGCCAGCGAACGGAGCCTGCGATGGAGTCGAGCGAGCAGTGAAGGAGCGCTGCGGCGCCGAGCGCCAGCCCGAGGTGTCCCCATCGACTTAATCCGTTATTGCAAGAAAATAACGAGCTGGCGACGAGGACGGCAACCCACAGCAGCGGCCAGTGTGGCAGGAGCGCGTGGTGGTGCACTGACGAGTCGACACCGTAGAAGTAGATCAGGTCGAGGTCGGGCAGGACGCTCCCGATGAGCGCCGCCGTCATCAGAGCGCGGCGTCGGGCTGGCGGGGTCCGTCGGAGCGCGGCGGTGGCAGCGAGGTAGCCTGCGGAGAAATGGCCGATTAGCATGGATCATCGCTCGCTGAGGAGCCCTGCGGTGCGTCGTCGTCAGGCGCTGTGTCCTCGAGCGTAGGCCGAAACACCGTACGCCCCATCCAGGGCTGGATCTGCAGATGCTGCAACCAGTCCTTCACGGTTGGTACCCAGCCGAGGTCGTCGGTGACGTGCTGCTCGCCGATGAGGCGAATGGGAACGGTTTTGTCCTCGCTGTTGGTGATCGTCACGCCGAACACCGCCTCGCAGAGGAAGATGCCTTCGGAGTGGTGCCGAAGGGCTCGGTGCCGGAAATCCCCCAGATGGGCTTTGGTCTCATCGAACCAGGCATGGACCGGCAGGTAATCGTCGGGTTCGCCCCCGAAGAGCCGCGCGGACCGGACGGCGTGGTGCCAGGGGTGGGCCATGCTAGCCCTGTGGCGGGATGTCGCTCAGCGTCCCTGCGCCGAGGTCGGTCACGAAGGCTCCGCGCACACCCATGTCCCCCGTTCCGTTCACCCCCATGAAGCTGGTTAGCCACCCACCGAAGGTGTCCAACGCATATTCCGCGCGCGCCTCGCGGCTCCAGCTGGCGAAATGCTGCGCCAGATGAGCCCACTCCGGGACCAGCGTCTCGACGCGGTTCCCGAGTCGCCCGGGCGCAAGGTGACTCAGGAGGGCAGGGAGGAGCAGGGCCTCGTCGCCTACCAGTGCAGACTCAATGGTGACGAACAGCTCGTCGTAGCCGCCATCGTACCTGCACTGAAGCTGTGTGGCACCGATCTCCGCGAGCTCGTCCCAGACAATGGCTTCGAGGCCCGAGGCGTCGGATCGAGAAAACGCCGCGTTCGCTGCCTCGTACACGAGGATGTTACCGTCATCATCCACCCGCGCCTCAGGGGGCGGAGGCAATGGCTCCTCAGCCCCAGGGTTCATCCAGTCCTGCCAGATGTCAGGATCAAAGATGTACAGAGGCATAGGTATAGAGAGGCTTGGTCGTGTCGCGGGGCGTGTGGCAAGACGGGAGTGGGAGGAGCCGCGTGTCGCGGGCTCGATGGTCGGACCTCGAGCCCTTAAGGGCGCTCAGGCGTCTCCGGCTTCCCAGGCCTCAAACTGCTTCAAGTCATCCCGGAGCGACTTGATGACGTAGGCGATCACTGCAGCATCGTCCAGAAACCCTGTGCCCACCAGGAAGTCCGGGATCAGGTCCACGGGCATCACGAAGTAGACGAGGGCACCGGCCGCCATCACGAGGGCCTTCCACGGGATCCGTCGGTAGTCGCCTTTCACGTAGGCGCGAACAAACCGAATCAGCAGCGGCAGGTCCGACCGGATGGTGCCGAGCGAGCCGCGCTGCTGCGACAGCTTGGTCCCAGCGCGGTTTGCCAGCGCTCGAAGACGCCCCGGCTCCTCGACCGTTTCGTCGGTCTGGTCTTGGGCGAGGCGGAGGCCGCGTCTGGCGGTGGTGTTCGTGTCGGGCACAGCGAATAGGGGGTGGGGAGCAGCGGTACGCGCGGCACGCCCGGAAGCTCCCGCGTAGTGTCCTCGCGGCAGACTACCTTCCGGCGTCGCTTTCCTCACGTCCATGCGCCTTGCCGTTCTTCTCACCCTGATCCTCGCCAGCTCGATCCCATCGCTGGCCCAAAACACAGACGCGCCAGGGCCGAATCCGGTCGCGGCCACCCCTGCCGAGGCCCGGCTCGCAGGCGCCGAGCAGCGTCGCCAGCTCGAAGCCGCGTCGCCCGTTGCTGCGGTGCCGTTTCGGTCCGTCGGACCGTCAGTCATGAGCGGTCGAGCCGTGGGCGTCGAAGGAAATCCCAACGACGTGACCGAGTTCTACGTCGCCTACGCGTCGGGCGGGCTGTGGCACACGGAGACCAGTGGCACCACCTTCACGCCGCTCTTCGACGAGATGCCGATGATTACCATCGGCGCCATCGCGGTGGACTGGAACGATCCCGAGGGCGACGGTCCAACGGTCTGGGTGGGCACCGGGGAATCGAACTCGTCGCGTTCTTCGTATGCAGGGACAGGGGTCTACACGTCTACGGATGGCGGGAGCACATGGACCCATCGCGGGCTGGCGGAGACCCAGCACATCGGGCGGATCGTGCTTGGTGAGAATGGCACGGCGCACGTGGCTGCCATCGGCCACCTTTACTCGCCCAACCCGGAGCGTGGCGTCTATCGGACCGACGACAGCGGCGAGACCTGGACGAGGACGCTGTTCGTCGATGAGGAGACGGGCGCCATCGATCTAGTCCGGGACCCGACAGATCCCAATCGCATCTACGCGGCCACCTGGACACGGAGCCGACGGGCATGGGACTTCCGTGAAGCTGGGCCGGGCTCCGCGATCTGGGCCAGCGACGATGACGGGCAGACGTACTCCCGTCTCACCATCGAGGGCACTGGCTTCCCAACCGGCGCCGATGTGGGCCGCATCGGGCTGGCGGCGCATCCGAACGGTGTGCTCTATGCCGTCCTGGACAATCAGGTCCGTCGGCCCGAGGACGAGGACGACGAGGCGCCCGAGCTGACGAGCGAGATGCTGGAAACGATGACGCGCGAGCAGTTCCTCGAACAGAGTGAGGACGCCATCAACGCGTTCCTCGATGCCAACAACTTCCCGTTCAGTTACACGGCGGAAACGGTCCTCGAGGATGTGCGCGAGGGGCGGATCGAGCCTATCGCGCTGGTGGAGTTTCTGGCGGACGCCAATCGGCAGCTGTTCGACACCCCGGTGGCCGGCGCCGAGGTCTATCGCTCCGACGATCAGGGCCAGTCCTGGACGCGGACTCACGAGGGCTCTTTTGCCGGCAGCAGCTCTGGGTTTTGGTCTGCGCTTGCACGACGCCCGCGCCTGACGAAGGAAACATCACCGGGGTTAGATGGCGCGAGACACGAACTGCAACGTTAGCTGGGCCGTGCACAATGGTAACACTAACAGTTATCAACAGCAACGCTGGACACCCCACGTTCGACCTCTTTCCTGCTCCGCCCCCTCTCATCTGCTGCCCTGTCTCGTCAGTCCCTCCTCTTCCGTTCACACTCGCCCTCCTTTACCTTTCGATCTTCCTACGCTTTGTGCACCAGGAGGAAAGTGGTTGATTCGTTTTATTTAGCGCACTTGTTCGCTTTGTTGTTAAGTTGTTGTTCTTCGTTTCTTCTCTGCCGCTGGACCGTTTTTGAAAAACACAAGTACCGTTTTGCGGCACATCCGTAGTGCTGAGGGGCCATGTGTCATATTGTGATGTTGGCTCTTTGCTTAGAGGAATAGAGGATCGTTGGAGTAGAGCATTTCTGGTACTGCTTGTTTGTTCAGATTTATTGATGTACGGTACTTTAGCTGGATCGTCGTCACCCGGTGGAATCCGCAGGCCATACCATCGCGTGATAAGATAAGTGGTATCGTATCCTCGTTTTTGTTGAGCTGTTTTCGAGTCGCGCTTGTCGGGCTCGGACGGTGGACAAGTTAAAAAAGTGGGTGATCCTGACGGTCCTACCGTGGTCGCTTTTCCTCCAGCCACTTCCCCTCTAATCTACCTATAAAACGAGTACAGGGTTGGTGGCAGGTGAGCGGAGCATCAAACCAGAACGCCGCGGCCAACCCTGCGCAACTCAAGGGTACCCGATGATACATACAGCCGAGCGGAGAAAGGCTTTGCTTCCGGAGAGAACTTCGCTGCCGACGCAAACGACGTAGACACCACACGAGCAACATTCGAAACATACTGCGGCTGGCAGGCATGACGAAGGAGCATCACGCCGCCTCAACGGCCGGCTTCACGCTTGCGCTTCTCGGTCGGCAGTAAAGATTGCTTATGAAGTGTTTTGCGCTCCTAGGATAAGCTACAGCCCAGTCGGTCTAAAAGTGGCGTAGGTTCGAAGCATGACGACTCACGTAGAGCAACATGGAACGGAGAAGCCTTCCGATTGGATCATCCTGACCATGGCCAGTCCCTGCGCCCCCAGATGCCTTCGCCCGTTCGCCGTTCGATGTCGCAATTTCATCCCATCGGTCGCGAGGTAACGGAAGCAACAGAGAACACCGACAGCAGGAACAGCAAACGAAACAGCAGTACGAGTGGTAGTAGCAGCGGCGATAACGGAGAGCCGAGGCATCAAACACGGCCGTACTACTCGTAGCAAGTACGGGC
>JBCBZH010000085.1:0-14696 GCA_039815415.1 Bacteroidota bacterium
CCGCCCAGCGCGACGCCCTCCTCGCGCAGCGTCGGCAGCTCGCCGGGCAGAAGCGGTCGCTGCAGGCCCAGGCCCGAGCCGCGCTTGCCTCCCGCGACGCCGCCCTCGCCCAGGGCACCGCTACGCTCGCCAGCGTCGCCGAGGCCGACGCTGGCGCCGACGCGCTGGCGATCCAACTCACCACAGCACAGGAAGAGCTGACCCGGACGGAGCGCCTCTTCGCCGATCAGGCCGCGACGGCCCGCGAGCTGAACGAGCGACAAGGGCAGGTCGCCGCGCTGGCGGAGCAGGTGGAGCAAGCCCGCGCCCGCGCCGCCTCCATCCGCGCCCAGGCCTCCACCGCCAGCTCGCAGGCCCGTGTGCAGGCCACCCAGGCCGGCGTCCCCGAGGCCCAGGCCGCCGCCATCGACGACCAGATCGCGGGCATCAACGCCCAGCTCGACGGCATCGCGGACCGGATCGCCAGCGCGAGCGTCGAGAATCCGGTGGCTGGGACCGTGCTGACGGTGCTCGCCGAGCCCGGCGAGACGGTGGCAACCGGCAGCCCGCTCTACACCCTCGCCGATCTCTCGTCTCTGAAGCTGCGTGCCTATGCCAGCGGCACCCAGCTCGCGCAGCTTCGCATCGGGATGCCGGTGACGGTGCTCGTGGACGACGGCGCCGGCGGCGTGCGCGAGGTCCGGGGCGAGGTCACCTCCATCGCCTCGCAGGCGCAGTTCACGCCCACCCCCATCCAGACGCGCGACGAGCGCGCCGAGCTGGTGTACGGCTTCGACGTGCGCGTGCCCAACCCAGACGGCCTCCTCAAAATCGGGATGCCCGGCGAGGTCCGCTTCCTCACCACGCCCCGCGAACGCGGAGAGCGAAATGAATGACACCGCCCCCATCCCACACGTCATCCTGAGCGAGCGAAGCGAGTCGAAGGATCTGTGGTACGACGGCCTCTCAAATCCACCGCCGAGAGCCAACGCCCAATCTGCTCGGTACAGATCCTTCGACTGCGGGCGACGCCCTCCGCTCAGGATGACAGGGTGAACGGCACCGCCATCTCAACACACTTCAGTTCCATGCCCTACCTCCTCCTCATCGCGCTGGCGACATGGGCCTTCACCCTCGTCGCCCCCCAGCTCGACGCATGACGGACACCCGCCCCGCATCCGTAGAGGTCCGCGACCTCGTCAAACGCTACGGCGACACCGTGGCGCTCGGTGGCGTGTCGTTGTCCGTCGAGCCCGGTGAGCTGTTCGGCGTGATCGGCCCGGACGGGGCGGGCAAAACAACCCTGTTCCGAATCCTCGTGACCGTCATCCTCGCGGACAGCGGCACGGCCACACTCGACGGCCTGGACGTGGTGGAAGACACCCGCGCGATCCGCCAGCGCGTGGGCTACATGCCGGGCCGCTTCTCGCTCTACCCAGACCTCACTGTGCGCGAGAACATCGAGTTCTTCGCCTCCGTGTTCGGCACCACTGTCGAGGCCGAGTACGACTTCATCGCCCCGATCTACTCGCAGATCGAGCCCTTCTCGGACCGTCGAGCTGGCGATCTCTCCGGCGGCATGAAGCAGAAGCTGGCGCTCTCATGTGCCCTCGTCCACCGCCCCCGTGTGCTCATCCTCGACGAGCCCACCACCGGCGTCGATGCCGTCAGCCGGGCCGAGTTCTGGGACATGCTTGCCGAGCTGCGAGACGGAGGCATCACCACGCTCGTGTCCACACCGTACATGGACGAGGCCGCCCGCTGCGACCGGATCGCGCTGCTTCAAACCGGGACGCTGCTCCGCGCGCCCGGCACGCCTGAGGCCGTCGCTCACTCGTTCGGTGCCCCGCTGGTCCGCGTCCGCGCCGACGGCGACCGCGCCTCCCTCTTGACCAGCCTCCGCCAGCTCGAGGGCGTAGCCCGCGCCGACGTGTTCGGCGAGTGGGTCCACGTGACGGGAACGGGTGCCCCCGACTCCACCAGCGCGCTGGCGACCCACGTTCAGCACCACCTCTCGGATCGGGCTGGCGCCCGGGTTGAGGTCGCTGATCCATCGGTGGAGGACGTGTTCATGGCGCTGATGGGGGAAGAGGGATCAGGAATGAGGAGCGAGGAAACAGGAACGAGGGCGCTATCAGCAAAGCCTCAGACATGAATCCCCAATCCCCAGCCTCCAATCCCCAACCGGCCGTCTGGGCCCGTGACCTCACACGGCGGTTCGGCGACTTCACGGCGGTCGATGCGATCACATTCGAGGTGGCGAAGGGCGAGGTATTCGGTTTCCTCGGCGCCAACGGGGCGGGCAAAACGACGGCCATCAAAATGCTAACCGGGCTACTGGCGCCAACGTCTGGAGAGGCCCAGACGGCGGGCTACGATGTGGCGACAGAGCCCGAGGCTGTCAAGCGGCGCATCGGTTACATGAGCCAGCGCTTTGCCCTCTACGATGACCTCACCGTCCGCGAGAACGTCCAGTTCTACGGCGGCGTCTACGGGCTGGCGTCCCGCGAGCTGGCATCCCGCCGCGACGCCATGCTGGAACGCCTCGGGTTCGAGCACCTCGCCCGCGAACGCGTGGGACGCCTGCCGCTCGGCTGGAAGCAGAAGCTGGCCTTCTCGGTGGCACTCCTTCACCAGCCCGAGGTCGTTTTCCTGGATGAGCCCACCGGCGGCGTGGACCCCGTCACGCGGCGCCAGTTCTGGGAGATGATCTACGCCGCTGCCGCAGACGGCACCACCGTCTTCGTCACCACGCACTACATGGACGAGGCCGAGTACTGCGACCGCGTCTCGATCATGGTCGATGGCCGGATTGCGGCGCTGGGCACCCCCGCCGAGCTGAAAGCCCAGTTTGACGCCAGCTCGATCGACGCCGTGTTCGTCGAGCTGGCGAGGCCGGACGAGGAGGTGTCGGCATGAGATCTCCGTTTGCCCCCTCGGATACGGCACCGTGGATTCCTGCCTTCGCAGGAATGACGGCCTTGGGGAGCGGAGTGCTAGATATGAGCCGGAGATGCGGATCTGGACGACTCACGCCAGGTCATGTTGATGGTGCCAACGGCTTCCCTGGACTGCTTTCATCCTTCTGCATTCACCTGTCATCCGCCCGATGACGACGTTCCGCGCCTTTGTCCTCAAGGAGACGCGCCACATCCTGCGCGACCGCCAGACGCTCACTGTGCTGCTGATGCTGCCGGTGATGATGGTGCTCCTGTTCGGCTACGCCATCCGCACCGATGTGGAGGATGTCCGCGTGCTGGTGGTGGACGCCTCGCGCGACGCCCGCAGCCAGGATCTCACGCGCGCGGTGGCCTCCACAACCGCACTCGAGCTGGTGGGCGTCGGCACTGGCGTGCCCGAGGTGGAGCCTGCGCTTCGGTCGGGGCGCGCCAACGTCGCGCTGGTGATCGGGACCGACTTCGCGCGCCAGCTTGAGCGGGGCACGGCCGAGGTGCTGGTGATGAGCGACGGCGCCAACGCCAACTACGCCTCCACCGCCGAGGCCTACGTCCGCACCGTGGTCCAGCAGTGGGCCGCCGAGCACACCGGCGCCGCGCCCGTCGTTCGCACGGCGGTGCGGATGCGCTTCAACCCGACGCTCGAGAGCCAGAACCTGTTCGTGCCAGGGTTGCTGGCCTTCGTGCTCACCCTCGTCAGCGCGCTGATGACAGCCATCTCCATCGCCAAGGAAAAGGAAACGGGCACGATGGAGGTGCTGCTGGTCTCGCCGCTGCGCCCGCTCCAGATCGTGGTGGGCAAGGTGGCGCCCTACCTCGTGCTGGCCTTCGTCAACGCGCTGACGGCCCTCGGGCTGGCGGTGGCCGTCTTCGGCGTGCCCATCCGAGGCAGCCTCGCGCTTCTGCTGGCCGCGTCGCTTGTCTACGTGCTGGTGTCACTCGCCCTCGGCGTCCTCATCTCCTCGAAGGCCCCCGACCAGCGCACGGCCATGATGGGCGCCCTGCTCGGCCTCTTGCTTCCAACGCTGGCCCTCTCGGGCTTCATTTTTCCCATCGCGTCCATGCCGGGCTGGCTGCAGCCGGTCACCAACATCGTCCCAGCCACGTGGTTCATCCAGATCGCGCGCGGCGTGATGCTCAAGGGCGTCGGGCTGGAGGTGCTGTGGACAGACGTGGGGGTGCTCTGTGGCATGGCCGTTCTGCTCCTCGCCGCCGGAGCTCGCTCCTTCAACGACCGAATCGAATAGCGGCTGTGCCGCGCCAGTAGCCAGCGGGATCGGGCCAGTGGCAGAGCCCACCTCCTCAGGCTCTGCCACTGGCTATTGCCTACTCACCACTGGCCTCTCGCCATGCGAACCATTCTCACCATCATCCGCAAGGAGACCCTGCAGGTGCTGCGGGACAAGGTGATGCTGGTCCAGATCTTTATTCCGCCGGTGGTGCAGCTCCTCGTGCTGGCTCAAGCGATGACGTTCGAGGTGAAGCACACGGACCTCGCGCTGGTGGACCTCGACCGCTCCCCCGCCTCGGAGAGACTGGTGGAGGGCTTCACCTCCACAGGCCGATTTGAGGTGTCGGTCGTCACCGCCTCCGGAGATGTCGCCGACGACGCCCTGCTGCGGCGCGAGGCCAACGCGGTCCTTCGCATCCCGGACGGGTTCGAGCGCGACCTGAAGCGGCGGCACTCGCCGGAGGTCCAGCTCGTGCTCAACGCCGAGGACGGCGCCGCAGCAGGCGTCATGCAGACCTACGCCGGACAGATCCTGGCCGCCTTCTCCCAGGCCGAGGCGCGACGTGCCCAGATCCGTCCCGCCAGCTCGAGGGAAGGCGCTTCTCGAGCTGGCGTCGCCATTCAAACGCGGACGCTCTACAACCCGCAGGGCGAGTACCTCGCCTACATGGCGATCGGGCTGCTGGCTTCGCTTGTGACCATCGTGGGCATCCTGCTCACGTCGCAGAACATCGCCCGCGAGAAGGAGATCGGGACGCTGGAGCAGCTCAACGTCACGCCCATCACCAAGAGCCAGTTCATCATCGGCAAGCTGGCGCCGTTCTGGGTGCTCGGGCTCATTGAGCTTACGATCGGGCTGGCGGTGATTCGGTTCGTGTTCGGGATTCCGTTCGTCGGGGCGGTCGGGTGGGTGTACCTCGGTGCAGGGGTCTATCTGTTCGCGGCCCTCGGGCTGGGGCTGCTCATCTCCACCGTCGCCCAGACGCAGCAGCAGGCGATGTTCGTGACGTTCTTCGTGCTGATGACGTTCTTCTTCCTCGGCGGCATCTTTACGCCGATCGAGTCGATGCCGGACTGGGCGCAGACGGTGGCCCAGGCCAACCCCATCAAGCACTTTGCGTCGCTGCTCCGGACCGTGCTTATCAAAGGCGGCGGGCTGGCGGAGATCGGGCGCGGCATTGGCGCGATGGCGGCCTTCGCAGGTGTGGCGTTGACGTTGGCCCTGCTTCGGTACCGCAAGACAGCGACGTAGGCCCGAACCGTCGCCAGCTCGGTGGCCGCCTCCACTTGGGATGGAACCGGTTTCACGATTCCAGGCGCAGGTCTACATTGACGGTCCTTCACGGCTCGTTCAATCCGATCCATGGCCCGCCTCGCGACGGCTCTCCTCATGATCCTTGCCATCGGCTGTGCCTCTCCGACCGGTGCCGATGGGGCTGATGGTCAACCCGGCGCCTCCGCCAGCTCGAGCGGCTGGGTGTCGCTCTTCGATGGCGAGACGCTCGACGGCTGGCACGGCTACAATCGCGAGGATGTCCCCGGCGGATGGAGCGTGGACGAGGGCACCCTCCACTTCACGCCCGGCGGCGATGGCGGCGACCTCCTCACCGACGCCAGCTACGATGACTTTGAGCTGGAGCTGGAGTGGAAGGTGGCCGAATGCGGCAACAGCGGCATCTTCTACACCGTTGAGGAGATCCCCGCGCTGCGCGCGGCGTGGATGACGGGCCTCGAGATGCAGGTCCTGGACAACACCTGCCACGGCGACGCCAAGTACCCCTCGCATCGAGCTGGCGCACTCTACGACCTCTACGTGCCCACGGCCGAGGTGGCACGACCGGGCGGGGAGTGGAATCAGGTCCGCATCGTCTTTAGCAATGGCCAGATCGAGCACTGGCTGAACGGCCGGAAGATCGTGGAGGCCGACATGAACTCGACGGACTGGACGGCTCGCGTGGCTGCCAGCAAGTTCCGCGATGAGGACGACTTCCCGGCCTACGGCACGCGCCGGAGTGGCCGGATAGGCGTGCAAGACCATGGCGATCCGGTGTGGTACCGCAACATCCGCGTCCGCCGCCTCTAATGCGCGCTGCCCAGAACCCACTCGTCAACACTAGAAGTCGTCATTCCCGCGCAGGCGGGAATCCATGCTACGCTAGTGCAATGAACCCACGCCGTATGGATTCCCGATCGGGGTCGGGAATGACGGCATTGAGAGAGGACAGCCTGGGACCGAAGGTCACGTCTCTCACCACCCTCTATTCCACTCTTCTCACCCTATCCGCATGAATGGAACGAGCGCTCGCCTGAGCACCATGATGTTCCTGCAGTTCTTCGTCTGGGGCGCCTGGTACACCACCGTCGCGGTCTACATGAGTGCTCAGGGCCTCAGCGACCTGACACACTGGCCCTATACGGTCAATCCGGTGGCGGCCATCGTGGCTCCGTTCTTCCTCGGGCTGGTGGCGGACCGCTACTTCGCCGCGCAGAAGGTCTATGGCGTGCTGCACCTGCTCGGCGGGGCCTTCATGCTGCTCGCCCCGAGCACCATCGCCAACCCGACGGTCTTCATCCTGATCCTGCTGGCGTACAACCTCTGCTACATGCCCACGCTGGGCCTGTCCAACACCATCGCCTTCGAGCAGCTCGACGATCAGGAGAAGCAGTTCCCCATCATCCGGGTATTCGGCACCATCGGGTGGATCGTTGCCGGGCTGGCGATCTCGTTTGTACTGAGCCCGGTGCTGGGCGTGGAGTCCGCCGAGGCCACCGCGTGGCCGATTTACCTGACCGGCATCGGAAGCATCCTGCTCGGCCTGTTTGCCTTCACGCTCCCCAACACGCCGCCGGTCGCGAAGGGCCAGCCAGTGTCTGTGGCGAGCATCGCGGGCGTGGACGCCTTCCGCCAGCTCGGCAGCCGCCCGTTCTACGTCTTCCTCGCAGCGAGCCTGCTCCTCTGCATCCCGCTGGCGGCCTACTACAACTTCACGCAGCTCTTCCTCGGCGCGGCAGGGTTTGAAAACATCGCCGCGACGCAGTCGCTCGGTCAGGTGTCCGAGGTCCTGTTCATGCTCCTGATGCCCTTGCTGTTCGTGCGGTGGGGCGTCAAGTGGATGCTGGTGGCGGGCATGGCGGCCTGGGTGCTTCGCTACGCCCTGTTCGCGCTGGCTGCGCCGGAGGCTGTCACCTGGATGATCGTCGGCGGCGTACTGCTGCACGGCATCTGCTACGACTTCTTCTTCGTCACGGGCCAGATCTACGTCGAGAAGAAGTCCACACCTGCCGTGCGCGGCCAGGCCCAGGGCCTCCTCGTGCTGGTGACCTACGGCGTCGGGATGCTGATTGGTGCCCAGGTGGCAGGCCGAGTCTTCAACGGCTTCCTCTCGGGCCGCGACGCCCTCCCGCTGGCTGAATGGGCCTCGTTCTGGTGGATCCCCGCTGCCTTCGCAGGCATCGTGCTCGTTCTGTTCATGCTCCTCTTCAACGACCGCGTGGACGCTGACGATCCTGTCGCCAGCTCGGCGGAGACCACAATTCCAGCTGCATCATGATGGACGTCAACACCTCAATGGATCGCCGCACAGCCCTACGGCGCCTGTCCTATGCCCTCGGCGGCATCGCCAGCGCACCGCTGGTCTCCGGGCTCCTCGGCGGATGCCAGGCGCCTGCGCCCGACGAGCTGGCTGCCTATGAGTACGCCACACTGGACGCGCCGCAGCAGGATCTGCTCTCGGCGCTCGTGGACCACATCATCCCGGCCACCGACACGCCCGGTGCTGCCGAGGCGGGCGTCCCGCAGTTCATCGACAAGATGATGACGGACTGGTACGACGCCGAGGACCGAGACGCCTTCCTCGCGGGCCTGGCAACGGTCGATGCCCGTGCCGAGGGCGGCTCGTTCATCGCGCTGGCGGAAGACGCCCGCGCCGCGCTGGTGACCGAGATGGACGCCGAGGCGTACGAGCCTCGCCCCGAGGATGCCCCGCCAGGGCCGCCCTTCTTCCGCCAGCTCAAAGACCTAACCCTCTCGGGCTACTACACCTCCGAGGTCGGCGCCACCGAGGAGCTGCAGTGGCTCGCCGCTCCGGGTCGCTACGAAGCGGACATCCCGCTTTCCGAGGTGGGCCGTACGTGGGCCTGATTCGGTTCCGAGTTGAGAGTACCACGTTGAACGGCGGAGCTCTCAGCCGCCAGCCTGACGCCTCAGACAGACGATCACACCTCAGAACGCTTCACTCCGATGCCATACGACGACGCTAGCTCGATCCCCAAGCTCAAGACGATCCAGGTCCGGCAGACCTCCGAGCCCTACGATGCCATCGTGATCGGCTCAGGCATCTCGGGCGGCTGGGCGGCCAAGGAGTTGACCGAGAAAGGTCTCAAGACACTTGTGCTGGAGCGCGGACGCAACGTGGAGCACGGCGCCGACTACATCACCGAACACAAGGCACCGTGGGAGATGGAGTTCCACGGACGCGGCGACCGCCAGATGTGGGCGGAGCGCAAGCCCATGCAGGTCAAAGGCGGCGTGATCAACGAGTACACAGAGCACTGGTACGTCGACGACGTAGACCATCCGTATGAGACGGGCGGGGATGGCGCCGACGACGAGTTCCTCTGGATCCGGGGCTACCACCTCGGGGGCCGGTCTCTGATGTGGGGCCGCCAGTGCTACCGCCTCTCCGACATGGACTTCACCGCCAACGAGCGCGAAGGCCGAGGCACGCCCTGGCCCATCGGCTACGACGACATCGCGCCCTGGTACAGCTACGTGGAGCGCTTCGCAGGCATCACAGGCGAGGCGCTTGACCTGCAGCAAGTCCCGGACAGCGAGTTCCTCCCGCCGATGCCACTGACCGCCGTTGAGCAACAGGTCCGAGACGCCATCGCACGCGACTTCAATGGTCGGGTGCTAACCATTGGCCGGGCTGCCGTTCTCACGCAGGCTCACAACGGACGCAGCGCCTGCCACTACTGCGGAACCTGTGACCGGGGCTGCTCGGCCGGCGCCTACTTCTCATCGCTCTCGTCCACCCTCCCCGCTGCAGAAGCCACCGGTAACCTCACCATCCGTCCGGACTCCATCGTCCACTCGCTGATCTACGACGAGACCGCCGACCGCGTGACCGGCGTGCGGGTCATCGACCGGAATACGAAGGAAGAGATGGAGTTCTCCGCCAAGCTGGTGTTCCTCAACGCCAGCGCGATCGGGTCGGCGCAGATCCTGATGCAGACGACCACGCCCCGCTTCCCCAACGGGCTGGGGAATCAGTCCGGCCTGCTCGGCAAGGGCATCATGGACCACCACTTCCGTGTGGGCGCCAGCGGCACCTTCGAGGGCTTCGAGGACCGCTATACGTTCGGCAACCGCCCCAACGGCATCTACATCCCGCGCTTCCAGAACCTCCCGTGGGACGCCAGCTCGAACCGCGACTTCGCGCGCGGCTACGGCTACCAGGGCGGCGCGTGGCGCGACGGCTGGGGCCGAGGCGGCTGGAATCCAGGCGTGGGTGCCGACTTGAAAAACGCGCTCCGCACCCCCGGACCGTGGCGCATGGGCATCACGGCCTTCGGCGAGATCCTCGCCGACGACGACAACCGCCTCGAGCTGACGGACCGGACCGACCCATGGGGCATCCCCATTCCGCGGATCGTGGGCACGCTGGGCGACAACGAGCTGAGGATGCGCCAGGGCGCGATGGCCGACGCCGCCGAGATGCTTGAAGCCGCTGGCGCCATCGACGTGAACAGCTACGATGGCAAGTACCACTTTGGCGAGGGCATCCACGAGATGGGCACTGCCCGCATGAGCGCCACGCCCGAGACGGGCTGCGTGGACGAGTGGAACCGCGTCCATGAGATTCCCAACCTCTACGTCACCGACGGCGCCTTCATGACCTCTGCCGGGTGCCAGAACCCCTCGCTCACCTACATGGCGTTCACGGCCCGCGCCGTAGACCACGCCGTCACCGCCGTCAACCGGGGCGACTTGAGAGTGTGATGGGTGAGGAGTGAAGGGTGAGGAGCCCTTTTCTCCGACCGACTCATCCCTCCTTACTCATCACTCCTTACCCATGCAACGCCGCACCTTTGTTCGCACCGCCGCCGCCGGAGCCATCGCCCCGGCCATCGTTCCCCGCCACGTCCTGGGCGGCGTCGGCTTCACCGCCCCGAGCGATACCCTCGTCATCGGGATGATCGGCGCAGGGGGCATGGGCGCAGGCAACGCCAGCGCGCTGGTGGGCCGCGACGACGTGCGCATCGGCTCGCTGGCGGACATCGACATGGGGCAGGTGCTCCAGGCGGTCACCGGCCGTATCGAGTCCGACAACCCCAACCGCCAGGCGCAAGGACGCCTCCTCGGAGACGCGTACGAACGAGCCACGCGCTACACCGACTATCGCGAGATGCTGGCACGCGAGAGCGGGCTGGACGCCGTGATCGTCGCCACGCCGGACCACATCCATGCCCACGCTGCGATGATGGCGATGCACCGTGGCCTTCATGTCTACGTCCAGAAGCCCCTCGCAGCAACGGTCCAGGAATGCCGCTGGCTGAGTGCGATGTCTGAGACGAGCGACGTGGTCACGCAGATGGGCAACCAGGGCCACTCCGGCGCCGACGGACGGCGTGTGGTGGAAGTCGTTCGAGCTGGCGTTCTCGGCCCCATTCGCGAGATCCAGGCGTGGACGAACCGACCGAATGGCTGGTGGCGCCAGGGCCTGCCCGCCACCGACCCGGAGCCCACACCGGAGGGCATCGACTGGGACCTCTATCTCGGCCCCAACGAGGCGGAGCCCTACCGCCCAGGCATCCACCCATTCGGCTGGCGTGGCTGGGTCGGGTTCGGGACCGGCTCCCTCGGCGACATGGGCGCCCACCTCGTCGACTTCCCCATCTGGGCCCTGGACCTGCCGCGCCCGAGCCGCGTGGAGACCCGCCACACGCCCTGGGGCGGCGACCGTGATGACCCAGCGACCTACCCACTCGCAACTGTCACGACCTACGATTTCCCTCACCTCGGCGCGGACTCGGGCGAGGCCAACGCAGGCCAAGAGCTTCGCATGACGTGGTACGACGGAGGCCTCCTCCCTGCCACGCCCCGGAGTGCACCCGACGGCTTCACGCTCGACCCCAACGGTGGCGTGATGTTCATTGGCGACCGGGGCATCCTCGTCCACGAGACCTACGGCTCCAACCCGCGCTTCCTGCCTGCTGCCGATGGCCTCGACCTCACACGCGAAGCCGCGAGCGTCCCTCAGACACTCCCCCGGATCGACGGCCACGAAGCGAACTGGATTCGTGCGATCCAGGGCGAGGAGTCCATCTCGTGCCCGATTCCGTACGCCGCGCACCTGACCGAGATCATGCTGCTGGGGGTCTCCGCAATGCGTGCCGGTGCTCCACTGGCCGTGGGCCTCGATGGCCAGATCCTCAACCGCACCGATGCGGATGCCATTCTCGGCCGCAGCTACCGTTCTGGCTGGAACCCTGAGAACGCGGGATAAGCCCCTACACACGATGAACCGCCGTTCCTTTCTCCGCACGTCTGGCACCGCACTCGCAGCCATGACTGTCGCCAGCTCGACCGCCATGAAGGCCTTCGCCGCTGCCCACTCCGCAGGCGTCCCCGATGCACTCGGCATCCAGCTCTACTCGCTGCGTGACATCTTCCCCGGCGACGTGATCGGGACGCTGGATATGCTCAAGCGCTTCGGCTACGACGAGGTCGAGTTCGCCGGGCTCCATGAACGAACGCCTGCCGTCATGCGCGGCGCGATCGACACCCTCGGGCTGGCGTCTCCAGCCGCCCACATGGGCCTCGCTGCCATCCTCGCTGATGAGGATGCTGCGTTTGCGATGTGCGAGACGATGGGACATGAGTACCTCGTCGTCCCGTGGCTCGCGCCGGAGGACCGGCCTGATCGCGACGGCTACCTCGAGCTGGCGGACCGCCTCAACGCCCTCGGCGAACGCTCCAAAGCCGCAGGCGTCCAGCTCGGCTACCACAACCACGACTTTGAGTTCGACACGTTCGGAGGTGACACCCCGGCCTACGACGACTTCGTCGGGCGCCTCGACCCCGATCTGGTGGTGATGGAGCTGGACCTCTACTGGATCGCGAAGGCGGGCTACGATCCGCTGACCTACTTCGAGCGCTTCCCCGGCCGCTTCCCACTCTGGCATGTGAAGGACGGCGCCGGAGCCGACTGGGGCCAGACCGACGTGGGGGACGGGCAGATCGACTTCGCCCGCCTCTTTGCCGCCAGCTCGACGGCTGGCCTGAAACACGCCTTCATGGAGCACGACAACCCGGAGGACTCGCTCGCCTTCGCCCGCGCGAGCCTGGAGTACGTCGAGTCCCTTCGCTAGAAGGCCTGTGGCCCCAGCCCCATGAACCGTCGCGACCTTCTCCGCTCCGCCGCCCTCGCGCCGCTGGCCGGGTGCGCCCCCATCGCGCTGGCGACGTCTGAGCCCTCGCCAGCTTGGGACGTTGAGCCCGCTCGAGGTTCGCAGTCGTTCCAGCACTCCGTCTGCCAGTGGTGCTTCTCGGACTGGTCGCTCGACGAGCTGTGCGCCACGGCTGCGGAGTTGGGCATCGCCTCCGTCGAGCTGGTACAGCCCTCCGACGCACCGACGCTGGAGGCCCACGGCCTGATCTGCGCCATGACGGCCCATCCGCCAGACGTGAACGACGCGCTCCGCCGAGGGTGGAACAAGACAGAGCATCACGAGACCCTCGTCCCGGCCTACAAACGCCAGCTCGAGGCCACCGCTGCTGTGGGCTGGCCCAACCTGATCGTGTTCTCGGGCAACCGAGACGGCCAAGACGATGCCGAGGGCCTGGAGACGATGATGCGCGGCATCGAGCAGATTCTCCCCGACGCCGAGCGACTGGGTGTCACGATCTGCCTCGAGCTGTTCAACTCGAAGGTGGACCACCCGGACTACATGGCCGACTCGACGGCGTGGGGCGTCGAGCTGGTGGACCGCCTCGGCTCGCGGCGCTTCAAGCTGCTCTACGACATCTACCACATGCAGATCATGGAGGGCGACGTGATCCGCACCATCCTGGAGAACCAGCGCGCCATCGCGCACTTCCACACGGCGGGCGTGCCGGGCCGCAACGAGATCGACGAGACGCAGGAGCTGTTCTACCCGGCCATCATGCGAGCCTTGGACGAGGCCGGTTTTCCTGGATTCGTCGCACAGGAGTTCATCCCTACGGGCGACCCACGCACCGCGCTGGCGGATGCCATTGCCCGGTGCTCCGTCTAGACACGGTGCCCGCTCGACGGTCTCTCGCCAGCTCGAAGTCATGACCTCGAGCTGGCGGATCCCTGTCTGCCAGATGCAGAAAGGGCCGCGCTCATGACAAGCGCGGCCCTGGCGGTGTGGTGAATCCGCAGGCTTAGAAGAAGCCGAGGGCGTCCTTGGAGTAGGAGACCAGCATGTTCTTGGTCTGCTGGTAGTGCCCAAGCATCATCTTGTGCGTCTCACGCCCGATGCCGGACTTCTTGTAGCCTCCGAAGGCGGCGTGCGCGGGGTAGAGGTGGTAGCAGTTCACCCACACCCGACCGCTCTCGATGGCGCGAGGGACGCGGTAGAGCTGATGGGCATCGCGCGTCCAGACCCCGGCACCAAGGCCGTACTCCGTGTCGTTCGCGATGGCAATTGCTTCCTCCTCGTCCTTGAACGTCGTCACGGAAACGACGGGGCCGAAGATTTCCTCCTGGAACACACGCATGCCGTTGTCGCCCTTGAAGACGGTCGGCTTGATGTAGAAGCCACCGGACGGGAGACTCGCGTGACCATCGCCGGCCGCCCCATCGCCGCCGACAGCCGTTTCAGGGCTCGCGGTGGTGGTCGCCGTGTCGCCGGCCTGTGCGACCGCCAGCTCGGGCAGATCGGCCGTCGCCACCTCGCCACCAGTGAGGACCTGGGCGCCTTCTTCGCGACCGATGGTGAAGTAGCTCTGGATCTTCTCGTACTGGTCGCTGGAGGCCTGTGCGCCCACCATCGTCTCCGTATCCAGCGGGTGGCCGACGCGGATGTTCTCCACGCGCTCCACGAGCCGCTCGATGAAGGCCTCCGCGATGGACTCCTGCACCAGGATCCGGCTCGGGCACGTGCAGACTTCGCCCTGGTTGAGAGCGAACATCGCTGCACCTTCCAGGCACTTGTCGAAGAACGCGTCGTCCTCGTCCATGACGGACTCGAAGAACACATTGGGGCTCTTGCCTCCCAGCTCGAGCGTCATCGGGATGAGATTCTCGCTGGCGTACTCCATGATGAGGCGTCCCGTGGTGGTCTCGCCGGTGAAGGCAATCTTCCGGATGCCCGAGTGCTTCGCGAGCGGCGCGCCCGCCTCCGGGCCGAAGCCGTGGACCACGTTGAGGACGCCCGCCGGGATCTCGTCCTTCACCAGATCGAGCCACTCCATGATGCAGACCGGAGTCTGCTCCGCGGGCTTGATGACGACGCAGTTGCCCGCCGCCAGCGCAGGCGCCAGCTTCCAGGCCGCCATC
>JBCBZH010000089.1:0-14405 GCA_039815415.1 Bacteroidota bacterium
CGAGCGGACGCGGCGCAGAAACTCGCTCCGAGCGATGAGGGCAGTTTTGGTCACGAGGGAAGGATGCGTGACACGCGATTTGTGATACGTGGGGTCTACATCGGGCGCCCTCAGGCATCACGAGCCACGCGTCAGTCTGAAAGGGCACTTGAGGGCGGAGCGGGGGCAGACGAGCTGGCGGCCATGCCCGCGGCAGCAACGGACTGACGGAAGATGTCGGCCAGCGGTGGCTCGTGCACTTCGAACCGGTCCACCTCCTGCGAGCCAGCGAGGGCAGCTTCCAGCACGCGACGAGGGGACGTGTCGTTAAGGAGACGGAGCGATGCCAGACCGTCGGATTGGGAGAGGGCGCGCACAGAGCCATCCGTCTCGAGCGGAAGGACCCACGCGCCATCGCCTGAGTAAGCGACCGTCACCGTGTCGCGCCCAAACCGGCGCTTGACCTCGCGGAGGGGACCAGAGAGCACGACGCGCCCGTTCGCCATCAGGCAGAGGTCGTCACAGAGCTGCTCCACGGATTCCATCCGGTGGCTGGCGAACAGCACCGTCTTGCCCATCTCCCTCAGCTCGCCGATGATCTCGGTCAGGAGATCGGCGTTGATGGGGTCGAGGCCACTGAAGGGCTCATCGAGGATCACCAGCTCGGGGTCGTGGACGATGGTGGAGATGAACTGGATCTTCTGCTGCTGGCCTTTGGACAGCTCCTCGGTCTTCTTGCCCGCCCACTCCCGCGCGTCGAAGCGGTCCAGCCAGCGGTGGACGGACTCTCGAGCTGGCGAGAGGTCCATGCCCTTGAGCTGGGCGAGGTAGACGAGCTGCTCGCCCACCTTCAGCTTGCGGTACAGGCCGCGTTCTTCCGGGAGGTACCCCATCCGCTGCTGCGTGGCCGGACTCACGGGGTCGCCGCCGAGGGTGATCGCGCCCTCGTCCGGCGTCGTGATGTAGGTGATCATCCGGATGGACGACGTCTTGCCTGCACCGTTGGGGCCGAGCAGGCCGAACAAACGTCCTGGCTGGGCCTCGAAGGACACGTCGTCTGCAGCAACGGTGGCGCCGTAACGCTTGGTGACGTGGTCGAGGCGGAGGATGGGGGACGACATGGCGCGCAGATGGAGACTGCCGGTACACGAGACGGCTCGCGAAAGGTTACCGCCAGGGCCAGTAGCGAATAGGCAGTCGCCAGTGGCAGAGGATCGCCAGCTCGAGGGGATGCGGTTAAAAGGGGCAGAAGGTGTGGAAGGGATGGAGGGTGTGGAAGGGGTCCTCTCCGCCCCGTTTGTCCTCTCTATCTCCACGCTTCTCGTCCTTCGAGCTGGCGAATCGGTGTCTCTGTCCTGGGTCTGCAATCGGTGAAAGGGCCGTGCGAAATCGCTGGAAGGCCCCAATGGAAGATCCTGGCAGGCTGCTCCGTGTTTAGACTGGATCCAGACAAGCTGATTTTTATGCGCACTGCTCTGCTCCTACTCGGTCTTTTGCCCGTCTTCGCCGCCTGTGCGACGGATGGAGCGACTCCTGCCGAGGAGACCTCCGCGACAGAGGAGGTCTACGACACGAGCCGGATCGTCACACTTGGCGGGCCGCTCACGGAGATCACCTACGCACTGGGCATGGGCGAGTCCGTGGTGGGGACCGACCGATCCAGTCTCTATCCAGAGGCCGTCAACGCGCTTCCGCGCCTGGATGTCTACCGCCAGACGTCGCCCGAAGGCGTGCTGTCGCTGACGCCAACGCTCGTGGTAGCTCTGGAGGGGACCGGACCGGCGGGCGTCGTGGAGCAGATCGAGTCGACGGGGGTTCCGGTGGTGATGCTTCCAGAAGCCACCAGTCTCGAGGAGGCTGCGGAGCGGATCGAGCGGTTGGGCGACATCTACGGTGCCGAGCTGGCGGCGGACTCTCTCGCCACGCGCCTGCAGTCTGAGGTGCAGGCTGCCGAGGCGATGCAGCCTGCCGATGCGCCCCGGGCGCTGTTCATCTATGCTCGAGGCGCCGCCGTCGTCCTGGTCTCTGGGACCGGAAACGACATCGACGCGGCCATGACGCTCGCCGGTGCAGAGAATGCGGTGACCGCCTTTGAGGGCTTCCGTCCGCTGACGGCGGAGGCCGTCGCCAGCGCGTCTCCGGATGTGATCTTGCTTCCCCAGCGCGGCCTTGAAAGCCTCGGCGGCATTGACGGATTGCTCGATCAGCCCGGGCTTCGCCAGACGCCGGCTGGGCAGAGCCGGAACGTGATTGGGATCGACGACGGGGTGCTTCTGGGCTTTGGGCCCCGCGCGGGTGAAGGGATTCAGGATCTCGCACAGCAACTCGCCGCCCAGGCCGCCGCCGGATGAGCGTCTCGGTCCCCGTCGCTCCAGTCGCCAGCTCGACGCCAGATTCTCCGGTGGAGCCGTCCATCGAGTCGATCGACGTGCCGCCCCAGACCGTCGTGGACGGGTTTCAGGCGGAGTTGTCCCGGCATACGTCGCGCGTCCGATGGGTGCTGTTGGGCACCGCGACGCTGCTCGTGCTGGCGGCCCTCACCTCGGCAGCGACGGGCGCAGTGTCCATCTCGGTTCCCAAGGCCCTCGCCATTCTGGGGTCGGTGTTTGGGCTGACCCTGCCCGCCAGCGCGTTCGGGCTCGATCTCGCCTTCACGCCGCAGCAAGAGGCCGTTCTGCTGTCCATCCGCCTGCCGCGTGTTCTGATGGGTGTGGTGGTGGGGGCCGGGCTGGCGATGAGTGGTGCCGTGCTCCAGGGACTCTTCCGAAACCCGCTCGCTGATCCTGGTCTGGTGGGCGTGTCGAGCGGCGCTGCGCTCGGGGCTGCGTTTGCCATTGTTCTGGGCGCCGCCGCGTTCTTCGGCCCGGTGAGCATCGCCCTGTTCGCGTTCGCCGTCGGGCTGGCGATGACGCTCATCGTGTACCGAATTGCGACGCGAGGCCGCCGCACGTCAGTGACCACGATGCTGCTGGCCGGAATTGCCGTTAACGCGCTCTGCGGCGCAGGCGTCGGGGGGCTCGTTCTCTTCGCCGATGACGGGCAGCTCCGCGATCTCACGTTCTGGACGCTCGGCAGTCTCGGCGGCGCCACGTGGGCCACGCTCGGCGTGACGACGCTGCTCGTGGGCGTCGCGCTGGCAGCCTCCCCGTGGCTGGCTCGCTCCCTCGATGCCATGCTCCTCGGCGAGTCCGAGGCCCGCCATCTCGGCGTTCGCACCGAGCGGGTGAAAAAGGTCTCCGTGACGCTTGCGGCTCTTGCAGCCGCAGCGGCGACGGCTGCGGCCGGCCTCATCGGGTTTGTCGGACTGGTGGCACCGCATATTCTCCGGCTTCTGCTCGGGCCGGGGCACCGCGCGCTGTTGCCTGGCGCGGCGCTCATGGGGGCTCTGCTTCTCGTCAGTGCAGATCTCGCGGCGCGGCTCGTTCTGCAACCCATCGAGGTGCCCATCGGCATCGTGACGGCGTCCATCGGCGCCCCGTTCTTCCTGTGGCTGCTCCTGCGCGAGCGGCCCGACGCGTTTGCGTAACTCTGCTTCACCAGCTCGTTCCAGTCATGTTTGTTCGTCTTCTCGCCCTCGCACTTCTTCTGCTTCTCGCCAGCTCGGTGTCCGCCCAGACGATGCGTGCGGAGAACATCGCGGTCGGCGCGGCGCCGATGGGAGGTGCCGCATCCGGGCCATTCACCTTCTACTCGCTGTCTGAGAACGGCGTGGTCTCCAATGCGGACTCTGCCTCGACGGCGTGGGACATCGGCCTGTTTGGCACCACCATCATCGTCAATGGCGGGACGAGCGGCCCCGGTGAGGGCGCGGCTCGCATCGTAGAGGTGGAGTTCGACGATGTGACCTCGGCAGAGGGCGTCGAGCTGGTGACCGACGGTGAGGGGGATTGCCCACGCGGGGACTATGCCATCTGCATCGGCTCCGGCAATGGCTGGTACCTCTACGGAGGCAACGGCATTACACCGCTTCCAGGACGCACACTGGTCCTGAGAACGGCCGATGGCGAGTTTGCCAAGGTGCGTTTCCTGAGCTACGTCCTGAGCGATCCTCAGCCCGACGGCTCGCGTCCGCGCTACTACACCTTCGAGTACACGATGCTCGATTAGCACGGGAGCGAGGTCTCCACAGCAGGCCCTGTCTCGTGACTCATCGCCAGTCCATCTTCCATGCTTCAGCTCGATTCCGCAACGGTCCGTATCGGTAGTGCCACGCTGCTGGATGGACTCTCGCTGGGCATCTCGCCCGGCGAGGTGGTGGCTGTCGTTGGACCGAATGGCGCGGGAAAGACGACCTCGCTCCGCCTCCTCGCGGGCGAGACGGAGCCGACCCAGGGGCGTGTCCTGCTTGACGGTCAGCGACTCGATGCATCGCCGATGGGCGCGCTAGCACTCCGCCGAGCGGTGTTGCCCCAGCAATCGTCGCTCGGGTTCGGGTTCTCGACGCTGGATGTGGTGCTGCTCGGACGCACGCCGCACAGTACGGGGCGCCGTGCCGACCTGGACGCTGCCGCACGCGCCATGCGACGAGCTGGCGTGGAGCACCTCGCCGCACAGCGCTACCCGACGCTCTCGGGGGGAGAACGCCAGCGCGTCCACCTCGCCCGTGTCCTTGCCCAACTCGACGGGACCCCGGACGGCGACCGCTACCTGCTCCTCGACGAGCCCACCAGCGCGCTCGACCTCGGCCATCAGCACGCGGTGTTGCGTGTGGCGCGCGAGGAAGCCGCCAACGGCACCGGAGTGCTCGCCGTGCTTCACGATCTCAACCTCGCCGCCCAGTATGCCGACCGGATCGCTGTGCTGGCAGAAGGCCAGCTGGTGGCTCTTGGCACGGCCGAGTCGGTCTTGACACCTGCCATTGTGCAGTGCGCCTTTGGCATTTCGGTGATGGTCACTCAGAACCCCTGCGTCGCCTGCCCGCTCGTCGTCCCAATGCCGGATGCATCGGCTCTCCCCATGTCTCTTCCTGTCCTCTCCTGATTCGATGTCTGATCTGACTGCTCGCTTTACAGCTTTCCGCGCTGAGAATCCCTCCACTCGCATCCGTACCGCCGCCCGCGAGATGGGCGTCAGCGAAGCCGAACTGGTGGCCACCGGCATTGACGGCTCCGTTACTCGACTGTCGCGCCCAGGAAACAACTGGCGAGCCCTTCTGCATGAACTCGAACCACTCGGAGAGGTGATGGCACTCACCCGCAACGATGCCTGCGTCCATGAGAAGAAGGGCGTCTACGAGAATATCTACACGGACCTACCTCATGGCATGGGGATGGTGTTGGATGAGCCCATCGACTTGCGTTTGTTCTGCGCCCGCTGGGCATCTGGGTTCGCTGTGGTGACCCCTTGGGAGGGCGGTCCCGACGGCTTGCGTCGCAGCCTCCAGTTCTTCGATGCCTACGGCGATGCCGTCCACAAGGTGTTCCTGACGCGCAAGAGCGATGTCGCTGCCTACGACGCCTTCGTGGCGACCAACGCAGCGTCCGACGCCAGCCCGTTGGCTGTCGAGTCGCGCCCGGAGGCTGCCGCCGAGACGCCCGACGCCGAGATCGACGCCGACGCGCTGCTGACCGAGTGGGCGGGCCTGCAGGACACGCACGACTTCTTCCCGATGCTCCGCACCCACGGCGTGGCACGCACCCAGGCCCTTCGCCTCGCCGAAGGCCGCTTCACCGAGCGCGCCGACGCGCTGGCGGTCCGGCGTGCTCTTGAGGCTGCTGTCGAGACCGAGACGCCCATCATGGTGTTCGTTGGCAATCCCGGCGCGGTCCAGATTCACACCGGGCCGGTGAAGAAGCTGATGGAGCGTGGCCCCTGGTTCAACGTGCTCGATCCCGGTTTCAACCTGCACCTCAACGAGAGCCAGATCGCCAACGCGTGGGTGGTCGTCAAGCCCAGCGAGGACGGCGACGTGACGGCCATCGAGGCGTACGATGCCGACGGCCAGCAGATCGTGCAGCTCTTCGGCAAGCGCAAGCCGGGCATCCCGGAGCTTGAGGCGTGGCGCGAGATCGTGGCCGATCTGCCTCGAGCTGGCGTTCCTGCCTGACGCCAGCTCGAAGGGACTGGTGATCCACCCGTAGGGACACAGCGCTGCTGTGTCTGGCGCCGTGCTATCGACCCGGGGCACACCAACGTCCGCTCGTCAGCCCGCCGTAGGGCAGATTGACGGAGCGGCGGCGGTCGGCACGGGCGTACCACGGTATGCCCCTACGTGCCTCCTCCTGGACCCTCGAGCTGGCGACCGGCTACGTCGCGAAGAGCTGCCCCAGATCCTCGAAGGCCTTGAACTCGAGCGCGTTGCCTGAGGGGTCGAGGAAAAACATCGTCGACTGCTCGCCCGGCTCGCCCTCGAACCGAGTGTAGGGCTCAATCACGAACTCGACGCCCGCGGCCCGGACCCGCTCGGCCAGGGCCGTCCAGTTCTCCTTCGTCAGCACGACGCCGAAGTGAGGCACCGGCACATCGTGGCCGTCCACCGGGTTGTGGTGCGCAGCGCTCGTCTCTGCAGGTGGCTTGTAGTGGGCTACGATCTGGTGGCCGAACAGGTCGAAGTCGATCCAGGTGTCCGAGCTTCGGCCTTCAGGACAGCCGAGCACGCCGCCGTAGAAGGCCCGTGCAGCCTCGACGTCGTGAACCGGGAACGCGATGTGGAAGGGACGAACGGATGACATGGTGCAGGGGGAAATCGGGGCCGCAATCTATCGGTCGCCAGCTGGCTGACGCCGACCTCCGGTTCGAGATGCGCGCGGCGGCGCACAGGCGATGGGCGTTTGCGCACACCCAGATCTCCGAAATCAGCCCGTTTCCGGGGTTTGGCACACCGGCACCCGCGTTGCAAGAGATCTGGGCACACACTCACACCCCCGCTTCTATGCTGACCTCCAACGTCTTCTCTTCCACCTCCACTCGGACCCGTCGCCGCCTCGGCACGCGCGCTCCTTTCGCCGCTCGTCGTATCCGCCCCTCCCACCGATAAGGACGCGACATGAGATTCCGAAATGCTCGAAGGCGCTGACGGGACCTCCCGCTCAGCGCCTTCGGTGTGTTTGGGAGCCATCCTTTGTGCCTTCAGGCGCCGAAACGACATCCTCGAGCTGGTGAAGGAGGGAGGCTGGAGACTAGGCTTCTGGGCGAGGACCGAGCGTGTCGAGAATGAGTGTGTCGAGGTTGAGAAGGGTGAGTGCTTGCTCGAGAACTCCGGAGAGCAGGTCCGCATCATCATCCCACAGCTCGAAGACGACAGCGGTGCCTCGGATCTGGGTGCGAAGCGACCATCCCCAGATGGCACCGGGCTGAGCCGCCGCATCTCGGATGCCCTCGACGGTCGTTCGCATCCTTGCCAGCTCGTCGGCAGTCAGCGTGACGGAAGCACCGTTGAAGGTCAGGATGAGGCGGTCGCAGCAGGTACATCGACGGATGGATCCGCGCGAACAGGTGGCGAGGATCGGATCGGAGAAGGCGGACGTGACGGACATGAGCACAGTGGGCGAAACCGAAACCGCCCACCCCGAGGCGTCGAGGTGGGCGGTGAGATAGAGACAGGCGGGCAAGACTTACGACTCAGGCGTCGTCTCCGTGAAATCCCGCGAGCCGTCAGGCTGAAGGATGTACTCGAAGGTGTAGTAGCGCCCGGTGCCACCCGGTGTGGCAGGGTTGCCCTGGTAGTAGCTCAGAATTCGGATCTTGGCATAATTCCCCTCCGACGTTTGCAGGACAATGGTCTTGCCCGCAAGAGGAGAGATAATGTTGGTGGGCGCGTTGTAGTTATACCACCCGTTATCGGAGCCAGTTCAGATCACATACGGCGTGCCGGGGAAGGTGCCTCCTGGCGTCTGGACGGCGGGACAGGTGTTCTGCCCGTCCTGGATGTAGCCGTTGGCAGGGGCTTCGGTCAACTCAGCGAAGATGGTATTGTCCAGAAGTTGTGCCTGAACAGAACCGGTGCCACTCGTGCCACCGTTGAAGATGATGGTCGTGGTTCGGAACCCGATGTCCCAGGCAGTACCGGTAGAGTCTGCAGCGCGGGTGGCGGGGTCCACCTCATCCGATCCGAGCACAATCTGACCAGTGTCAAGGTCGTAGAGGGCAAAAAGGCCAAGGCCGACTGGACCGCGTGGGCCGATCGCCACGGCAGGGTCTGCTGGGATGTCAGTCGCGGTCTGCACGTTGAGAGGAATGGGGTCCGGAGTGTTGTCAGCAGTGTCGCATGCGGAGAACACGAAAACTCCAACGAGAGCAACGAAGGCGGAGCGGATCATGGAAGGAAGCGCCGTGCGGGCGCAGGGTGGTGGAGTAGAAAAGGGGGACAGCTGCGAGCTAGCGGTTGTCAGAGCGAGAGGCCGAGAGACGCAAACAGCGTCCGACCTGGCAGTGACGGCACGAGGGTGCCGCGCGTGACATCGAGCAGGTTGTCCGATCCGAGTTGGGTGGTCAGCCGCCCTGTGGGGAGGTCCCACGAGCGGGTGAGCGTGAGGTCGAGGATGGCATAGCCAGACACGAATTCGTCCGGGCGGTTGGCAAGACTGTTGCCGTCGAGATCTCGGTAGCCATAGCGGCTGCGCCATCGGCTCCGCAGAGACACTGAGGCATTTTCAGTGGCAACCGTAGCGCGGACGCTCAGTGTGTGCGGCGAGCGCCCGAAGAGGCCCCCATAATCGCTTAGGCTCAAGCGAGACTCGCGTCCATTGGCATTGCGTCCGAACACCGAGCCTTCGCTGAGGGCGTCCACCACCTCGCGATCTCGCGCCTGGAGGAACTGGTACCCTGCAGCCAACTCGAGGCGAGACAGAAGTCGAGCAGTCACATCAGCAGTGAGGCCGCGGGTGTAAATGCGGTCGAGGTTGAAGTAGCCGAACACTGACTGGCCGTTCGTCTTCTGCGCCACTGGCTGTGTCTCAATGAGGTCACTTACCTCGTTCCAGAAGCCGCCAAGTCCCAGCTCAACTCCGGCAGTGGGCTGAAAGGTGGTGCCGACGTTGAGAGCGATAGAGCTTTCAGCCTGAATCGGGTCGAGCTGGCTCACATCGAAGAAGGCCTGGGCGATCTGCCCCTGGTCCTCGAGGTCGCGGAGGCCCTCCTCCATCCGGGTAGATCCGAAGACGCTGTACCCAGCGGCGGCATTGGTGAAGGCGAGGTAGAGCTGCCGGAAGGCCGGGGCTTTGAAGCCGCTCCCGAGGCTTGCTCGCAGGCGGACAGTCTCTGTAGGGCGCACTAGTACCGACAACTTCGGTGTCAGGCGTGCGGCGTAGTCAGTATGGGCGTCAAACCTGGCGCTGGCGTTCAGCTCAACGCGCCGCGAGGGCATCCACTCGTGCTGGGCGAAGGCAAACACCTGCTGAGCACTAGGGGCAAAGCCGCTGGCATCGGGGCCATACCGGTCGCCCGCGAGTCGCTCATCAATCACGCCTGCACCCGCAACGGTGAGGTGCTTCGCTCCCCAAAGAACGTCTAGCTGTGCCTCGGCCTTGGCATAGCGCTGGTCGAAGTCATCGGAGTAGGCCAGTGTGCCGTCGGTCTGGTTCCGGTGACGGACCTCGGTAGCATACTGCGATCCATAGAGCGTCGTCGTCAGGCGGACCTGCCTGGAGAGTGGGATGTACACCTCGGGGTGAAGGCTCCAGTCGAGCCGCTGTCCGGTGTCGTCGTAGCGGATCTCGTTGTCGCCATCCCCCAGTGCAAAGGCGCCAGTCTGGTCTTGCGTCGCGATCCGCGCTCCCAGGCGAGCCGTGGCGCCGCGTCCGAGGTCAAGGCGAGAGCGCAGATCCGCGGTCCAATCCGAGAACGCTGGGACGGTGGGCCCAAAGGCGTCCGGCGTTAGATCGTAGCCTTGCGATCCATAACGGTTGATGAAACCTCGAGCGGCCCAGCGCTCGCGCCCTGCAGCGGCCTCGATGGTCGCGTCGCTGGCTCCGAAGGAGCCAGCGCGAACCTCCACACGGGCCTGTTCGCCTTCCGAGGGAAGCGCCGAGACCAAGTTGACAACGCCTGCTAACGCCTCGCTCCCATACAGCGATGAAGATGGCCCTTCGACTATCTCCACACGCTCTATGCCCGACACTGTCAGGCGATCTAGGTCCAGCGTGCCTGCCGTTCGGCCAACCACCGGTTCGCCATCAAGCAGGATGAGGGTGTAGTCAGGCGAGAAGCCTTGCACCTGGAGGCCGCTGCCGTGATCGTCGGTGAGCACTACGCCGGGCACGGTCTCCAGTACATCCCCAAGTCGCTGCGCGCCCTGCATCTGAATGGTCTTCGCGCCGATCACTGTTGTCGGCACGGCAACATCGGCCAGTTCCTTCGCGGTCCGTGTTGCTGTTACCACCACGCGGTCCAGTTCCACCTCCACCGGCGCCAGCTCGATATCGAGTCGTTGCATCGAGCTGGTGTCGACTCGGACCTCGCGTTCCTCCGTCTGGTACCCGACTGCCGAGATCTGTAGCGTGACAGTGCCTGGCCCGGGCAGCACAAGGGCGTAGCGGCCCTCCACATCTGCTGCGGTTCCGATCTCCGTGCCCACCACGCGGACGGTCGCAAAGGGAACACCCTCGTCCGCGTAAGTGATTTGGCCTTCGACACGCGCTGATTGGGCGTGAGCGTTTGGAGCGAAGGCGGCGAGCAGAGCTCCGAGGAGCCAAGCGAAGCGAATCACGACGGGATCGTAGGTGGACGGTGCCTAGATACTATCTGGACTCGATCTAAATAAGAGAATTCTGTTGGGGCTGCCTGTAGAGTTCGTGTGCAGACACTAGAGATGCGCTCATGGCAAGCACCAGCGCGTTGCCGACACCTCGAGCTGGCGTCCGTTCTAGAGCGAGACAGGGGCCTAGATCAGCCCGACGCGGTCCTCAGGGATGGGCAGCACATACTGCGGCTCCAGCGTTTCCTCGTGAACGCCGAGCTGGCCGGTGCCTCGGAAATCCACCCGGATATGCTTCTCGGTGTGCTCCATCACCTCGCCGACCCCGTAGAACGCCGGGGCTGGGCCGTAGTACACCAGCTCGCCCTTGTGAACGTCGCTCGTCCGCGCCCGTCGGTAGAACGGCGGCACGACGGGAAGCAGGTCCAGTCGGTAGGCCGGATTGGGATTGGGAAGGCCGGGGAAAGGCATGTGGAATGGCCGTGGAGCCAGGGGCGGAGGCGTATAGAACCCCCGAGGGCGGGCAAGAGTATACCGCCTCCCTTCTCTGGCGCCCGGCCATTTCGTGGCGCCCCATGCCTCTCTCTATCGCCATTCTCATGACGACCCATCGTCGAATCCTGGACCGCCAGGTCGGGCGCAACGCGCAGCAGCTCGCGGGTGCGATTGCCCGCTTTGAGACGCCCGCTGAGCGATTCCCATACCTCCGCATTCTGGTCTCGCTCATTGAGAACGCGCACCCAGAGTGGAACCAAGTTGCCGGAAAGGATCGCCAGATTGCGGACCTGGTTGTGCAGATGAGCGGTCAGGCGCTGGATGCGGACGAGGTCGCGGAGGTGGTCCGTGTGCGCGACGAAGAGCGTGGAATCGTTTACAACGAGGCGGGTTGATCGATCTCAGGTCTGTTTTGGCGTAATACACGATAGAGGGTGCGCCAGAAGCGGAGATCCAGAGCGCCAGCTCGCCTTGGTTTCCGCAGTGCTTTCCCCGACCTTGTGATCCCTGCTGCGGCCATCCCACGGACCGACATGAACCAGGATGTCTTTTTCCTTGTCTCCACCGCCAGCGACGGTGTATACGTCGCCCGCGCTCTCGGACACCCTGTGGAAGCTCGTGCAGAATCGGCGTCGGAGCTGAAAGGCAAGGCCAAGAGTGCATTGGCCGACTACCTCGGGCCATCAGGCTGGGGACGCCGTGTAACCCTCGTCCGGACCAACGCGGACCTGATCGCAGCCTAGAGGAGGCGCGGGAGTGGGTTACCGGCTCCCATCGAACACGGATAAGAAGTCCGTCCAGGGACCGATCTCGTCGCGGTACTGGCGGGCAAGCGTCCGGGTAATCTGGACCATATGCCCATGGTCATGGGCGACCCACGTCGCGAGGAGTTGACGGAGGGTGACCAGGCCGAAGGTGGGGTGGATGCCGGTGCGATTGAGGTCGGTCTCGGAGAGTGCGGCATCGCGGAGCCAGGCTACGTTGGCGGTACGGATCTCGGCAAAGGTGTCGAGGAGATCTTCTATGGAGCGGTCGAATGTTTCGATGGAACCGGCCACATCGTAGGGCACAAAGGTCGGGGCATCTCCGTTTGCGGCCAGGATGGACTGCGCTCGAACCACCCAGTCCACGTTCTCGCCGTCGATCAGGTGGGCAACGACCTGGCGTGCGCTCCATGTGTCGGGGCCATCGGTGGCATCGAGCCAGTCCGAAGGCAAAGGGCGCAAGAGAGCATCGACGACGGAGGGCGTCCGCGTGAGAGCCGTGATGGCATCGTCGAGGTGGAATGCGAGCTGAGACATGGTTACCGGACCCGGCCGGGGTTGGCGGCGATAAACGCAGCCCAGTCTTTCGAGGCCCCTGCCGCCGCTGGACTCGCCTGAAGCCGTCGTGCATGGCAGAGGGCCACCGCCAGCGCGTCAGAGGCGTCGTGGCCCCGGTCTTCCGTCAGCCCGAGTTGGGCACGAACCATAAACCAGACCTGTTCTTTGGCAGCGCGGCCCTTTCCCACAACCGACTTCTTGATCTCCGCCGGAGTGTATTCCACAATCGGGATCTCACGGTGCATGGCGGCCAGCATCACAGCGCCCTGGGCGCGCACCAGCTTCAGCATCGCCTGCGGGTTCTTTCCCAAAAACGGGACCTCTACGGCACAGGCATCCGGGACGTACTGATCTGCCAGCTCGATGACCTTGTCGTAGATCACCTGGAGGCGAAGCGAGTGCTCCATGTCGGCCTTCATCGAGACCGAGCCGTAGTCGAGCGCGGTTTCCTTTCGGCCTTCAACGGAGATCACGCCGTAGCCTGCCTGCCGCGTACCGGGGTCGATGCCAAGGACGATCATGGGAGGATAGAGGAAACAGGAACGAGGAAAGAGGGCCTGATTCCTCTTTCCTCGCTCCTCATTCCTGAAGAGAAGCAAGCGCCTCGTCGGTCATCTCGAGGGTCGAGTACACCGCCTGAACGTCCTGAAGGTCATCGAGCGCTTCGAGCAGGCGCAGGACCTTGGCCGCGCCGTTTGGCGAGAGAGCCGTTGTGGTCGTTGGGATGCGCTGGAGTGAGGCCTCCGACGGTTCGATGCTCGAGCTGGCGAGCGCCTCTTGAATGGCTCCGAACGCGCTCGTCTCGGCTTCAATCACGAACACGTTGCCGGTTTCGGCATCGCCGTCTTCCTGTCGGAGGTCGTCAGCACCCGCATCGGCGACGAGCAGGAACAGGTCGTCTTCTGCAATCGCGCTGGCAGGGACCTCGAACACGGCTTTCTGCTCGAACAGAAACGCCACCGATCCGTCCTGCCCGAGGTTGCCGCCGGCCTTGGAGAACAGGCTCCGCACATCGGCGACCGTCCGGTTGTTGTTGTCTGTGAGGGTCTCCACGAAGATGGCGATACCGCCGGGGGCGTAGCCCTCGAAGGTGCCCTCCTCGTAGTCCGCGCCCTCGATCTCGCCTGTGCCGCGCTTGATGGCCCGCTCGATGTTGTCCTTGGGCATGTTCTCGGCCTTGGCCTTGTCGACCGCCAGCGCGAGGCGCGGGTTCATGTCCACCGAGCCGCCGCCTTCACGTGCTGCGATCAGGATGTCCCGCGTGATGCGTGCCCACACCTTGGAGCGCTTGGCGTCATTGCCGGCCTTCTTGCGTTTGATCTTCGACCATTTGTTGTGGCCTGCCATGTCGTTCCCCTTGTCGGGATAGTCAGTGGTTGAATCCTTGTAGAGCCTGAATCCTGTGCCGAGACCCGCCCGGCCTCGAGCTGGCGAAAGATACGGAGGGGCGAACCGGCCTCAGCTCGAGGGGCGCTCGCGGTCCTGTGGCCAGCGTACCGGGTTCTCGGCGATGTACCGGCGGAGGGCCGCCAGCTCGTCGGGGTCGCGGAGGCGGACAATGCGGTCGTGGAAGCGGGGTTGCCAGAGGCTGCCGGTGGTTCCGAGTTGGCGATTGACGGTGCGCGTGACGGCAGCCTTGTAGGTGCCGACGACGGTGGACAATGAAACGCCTTCGCGCTGGTGTGATCTCTGCGTAGGGACACCATACATGGTGTCCGGGACAGGATATATCCTGTCCCTACGGGCGTCCTCGTGGGTCTTGGCGTCCTCCGTGGGTGGCGTGTCATCCGGTTGCAAACCGGCACCCGTCAGCGCAATCAACCCGTGGACGTGATTCGGCATCACCACGAACGCATCCAGCTCGACGCCGACATGATGGTCGGGAATCTCCTGCCAGCACGACACAGCGATCTCGCCAGCTCGAGACAGTCGCATCTGCCCCTCTACGATTCTCCCAAACTCGAGCTGGCGATCCG
>JBCBZH010000107.1:0-12619 GCA_039815415.1 Bacteroidota bacterium
GCTCGCGCGCTTCAACCCGGCCAGCGTGCTACGCGGTGGAAGAAAAGGCGGGATGGCGCTCCGACGCGGGCTGGTGGTGTTTCAGTTTGCCGCATCGGTGGTGCTGATCGTCGGCACGCTGACGGTGGCAGCGCAGACACGCTTTCTGGTGGACCGGGACATCGGGCTGGACCGCGACGGGGTTGTGATGATGCAGCTCCGGGACGGTGCGCAAGAGAACTACGGCGCGTTCCGCCAGTCGCTTCTTCGCGACCCGTCAATTACCCATGTCGGCACCACGAACAGCAACCCCCTGTGGTTGGGGTCCTCAACGGAGGAGGTCGAATGGGATGGGAAAGACCCAGACAACTCGGCCTCGTTCTACGTGATGAGTGTCGACACGGAGGCTCTGGATGCGCTTGGAATGACCCTGGCCGATGGGCGCGCCTTCTCTCCTGAGCTGGTGGCAGACTCCTCGAACTACATCGTCAATGAGGCCGCGGCCCGGCTGATGGGGATGGAGGTGCCCGTCGGAGAGCGGCTGGCGCTGTGGGAGGATGAGGGAGAGATCGTTGGCGTCGTCCGCGACTTCCACATGCAACCGGCCATGAGCGAGACTGAGCCGACTGTTCTCTGGCTCCAGGCTCCGCGAGAGTCCTCCTGGGCGATGGCATTCGTCCGCATTGCTCCGGGACGGACAGAGGAGGCGTTGGCGCACCTCCAGGCAACGGCGGAGACCTATACCCCGGACACCCCGCTCGACTACACCTTCCTCGACGAGGCGTATTCAGACATCTACCAGACCCAGCGCCAGCTTGGCACCATCGCGTGGTTCTTCGCGGCTGTTGCCGCTCTGATCGCGGGCCTCGGGCTGGTGGGCCTGGCGGCCTATGCCGCCGAGCAGCGGCGCAAGGAAGTGGGCGTCCGCCGGGTGCTCGGCGCGTCCATCGCCGCCGTCGTGGGACTGCTCTCGCGCGACTTCCTGGTATGGGTCGGGCTGGCGTGCGCCATCGCCATCCCGGTGGCGTCGGTCCTCGTCAATCGCTGGCTCGATGGCTTCACCTATCGCGTGGACCTCGGCCTCGGACCGTTCGTGCTGGCGGCTCTCGCCGCGCTGGTGCTCGCGCTGGTGACGGCCGGGAGCCAGGCGCTCCGCGCTGCCATGGCGGACCCGGTGCAGGCTCTCCGCTCCGACTGATTCACCGCCAGCTCGGCCTGACACTCTGATCTCATGTTGAAGAACTACCTCCGCGTCGCTGTCCGCAACCTCCGTCGCCACTTTGGCTATACGGCTCTGAACGTTGTCGGGCTGGCGGTGGGGATCGCGTGCTGCCTGTTCCTGCTGCTCTACGTACAGGACGAGCTGAGCTACGACCGCTTCCACGAGGACGCCGAGACCGTATTCCGTGTCAGCGCGGTGTTCGACGAGCGCGAGATCGCACTTACGCCGCCGATGGTGGCCGGGCTTCTGAGGACCGAACTACCCGCCGTGGAAACGAGCACACGGATTCAGCAGAGCGGCGGGCTGATTCAGGTGGGGGAGGCGTCGTTCGAGCGGCAGTCGATCTACTTCGCAGACTCGACCGTGTTCGATGTGTGGACGCACGAGTTCGTGCTCGGAGATCCAGCGACGGCACTGGACCGGCCCGACACCATCGTGCTGACGGCGTCGGCAGCGCAGCGCTACTTCGGGGACGCCAACCCCATCGGGGAGATCGTGACCCGCAACAACTCGGCAGAGTTTGAGGTGACGGGCGTGATGGAGGACGTGCCCTCAAACGCCCATTACAGCTTCGACGCCATTGCGCGGCTCGATCCTCCGGGCCGGCCGCCGATGTGGAGCGATGCGAACTACCACACCTATGTCCGCACCCGCGATGCAGCCTCTGCGGCGGCGTTTCCTCGCCAGCTCGAGGCGCTGTTGAATCGCCTCGAGGCAGATGGGCAGGAGCCGTGGGGACTCCACGCCATGCCCATCACCGACATCCACCTGTACTCGAACGTCGAGTATGAGCTGGACACCGTGGGCAGCATCCGCGTTGTGACTGGGTTTGCCATCGTGGCGCTACTGATCCTGCTGATCGCGTGCATCAACTACATGAACCTCGCCACCGCACGGTCGGCGCAGCGGTCGGAGGAGGTGGGGCTCCGCAAGTCCATCGGCGCGCTTCGGACCCAGCTCATCGGTCAGTTCTATGGCGAGGCCGCGCTCATGTCACTCGGGGGCGTCGCGCTGGCGCTCGTGCTGGTGGCGCTGGGGCTCTCGAGCTTCAACGGGATCAGTGGCAAGGCGCTGCTGTTTCGCGACCTCGCCAGCCCGCCGATCCTTGGCCTCATTGCGGGCGTCTTCGCGCTGGTGACCCTCATCGCGGGCAGCTACCCGGCCTTCCACCTGTCCGGGTTCCAGCCCGTCAAGGCATTGAGAGGCGGGTCAGCCTCAGGCCGGGGAGCCTCTCGACTGCGGCAGGGACTGGTGGTGGTCCAGTTCGGCATCTCGGCGGTGCTGATTGCCGGCACGCTCGTCGTTCTGGGCCAACTTCGTTACCTGAGCACCCAGGACCTCGGGTTCGACAAGGAGCACATCGTGGTGCTACCGCTGGCCGATCCCACACTGCGCGAGGCCTATCCAGCCATGCAGGACGCCATCGCTCAGAGCCCGGCGATTCAGTCGGTCGCTGCCGTCAACCAGATCCCGGGCGAGCTGGGGTGGACCTCCAGCATGTGGGGCGAGGGCATGGGCGACGACGAGACGTTCTCCGTGAAAGGGATGCCTGCGGATGCGCAGGTGTCGGATGGGCTCGGTCTGCAGCTCGTGGCCGGGCAGGCGTTCCCAGAGTCCCCTCCGATGCCCGACTCGACCAACTTCCTCTTCCTTGTCAACGCGTCCACGGTTCGCCAGCTAGGCTGGACACCCGAAGAGGCCGTGGGACGGCCCGTGGCGGTGGACAGCCGCCGGGGAGAGATCCGAGGTGTGGTGGATGACTTCCACTTCCAGTCGTTCCACAACCCCATCGAGCCGCTGGCGATCTGGTACGATCCGAGCGCGGTCTTCAACCTGACCGTCCGGCTGGGGCCGGGCCAGACTGAGGCGGGCATGGATCATCTCGAAGCGGTGTGGGGGCAGTTCGCGTCCCACCGGCCCTTCTCGTATCGGTTCCTCGATGAGGTCTACGACGGCCTCTACCGCAGCGAACAGACGCTGGGCCGGATCGTCAGCGTATTCGCCTTCCTCGCCATTTTCGTGGCGTGCTTGGGGCTGTTCGGGCTGGCGGCCTTCACAGCGCAGCAGCGCAAGAAGGAGATCGGCGTCCGCAAGGTTCTCGGCGCGACGGTTCCGAACCTCGTCGGGCTGCTGACCAAGGATTTCGTCGCGCTGGTCGCGGTGGCGTTTGTGGTGGCGATTCCGCTGGCCTACCTCGGCATGGCACGCTGGCTGGAGGGCTTCGCCTACAACACGGGCCTTGGGCCGGCGCCCTTCGTGCTGGCGGGAGGACTGTTGCTCGCGGTGGCGCTGCTGACCGTCAGCTCGCAGGCGCTCCGCGCGGCGACCGCCGATCCGATTCGCGCGCTCCGCGCCGACTGACTCTCTCGCCAGCTCGCCTGGCCTCGTCCCCCGATCTCCATGCTGATGAACACCCTCGCTGTCACACTTCGCGGTCTCCGTCGGAACCTGAGCTACACGTTTCTCAATGGGGTAGGCCTCGCACTCGGCATGGCGTGCGTGTTGCTGATCGGTCTCTATGTGCTCAACGAGGTCCGCTACGACCGCTTCCACGCTGAGGGCGACCGCATCGCGTGGATTACGGCAGACCTGATCGAAGACGGAGAGCGCGACCAGATCAACACGACACAGGGCATCCTGGGGCCGCTGCTTGCCGAGGACATCTCCGACGTTGAAGCTGTGGTGCGGCTCAACAGCGCCGATCCGCTTTACGTCGTTGATGGGAAGCCGCATCGCATCGACGGAGTCCGTTATGCAGATGCGTCTCTGTTCGAGGTGTTTGACGGGTTCGAAGCCCTCCACGGTGTTTTGGATGTGAGCGCGCCAGGCAACGTGGTAGTCACCGAGAGCCTGGCGCGGCGCCTCTTCGGTCGCGCGGATGTGGTCGGCGAGACGCTTCAAGGGGCGGTCGGCCCTCAGACGATCTCGAGCGATGAGAAACCGGGCCTCCTCACCATCACCGGCGTGATGGCCGACCCGCCCACAGCTTCAACGCTCCAGTTTCCTGCAGTCGTCGCCAGCTCGACGATGGACGCGCCCGAGTGGATGTACGAGAGCTGGCGCGCATTCGCGTTCGATACCTACGTGAAGCTGCGTCCCGGTGTGTCCGTCGAGGCGTTTGAGGCTCAGCTGCCGGGTTTGGTCGCGGACCGGGCAACGGAGGCGATGGGCGACGATAAACTCGAGCTGGGGGCCGTACCGCTGTTCGAAGCGCGCCTGCGCTCCGAGCGTCCGGGAACGCGGGGCACCACCACGCTGTGGGCGTTCGGCACCGTCGGGTTGTTCGTCCTGCTTCTGGCGTGCGTCAACTTTACCAACTTGGCGACGGCGCGGAGCCTGATACGCGCCCGAGAGGTTGGTGTCCGCAAGACGCTCGGCGCCGGGCGCGGCGGCCTCACCGTTCAGTTTCTTTCTGAGGCCATCGTGATGAGCCTACTCTCACTCGGGCTGGCCCTGATTCTTGTGCAGGCTGCGCTGCCATGGGCCGAGACAGTGGTCGGCACGCCGCTGGCGCTTGGGTCCCTTGGGCTGTGGCTGATCGCCCTCGCGGGGATCGCCGTGGTCACGGGCGTGCTGGCGGGGGCATACCCCGCCTTCGTGCTGGCGCGCTTCCGCCCTGTAGATGTCCTCAAAGGTCAGTTCTCAACGGGTCGGAAGGGGACGACGCTTCAACGTGGGCTGGTCCTCTTCCAGTTCACCGTCACCGTGATCTTGCTGCTCGGTACGGCGACCGTGTTCGCGCAGCTTCACTACATGCAGACCACTGATCTGGGCTTTGGGCCGGAGAGCGAAAGCGAACAGCTTGTGACCCTCGACTTCGACGGCGACGAGGGCGTGGCCGAGCGGGTCGACGTTGTCAAGACATCTCTTGAGGCCATCCCGGGCGTCACGGGTGTGACGGCGTCTATCACGCGGCCTGCCGGCGGCCAGCCTCTCGCTGGGGGGGGCATCGAAGCTCCCGATGGCACGACCCGGGAGATGTCGGTGAACCTCCTCATCTCCGACGCGGACTTCTCATCGGTGTACAGCCTACGGCTGTTGGCGGGGCGGGAGCCCCGAATGGCCCTGGGCGAAGAGGCGAGCGTTGAGTACCTCCTGAACGAGTCCGCGTTGCGTGAGGCCGGGTACGCCAGCGCGCAGGACGTGCTTGGCAAGTCGGCCGGATTCTGGGGATTCGAGGGAACGGTTGTCGGCGTCGTGCGCGACTTCCATACGCAGGGCTTCCAGACGGCCATCGGTCCGCTTGCTGTTGTGGCCCTGCCGGAGTTCCAGAGCCTCTTCACCCTGCGCGTCCGGACCGATAACATGGCGGGCACGCTGGACCGAGCAGGGGAGGTATGGGCCGAACTGGCGCCAGCCATTCCCTACGAGCCGACGTTCATCGACGACGCCGTCGGAGCGCTCTACGAGACTGAGCGCCGGTTCGGGCGCATCTTTGGCCTCTTCGCCGGGCTGGCCGTCCTGATCGCGTGCCTGGGCCTCTTCGGGCTGGCGGCCCATGCATCCGCGCAGCGGCGGAAAGAGATCGGAGTACGGCGAGTCCTCGGAGCCACGGTCTCTCAAGTTGTCAGGTTGCTCACACGCGAGACACTGGCACTTGTTGGCCTCGCCATCGTGATCGGGGTGCCGATAGCCGTTGTTCTCATGGAGCGCTGGCTCGATGACTTCGCCTACCGCACAACCGTCGGTGTGGGGACTGTCGGGATGGCGGCGCTCATCGTGGTCACTGTCGCAGCGGTTACGGTCGGCGTTCAGGCCCTGCGTGCAGCCACCGCCGATCCCATCCGCACCCTCCGCGCCGACTAACCCCGTCTCGCCAGCTCGTCTGGTCTCGTCCCCTCGATCTCCATGCTGAAGAACGTCCTCCTCGTCGCCGTCCGGTCGCTGCGTCGCCAGCCCGGCTACGCGGCCATCAACGTCGCGGGGCTCGGCCTCGGGCTGGCGTGTTGCTTCCTGATCGTGTTGTTTATCCAGCACGAGCGCTCGTTCGATAGCTATCACGCCAACGCCGACAGGGCCTACTTGCTGACGGTCCAGCTGCCTTCGTTCGAAGACACGCGCTTCATCACGCCCGCGGGCCTCGGGCCCATGATGGAGGAGAGCAGCAGTGGCGTCGAGCACGTGGTGCGGTTCTGGGAGCGTTCCGAAGCGCCGGTTCGCCTCGCCAACGGGGAGATCCAAACGGTGGACCCGATCCTTCTGGCTGACCCCGGCGTGCTTGACGTGTTCTCGTTCGATTTCCTTCAGGGGGACCCTGCAACGGTGCTCGCAGATCCTGGAGGAGCGGTGGTCACGCAGACCGTCGCGACCACCCTATTTGGTGACGCCGACCCAATCGGCCAGGTGGTGGCGATGACTCAGGACAGCCTCACGCTGGCTGTGACCGGCGTAATCGCGGACCCGCCCTCCAACACGCACATCAATTTCGGGATGCTGGTGCCGTTCCAGAATCTCGGACGCGTGTTCGGACCCGACGCGCTGACGAGCATGAGCGACTGGAATCATCTCTCGTACGTCCTCCTTCGCGATGGAGCGAAGCCCGGACCGGTGGAACGGGAGGCGGCCGCGCTCGTCACGCAGGCGCTCGAGTACGGACCGGACGAGACAGTGACCGCCCAACTGCGCCCTCTCCCGACACTTCGTTTTGATACGGAGATCGCCAATCAGGAGCTGTTCGGCACGCGAGACCCCCGGGGGCTCTGGATGTTCGCCGCCGTCGCGCTCCTGATTCTGCTGATCGCCTGCGTCAACTTCACCAACCTAGCGACGGCCCGTGCGACGCAGCGCGCGCAAGAGGTGGGTGTGCGGAAAAGCCTTGGATCGGGGCGCGGACCGCTGATCGCGCAGTTCCTGGGCGAGTCAATGCTGCTGAGCGTGTTCGCCATCGTCGTCGGATTCGTCGGCGTGGCCGTTGCGCTCCCCGTGTTCAACGACGCTCTCGGGGGGACGACCGCGCTCGGGCTCGCCCAGCCGGGGACGCTCGCAGCGCTGGGCGCCATCGGGCTGGTGGCCGGGTTGCTGGCGGGCAGCTACCCCGCGTTCTACCTCACTCGGTTCTCCCCGTCGCGGGTGCTCAAGGGCGACCTGAGCGCGAGGGGAGGGGCCCCAGCGCTCCGCAACGGACTCGTCGTGTTCCAGTTCGCCGTCTCCGCGTTTCTGCTCGTCGCCACGCTGACGGTGATGCGCCAGCTCGACTACATGCAGAGCCAAGACCTCGGGTTTGCGCAGGAACAGGTGATTTCGTTTTCTGCCCCGCCCGAAATGATGGAGGGGATCGATGCCTTCAAGCAGTCGGTGACCTCAGACCCCTCGGTGGTTGCGGCGGCGCTCTCGAATGGCCTTCCGGCGTCGGTGAACAGCGCAAGCAACTTCATCTGGCCAGGCGCCGACGCGCAGGACGAGTCCTCCCAGATGTCCCAGTTCCTGGCAACCGACCCCGACTACCTCGAGGCGGTGGGCCTCGAACTGGCGGAGGGGCGCTGGTTCCGCGACTCCGAGGCGGATGCGCACAACGCCTACGTGCTGAACGAGACGGCGGTGCGCGAGATGGGCATCCAGAATCCCGTGGGCCACGCGTTTCGGGCCTGGGACCACGAGGCTGGAGAGATCATCGGTGTGGTGAAGGACTTCCACTTTACGTCGCTCCAAGATGCCATCGAGCCCCTCGTAATGACGTACCGCCCCGACTGGATGGGCGTGGTCTCAATCCGTCTCGCGTCGGGTGAGGTGAGCAGCGGCCTGGCGCATGTGCAGCGTTCGTATGAGGCGGCTGCACCTGGCTATGCCTTCGACTACCATTTCATAGACGAAGACTTCGAGGCGCAGTACCGTCAGGAGGCGCGGTTGAGCACGCTGCTTGGCTTCTTTGCCGGTGTCGCTGTGTTCATCGCCTGCCTCGGCATTTTCGGACTGGCAGCTCTAGCCGCGCAGTACCGCCGCAAGGAGATCGGAGTCCGCAAGGTGCTCGGGGCGTCCGTTCAGAATCTGACCGTCATGCTCACGGGGGACTATCTGAAGCTTGTCGCCATAGCCTTTCTGGTCGCCAGCCCGTTGGCCTACCTCGCTATGTGTCGCTGGCTCGAAGGCTTCGCGTACGCCGTGGGACTTGGCCCAGGTGTGTTCGTGCTGGCTGGAGGTGTGGTGCTATTCATCGCGCTGGCGACTGTCAGCTCGCAGGCGCTCCGCGCGGCGACGGCGGACCCCATTCGCGCTCTCCGTGCCGAGTAACCCGATCTCGCCAACTCGTCCCTCCACGCCTCACGCTCCATGCTGAAGACAACGCTCAAGATCGCGGTTCGCAACGTCCTGCGACAGAAAGGCTTTGCAATGCTCAATCTGACGGGGCTCGTGGTGGGGATCGCATGCTGCTTGCTGATCGGCGTGTATCTGCAGCATCAGCTGAGCTACGACGCGTTCCACGACAACGCGGATCGGGCCTACCGGCTCATCTATGCGCAGCAGCAGGGGGAGGCGTCGCTGGCGCCCACACCAGACGAGTTCAAGTCGCGTGGCTCAGCGTTCTTCGGTCCACGGCTCGAAGCTGAGTTTCCTGAGGTCGAACACGTGGTGCGGTTCTCCGGACGCCATGAGCTTCTGCTAGGCCGTGGCGAGACGCGGTTCCAGGAAGAGGCATACCTCTACGCCGATGTCGCGTTCTTCTCGGCGTTCTCCTTTCCGCTTCGAGCTGGCGATCCGGAAACGGCTCTCCGAGATCCGGGAGGCATTGTGCTGACTGAGAGTGCGGCTCAGCGCTACTTCGGGAATGCACCTGCTCTCGGGCAAGCCTTACAGATGGGGCCTGAGCAGCAAGAGATGACGGTCACAGGTGTCATGGCCGATCTGCCGAGCCACACTCACTTCGAGTTCGACCTGCTCATCTCGATGGCGACGTTCGAGCAGAACTCGCGGGCGGTAGGGCGGAACCACGTCTTCGATAACTGGGGCTACGTCGATTTCTTCACCTACGCAGTACTCAATGAAGGTGCGTCCGCAGAGGCCTTCGAGGCCAAGCTTCCAGCCTTCGTGAATCGCGAGATCGGAGACGAGCTGGTGGATCCTCCACAGTCGTTCACGATGGCCCTCGAACCGATCACAGAGATCTTTCTCGGGCCGGTCTCGGACTATGACTTCGGACCGAAGGGGAATCCGACGAGCCTCCTGGTGTTCGGCTGGATCGGAGTGGGTATTCTGCTCATCGCGTGCGTCAACTTCATGAACCTCGCCACGGCTCGGGCGGCCAATCGCGCTGCTGAGGTAGGCGTGCGCAAGACAGTCGGCGCGCAGCGCTCCGGGCTGGTAGTCCAGTTCTTGGCTGAGGCGCTGCTCCTCACGACACTCGCCACGGTGGTTGCGGTTGCGGTGGTTGTTGTCATGCTTCCAGCCTTTGGCGACCTCGCGGGAGCCGTTCTGTCGGCAGACGCGCTGGTAAGCGTGCCGATGCTGTTGGCTCTAATCGTCGGGACGCTCCTCGTGGCTGGACTAGCGGGCGGGTACCCGGCCTTTGTGTTGTCGTCGTTTCGACCTGTCGAGGTACTCAAAGGACGCTCTTCAACCTCGCGGCGGAGTGTGGTGCTTCGGAAGGGACTCGTGGTCTTTCAGTTCACGGCCGCCATCGCGCTGATGGTTGGGACCCTCGTAGTGTGGCAACAGCTAGACTTCCTGCAGAACCGACCGCTGGGGTTCTCCGAAGATCAGCAGCTCGTGGTCGACTTCGGCAGGGATGCGCGGGTGCAAGAGAGCCGAGAGGCGATTGCTGCCGAGCTGGCGGCATTGCCCGGCGTCCAGCAGGTGTCCGCCACCCGCTCCATTCCAGGTGGTCACTTCCCCAGCTCGACAACCGAGGTGGAAGGCGTGGATGGAGCCCTGAAGCGGTTTGTCCCTGGGCTGTACGAAGTGGATGACCACTTCCTCACGCAACTCGGAATCGAACCCGTCGCGGGTCGACTGTTCAGCGACGCCGTTTCGAGTGATTCCGTGGCTGGTTTGATCCTCAATGAGTCGGCGGTTCGGGAACTGGGCTATGCACGTCCCGATGATGTGCTGGGCAAGCGGTTTGCACAGTCGGATCTGGCAGGAGAGGTGGTTGGCGTTGTTCGCAACTTCAACCACGAGTCGCTGCATCACGACATTGGCCCGCTCTCCTTCCGCGTCTCTGACGAACTCGGCTACTTCGTTTTGCAGGTCGATGCCGACGAGGCCTCCGGGGTTGTTGAGGCCGTGTCCGAGGCATGGGCGACCCTCGTGCCGCACCGCCCGTTCCTCTACCGCTTCCTCGACGAGTCGTTTGACGCGCAGTACCGGGCCGAGGCGCAGTTCGCCAGGCTCTTCGCTGTTTGTGCCGGGCTCGCCATCTTCGTGGCATGCCTCGGCCTCTTCGGGTTGGCGGCGTTCGCGGCCCAGCAACGGACCCGGGAGATCGGCATCCGCAAGGTGCTCGGCGCGATGGTGCCAGGGTTGCTCGGATTGCTCGTCAGGGACTTCCTCGTGCTCGTTGTCCTGGCCTTCGGACTGGCAACCCCGCTGGTCTGGTGGTGGATGAACCGGTGGCTCGATGGATTCGCATTCCGCATCGACATCGGGCCGGATGTGTTCGTGTGGACGGCTGCCGTGACTCTGGTCATCGCGCTGGCGACCGTCAGCTCCCAGGCCCTCCGTGCGGCGACCGCCGACCCCATCCGAGCGCTCCGCGCCGACTAGCCCCGTTTCGCCAGCTCGCTGGCATTGCCCACATCGCCATGCTCAGGAACTATCTGCTCGTTGCTTTTCGCGCCTTGCGTCGCCAGCCCGGCTACGCGGCCATCAACGTGGGAGGGCTCGGCCTCGGGCTGGCGTGCTGCTTCATGATCGTGCTCTTCATTCAGCACGAGCGCTCGTTCGACATGTACCACGCCAACGGCGATCGCGTCTACCGCCTGACGGTCAACGAACGCGATTCCGACAACCTGCGCGCGACGACGCCGGCAGGGCTGGCGCCTCTCGTGGAGGGCAACGTCGTCGGCGTGGAGCACGCGATTCGCTATGGCAGTCTCGGACAGTCGTACGTCGATGTGGGGGGAGATGCGCCGCGGAGGCTGGATCGGTTCTATCTCACGGACCCTGGGTTCTTCGAGGCCTTCTCGTTCACCTTTGTCGCGGGCGATCCAGCCACGGCGCTCCTCGAGCCCAACAACCTTGTGGTCACAGAGACGCAGGCGCGGACGCTCTTCGGGGATGCCGAGGCCGTGGGGCAGGTGGTCTCGTTGTACGACAACCCGTTGACCATCACTGGCGTCATAGAGGATCTGCCCACGAACACGCACTTGGCGTTCAGTGCCCTCGGTTCGTTTCAGTTCCTCGCCGGGACGAATGGACCAGAGGCTCTGGAGGACTTCAGCAACTGGAACTACCGCACGTATGTGCTGACTGAGACTGGGGCTAGCGCGGAGAGAGTGTCTCAGGCCGCTACGTCGTTCCTTGCCGAACGCTTCGAGGAACCCGAGACCGTCGCCGACCTCCAGGCTCTCGCGTCGCTCCGGTTCGATACCCAGATGCCGGACTACAGCATGCCGACGCGGAATCCGCAGGTCCTCTGGGTCTTCGGAGGAATCGCCGCGCTGATCCTGCTGATCGCCTGTGTCAACTTCACGAACCTGGCGACCGCTCGTGCCACCCAGAGGGCGCGGGAAATCGGCGTCCGAAAGAGCCTCGGCGCCGGGCGTCGCCAGCTCGTCGTTCAGTTCCTCGGCGAGTCCGTGCTGCTGAGCGTGATTGCGATTGGAGTGGGTGTGCTGGGGGCGGCCATCGGGTTGCCGTTCTTCAACGACGCACTGGGAGGCGCCACGGCCATCAATCTGGGACACCCGGCGACCCTTGCAGCTCTCATGGGCATCGGGCTCGTGGCGGGTTTGCTTGCTGGGACGTACCCGGCGGTCTACCTGACCCGCTTCGATCCATCGCGTGTGCTGAAGGGAGATTTGACCGCAGCGGGGGGAGCGCCAGCCTTTCGCAAAGGGCTCGTCGTGGCCCAGTTCGCGATCTCCACCTTTCTGCTGGTTGCCACCCTGACCGTGATGAACCAGCTCCAGTACATGCGAAGCCAGGATCTCGGATTCGCGAAAGAGCACGTCATCACGTTCAATCCGACGTCGGACATCTGGGCTCAGTTCGACTCGTTCGAGCAGGCACTGCTCGACAACCCGGCCATTGCGAGCGTCGCCTCCGCGAGTGGTCTGCCAGGGACGGTGGGAATGAGTCGCGGCTTCTACTGGCCGGGCGGAGAGGCCGAAGAGGAGGCGCAGAGTCTCACCACGCTGATCGGCGGGCCAGACTATCTGGAAACCGTCGGACTGGAGATGGCAGAGGGGCGCTGGTTCCGCGACAGCGAGGCCGATATGGAGAACGCTTACATCCTCAACGAGACGGCCGTTCGCCCGCGCGAGC
>JBCBZH010000141.1:0-11003 GCA_039815415.1 Bacteroidota bacterium
CGCGTACTGGTGGAACAAGGCACGGCAGAAGAGCCCATCAGCCTAGTCGCCCACGCATGCGGGCAAACCCTGGCCGTGGCCCCCCGGCCCGCAACCGCCCCGGGGCGCCCCCCCCCCCGGGGCCCCCCCCTGGGGGGCGCCAGCTCGAGGCTGCACCTCCTCGAGCTGGCGATGGGGCTCGGCCTACCAGTCTGACGACGTGGTTCCAAGCAACTCGGCCCGACGCGCCTCGATCAGGGCGTCACGGCGTGCGGCGCGGTCGCGAAGCGCCTCCTCCTTCTCATTGGCTTCGTCCATCAGCTCGCGGGCGCGCTCGCGGAGGGCGTCGGCCTCTTCCTGGCGGGCCTGACCGCGTACGTCGAACAGCTCCCCGAGGACAGCGTCGAGCTGGCGTTCGGCATCGTCGCGCTCGGCACCACGGGCTGTGCGCGCTTGCATCGCTAGCTCGCGGGCGTCGGACTGCAGCTCGCGCATCCGCTCGCGCGTCTCGTCGGACATGCTGCCAGAGCCAAGGACACGGAAGATGTTACCCGGCCCGTCGTTGAAGAAGCGGAATGCATGACCCGAGCGATCCGTGTCGAAGTATCGGTCGAAGTCAAACTCAGGGCTGTTGAACTCGAACACGCCCTCCGGCACGTCCAGGTTGAAGACCCGCTCATCGCCATCGCCCTGGCGGAAGAGAAAGCGTGGGCCGTCGCGCTCGATGTAGAAACGAAACGGGCCGTCCTCGTCTTCAATGATGATCTCGGCCTCGCTTTCAGCGCGGGGCGTCTCCTGGGCGAAGGCAGGAACGGCGAACAGGGCGAGGGCAGCGAAAACGAATCGTCGCATGGCAACAGGGTGTAGGGTGACGTGAATGAGAGCCAAAGGCACCGCGTCGAACGCATCCACACCCCGGGTGCGTATCCCATTCGGACCGAGGTGTTAAAAAAACTGCCCCATCCTGTCAGCCCCTCGCCTCAACGAGCTGGCGACGGCGCCCACAGGCACACCTCATTTCGCTGCCGGGACTACGCCAGCGCGTCCCGGACGTGCTCTAGAAACCGGTCTGTCATCCGCCCCATCTCGAAGGACACCTGTGCCTGAACAATGCGCCGAACGAACCGAGGTGCCGGGATCTCCATGTCGGCCTCGAGGTGAAGCGTCCCCACCGTCGAGCTGACGGCCTCCGCCAGCTCGACCGAGCCGGAGAACAGCGCATTGCCAACGCTCTCGATGGGCGTCCACGTCACGGTGTGGTTCTGGATGTCGAAGGCGTAGGTGCATCCGTACACCGTCCGCGCCTCGAAGCCCGGTGGCCCCATCGGTTCCATCCGCCAGCGCCATGCGTACGCGCCATGCTCCGGCAACGGCTCGATGGCCGCCACGCGCGGATAGAGGGCGCCCCACGCGGGAATGTCGGACAGCAACCCAAACGTGTCTGCGATGTCCGCAGGGAGCGAAAACGTGCGGTCGAGCGCGACCGGGACGCGGATCACGCGGGGACGCCTACGCTGAGGTGAGCGAAGACCGAGGCGAACAGTTTCGCCCCATCCGCCGAGCCGTGCCCGAGCAGCGCCTCGACGCATCGCTCCGGGTGGGGCATCATGCCCAGCACGTTGCGCTCTGCGTTGAGGATGCCCGCGATGTTGCGTGCCGATCCGTTCGGGCTGGCGTCTGGTGTGACGGTGCCATCCGGGTTGCAGTAGCGGAACACCACCCGCGCATCGGCCTCCAGCTCGTTGAGCGTGGCCTCGTCGGCGGTGTAGTTGCCCTCGCCGTGGGCGACTGGGATCGTCAGCACCTCGTGCGGCATCATGGTGTTCGTAAACGGAGAGTCTGTGGTCTCCACGCGCAGGTGGACGTCTTTCGCCACAAACCGGAGGCTGGCGTTGCGCACCAATGCACCTGGCAACAGCCCCGCCTCGCAGAGCACCTGGAAGCCATTGCAGACGCCCAGCACCAGCCCGCCCTCGTTGGCAAACCGAACCACGTCCTTCATCACCGGGCTGAACCGGGCGATGGCGCCGGCTCGCAGGTAGTCGCCATAGGAGAAGCCCCCGGGCACGATCACCAGATCGGCATCGCCGACGGATTCGTCCTTGTGCCAGACAAACCGGGCATCTTGCCCGAAGACGTGCTTCGTGGCGTGGTAAGCGTCGTGGTCGCAGTTGGACCCGGGAAAGACAAGAACGGAGACGCGAGCCATGGGTGATACGATATGAGTGATGAGCCCGAAGCTCGACCCCTGAGGACGGAAGTAATCTAGCGGCACCGACGCCGTTCCCTGACGTGAAGGCTTCGGCCAGAGACCCATTCTCCATTTTCCACTCTCCCTTTGATTCCGAGAGAGCTGTTCCGCAAGATCCGCCACGTCGAGGTCCGCACACGCGGGCTGGTGGACGACGTGTTTGGGGGCGAGTACCACTCCGCATTCAAGGGGTCGGGAATCGAGTTCGCTGAGGTGCGCCCGTATCAGTTCGGCGACGACGTGCGCTCCATCGACTGGAACGTGTCCGCGCGGCAGGGCGAGCCGTACGTGAAGCTGTTCGATGAGGAGCGCGAGCAGACGCTGCTGCTGGTGGTGGACGTGTCGGCGAGCGAGAACTTCGGCAGCGGCGAGACGGCTAAGCGCGACCTCGCCGCAGAGGTCTCCGCCGTCCTCGGCTTCTCCGCCATCCGCAACTCGGACAAGGTGGGCCTGCTGCTCTTCTCCGATCACGTCGAGCGGTTCGTGCCGCCCAAGAAGGGAAAGCGCCACGTGCTACGAGTGCTTCGCGACGTGTTCGCTCACGAAGCCACAGGCACCGGCACCGACCTCGGCGAAGCGATCCGCCACGCCTCCCGGTTTCTCAGCCGCCGCGCCATCGTGGTGCTGGTGAGCGACTTCCTTGCCAGCTCGGAGAGCTACGAGAAGCCTCTACGGACGCTCGCGCAGAAGCACGATGTCGTCGCCATTCGGGTGGTGGACCCGCGCGAGGAGATGCTGCCGGCGGTCGGGTTGGTGCACGTGGCCGATCCCGAGACCGGCCAGACCGCGCTGGTGGACACCTCCAGCCCAGCGGTCCGCACGGCATTCGCCCAGCGAGCCGCAGATCGCGCCGCTGCGGCCGAGGACACCCTCCGCCGCGCCCGCGTGGACCACGTCACGGCGCGCACCGACGAGGACTATGCCGATCCCCTCGTGGCCTTTTTCCGCCAGCGCAACCGGGGCCGGTGATGGGTGAAGAGAGATGGGTGATGCGTGAGGAGCAACGAGTTGGCGATGCATCCCCCCAATTCGCAAGCTCGAGGCCACAACCGGTCCTCCCTCTCCCCAGGGGAGAGGGCCGGGGTGAGAGGCCCCACCCACATCCCTTTGAGGGAGGTGTCCGGAGAGCGGCGGGTGTTGCTCGAGCTGGCGAACGACTCCGGCGCCACCCTCCGAGGCGGAACGAATGGCTGTGGACACCCCCACCCCGGCACGCCGGGGAGCCCCCTCGAAGGGGGCGGTCAGGTGACCTCCACCCGTTCATTGGGCTCCCGAGCCAACGGGTGCTCGCCCTTGCGTTGGTGCTCCTCGCCAGCTCGGCGTCGGCCCAGACGGCTCGGCTCTCCGTTCTGGCGGATAGCCTCACGATTGGAGAGCCGGTCGAGCTGGCGGTGGCGGTGGACCACCCGCCGGGGCAGTCGGTGATTTTCCCGGAGGCGCCAGCTGAACTGCCTGAGTTGGAGCCGAGCCTTCGAGCTGGCGATGCCGAGATCCTGAGCGTGCGCCGTCTCCCTCCCACCGCTCGCGGCAACCTCCGCACCGACAGCGCGCTAGTGACCATCGTGGTGTTCGCTGTGGACAGTGCCCGCGTGGGGCCGATCCGCGTCCAGCTGGCGGCGGGCGCCGACACCGTTCAGATCGCCAGCCCGTCGGTGCTCGTTCCAGTGCGATCGGTGCTCGGCGGTGAGGCCAATCCCGAGCCTGCCCCCCTCGGCCCGGTCGCAGCGTTCGCCAGCCCGGTGCCCGTGCTCGTCGGGCTGGGCGTGCTCGGAGCGCTGCTCGTACTCGGATTTATCTGGATCCTGGTCCGCGCGCTTCGCAAGCCACCCGCGCCAACGCCGCGCGTCCTCCCCTACCCCGAGGCCCTCAGCCGCCTCGACGCGCTGGCGAGCCGCACGCCCACTACGCCCGAAGCCACGGAAGCGCACTTCGACGCCATTCGCGATACGCTGCGAACGTACCTCGCCCGACGCCTTGACCTCCCCGTCCTCGAGTCCACCACGTCCGAGCTGACGGCCCTTCTCGAGTCCGATGGGCGTGTGCCCGACGCCGGGCTCAGCGCGGTGCGCGGCGTCCTTCGCCTCACCGACCTCGTGGCCTTCGCAGGCCTCCGCCCTGCTTCCGAGGCCGCGTCCGATGCCCGGTCCAAGGCGCGGGAAGCCATTGAAACCGTCGAGACTGCTCTTCGCCAGCTCGAGGCAGACGACGAAGGAGACTCTCCAGCCCCTCCCCCTCCCTCCAGACCGGATAAGGCTGGAGAGAATGGAGAGACGAGATCTGTGGCTGAGAACAGTACCCTCTGACTCATGCACCAGCCCGTCTCCCTGTTCTCCGACACGCTCGTCCAGCGGCTCGCACAGGCGCGTCGTGTGGCTGTGCTGACAGGTGCAGGCATCTCAGCCGAGAGTGGCGTTCCCACCTTCCGTGACCCTGGCGGCCTCTGGAAGCAGTTCAAGCCTGAAGAGCTCGCCAACGTCAACGCGTTTCTCGCCAACCCCGAGTTGGTGCAGGGCTGGTACCGCCACCGCCGCGAGGTGGTCGAGCGAGTAAGTCCCAATCCAGGCCACACTGCCCTGGCCGAGTTGGAGCGGCTCGTCACAGCTCGGGGCGGGGAGTTCCTGATTTCCACTCAGAACGTGGATGGCCTCCACCAGCGCGCAGGCAGCAAGAACGTCGTGGAGTTGCATGGCTCCATCGTCACCAGCCGCTGCATCGACTGTCACCAGCCCGCACCCGGCCCCTCCGACGACGCGCTGGCGAGATGCCCGATCTGCGATGGTCTGATTCGCCCCGACGTGGTGTGGTTCGGAGAAATGCTGCCCGAGGCTGCGATCGAACAGGCCTCTCTCTCCGCCCAGCGGGCGGACGTCTACCTGTCCATCGGCACCAGTTCGGTGGTCTACCCCGCAGCCGGGCTGCCGCAGATGGCGAAGCAAGCAGGTTCCTTTGTCGCTGAGATCAACCCGACGCCGAGCGAGATCGCATGGCGCCTGGATGAGCAGGTTCGCGGCGCAGCGGGAGAGGTGCTGCCGGAATTGGTCAGGACAGTGAAGAGTGAGGAGGGATGAGTAAGGAGCCGTTCACACCTAAGCGATTTCGCACTTACCGTGACCTAGACGTGTGGCAAGCTGGGGTTGCTCTCGTACGCGATGTGTATACCCTCATGCAGCCTTGGCCATCCGATGAACGATTGGCCTCACTTCCCAAGTACGACGAGCTGCTGTGTCCATTCCTTCGAACATTGCAGAGGGTTGGGGACGGAACAAGAAAGGAGAGTTCGACCAGTTTCTCCGCTATGCTCGCGGCTCCCTCTTCGAAGTGGAGACCCAGTTGGTGATCGCACAAGACATCGGTCTGAGCACACAGGATGAGATTCAGCCGCTCATGAACCAACTTGACATCCTGAGTCGCCGTCTGCTCGCCCTCCGCCGTTCACTAGGCAGAGACTCCTAACCCGTCGCCCCTCACTCCTTACCCACCGTTGCAATTCGCACAGCCCCTCTGGCTCCTCGCTCTCGCGGCGATCCCCGTCCTTGTCTGGATGGGTCGGCGGCGTGCGGACGGGCGCGGGCTGGCGTTCTCCGTCGCGGGCGATGCAGCGGGTCTGCCCACGACCGGCTGGGCGCGTTGGCGATGGCTGCCGGACGCGCTCCTGCTGGCCGCGCTGGCGCTCGGAATCATCGCGCTGGCGAGACCCCAGGAAACGGATTCGGTCCGCGAGCGCACCACGGAGGGCATCGACATCGTGCTCGCGCTGGACATCTCCACCTCCATGACGGCCGAGGACTTCGCGCCGAACCGCTTCGAGGCGGCCAAGACGGTGGCTGCTGAGTTTGTGCGAGGTCGCGAGTCCGACCGCATCGGGCTGGTGGTCTTCGCCGCGCAGGCCTACACGCAGGCCCCGCTCACGCTGGACTACGTCTTCCTCCAGACCATGCTGCGCGACGTTCGCATGGGCGTCATCGAAGACGGCACCGCCATCGGCACCGCGCTGGCGACGGCAACGGCGCGCCTCCGCGACTCCAACGCCGAGAGTAAGGTGGTCATCCTCCTCACCGACGGCCAGAATAACCGCGGGCAGGTGGATCCGCAGACGGCCGCCGAGGCCGCGGCCGCGCTGGGCGTCAAGGTGTACGCCATCGGCGTAGGGGGCGATGGTACGGCTGGCCGACGCCGAGTGCCGTTTGGCGGCATCCTGAGTGCCCCCACAGCAGACGTGGATGAGGAGGCGCTTCGGGCAGTCGCCCAGACAACCGGCGGGCGCTACTTCCGAGCCACCGACGCCCAGGCCCTCCGCTCCATCTACGACGCCATCTCGGAGCTGGAACGCACCGAAATCGAGGAGACCGTCTACCTCGACGTGGATGAGCGCTATGCGCTGGCGCTCTGGCCTGCCCTCGCGTGCCTCCTTCTCGCCGTCGCCCTTTCCACCACCCGCCTCCGCGAAGTTCCGTAGCGAGTTAGGGGTGATGAGCTGTCCTTGCCTCTCTCCAACTCATCACTCTTACCCCGTCACTCTTCCCCCATCGTGTCCTTCCGCTCGCCTCTTCTCCTTCTGCTCGCCATCGCGCTGGTGCCTCTGGCCGGTGCGCTGGTGGCGTATGCGGCTCGGCGACGCAAGGAGGCTCTGGGCCTGTTCCTCGGCCCCCGCGCCAGCTCGATGGCCGACGGGCTGGCGGGCCTCGTGCGGCGCCGACAGGTCCGGGCCGTGCTAGTCGTCAGCGCGATGGCATGCCTGGGCGTTGCGCTGGCCGGGCCACGCTTTGGCCTGGACCGCCGGGAGGCGCGCCAGGAGAGCCTCGACCTGCTGATCGCGCTGGACGTCTCGGAATCCATGCGGACCGAAGACGTGGCGCCCAGCCGCTTGGAGCGCGCCAAGCTGGAGATCGAGCGCATCGTAGACGAGCGGCGTGGGGACCGGGTCGGGCTGGTGCTGTTCGCGGGAGACGCGTTCCTGCAATGCCCGCTCACGAGTGACCGGAGCGCCATCCGCCTGTTCCTGGACGCCGCCGACCCGGATCAGGTGGCCGTGCAGGGAACCGACTTTGCCAATGCACTGCGCATCGCGAATGAGGCCTTCGACGCCGCCACCAGCCCGGAGGACGCTGACCGCCCCCGCGCCATGCTGGTGGTGTCCGACGGCGAAGACCACGAAGGCGGCTTGGAGGCATCCGCCGATGCGCTGCGTGATGCGGGTGTGACGCTCCTCGCCCTCGGTATCGGCACCGACGAGGGCGGCCCTGTGCCCGAGACGCGAAGCGGCCGCACCGTCGGATTCAAAACCGACCGGTCCGGCCAACGCGTCGTCTCCACGTATCAGAACGGCGCCCTCCGGGCGATCTCCGGCGGCGATGTGGTGCGCGTCGGGCGTGGCTCTGCCGCCCCGGAGATCAACGAACGCCTCGACAACCTCGACCGCGCAGTGCTCGCCTCGTCCGAGTTCGCCTCGTACGCCGAGCGCTACCAGTGGCCGCTGGGACTGGCGCTACTGCTGCTTCTGGCCGAGCGCATCCTCGCCGCCCGCCCCGTTCGCCAGCTCGAGACAGACCGCCAGCTGGACACGTTGATGGAGGAGGAGCCAAGAATCAGGAGCCGTCAGACCGGCGCAGCCAACGAGGACCGAGGCGTCCCCCCAAATCCCCAATTCTCTGCGGAGCTCCCTCGAGCTGGCGATTCCCGATGACACGCGTCCTCTTCCTTCTGCTTGCCCTCCCGGCCTGCCTCACGGCGCCCTTCCACGCGGGTGTGCAGGAGGGTCGACGGGGCAATGCCGTAGAGATTCAGGGGGACTTCGAGGGCGCTGAAGCCGCATACCTCTCTGGCCTGGCCCAAGAGGAGGTGCCGCCCGATGTGCAAGCTCGCCTCTGGCACAACGTGGCCCTCATGCGAGCCCGCACAGACCGCCTCGCCGACGCGGACAGTGCATTCATTCAAGCTCTGGAGCTGACAGCGTCCCCCGCCACCCGCGCACGCATCGCGTATGACGCCGGGACAGCACAGCTCCAAGGGGACAATGCCCGTCGCGCCGTGGCTTATCTGCGTCGGGCTCTGCTTCTGCAGCCCGACTATGCGGATGCCCGCCGCAACATCGAAATTGCGCTCCGCCGCATCCAACCTCCGCCGGAGCAACCTGAAACGCCTGAACCGTCGGACTTTGCCCGGCGCCTCAAGGAACAGGCCGATGCGCTCATTGACCAGCAGCAGTACCGCGACGCGCTCGATCTGATGGAAGACGGCCGGGCACGCGATTCCACCGTTGCTGCGTTTGACGAGTTCATCGGGCGCCTCAGCGGCGTCGTTCAGATTGAGGAAAGCGTGGCGCCTGCGCCCTCGCCCCCGACCTCAGTAGACTCCAGCCCATGACCCGGCTCCGACTCTTCTGCCTCCTTCTCGCGCTGGCGGCCCCTGTGGTCGCCCAGCAAGCTCCAGATGCTGGCCCCAGCGCGTACGACCGCGCTGCGGGACTGTTCATCGATGGCGACAACGAGAACGCCGAAGCTGCAGCCCTGGACGGACTTCGAGACGCTCCGAACGATGCCAAGCTGCAGGCACTGCTGGATCTGATCCGGCAGCAACAGCCTCCACAGGACGGCGGCGGTGGCGACCAGGACAACGAGGACGACCAAGAGCAACCTGAAGAGCCTCAAGACGACGGGGAGGACGGATCGGACGGTCAGCAGCAGCAAGACGCTCCACCTGACGAGCGACAGGAAGCCGAACAGGACCAGACGCGCACCAGCCCGCAGGATGGAGAGGGCGACGAGAGCGAAACGTCACCGCAGCCCGAAGGGGCTCAGCCCGGCGAAGGGGGCGACACGCCTCAGGACGCAGCGCCTGTCCCGCAAGGACAGATGAGCGCAGAACAGGCCGGGCGAATTCTGGATGCTGTCGGTGGCGAGGAGCGCTTGCTTCTCCGCGAGCTTCGGCGCCGCCCCAGCCAGATGCGCCGCAGCGACAAGGACTGGTAATGGAGTCCGGCACCTCTACTCCTCGTCCTGCGCGCAAGCGAAGGAGTTGGTATCCCTCGGACGCCTTGCTCGGAGGCCGCATGCCCCTAGGACGATTCTTCGCTGTGCTCACCGGGATGGCCCTCGCGCTGGCGAGCCCGGTCCACGCTCAGACGGTGGAGGTCAGTGCCGACCGGGACCGCGTGGAGGTGGACGATCTCGTCACCCTCGAGCTGGCGATTGACGGCGGGCGCGGGCGCAGCGTCCGCGCGCCCACCGTCACGTGCTGTCTCCAGCTGGTCTCTCCGCGACCGGTGTTCGATGCCACATCAACGGTCAACGGCGAGACCGAGCGGACCGTCGCGTGGCACTATCGGGCCATTCGAGAAGGCACCGCACGGGTGTTGCCCGCGCGCATCGAGGTCGGCGGGCAGACGCTGCGCACGCAGGCGTTCGACATAGAGGTCATCGCGTCGTCTGGGCTGGCGGCTCCGTCGCCAGCCCCTGCAAACTTGCCAAGTGGCGACCTGTTCGTCCGAGCCGAGCCGAGCCGGGAATCGGCCGTGGTGGGCCAGCAGATTCTGGTCGATTACGTGCTCTACTTCGACCCCTCCGTGCAGCCCCGGCAGACGACGCCTACGGGAACGTGGGATGCGCCGGGTGCCTGGCGGGAAGAGTTGGACGTCCCGCCGGCCTACCCTCGAGCGGTCCGACGCAACGGACAAACCCTCGAAGCCGTCACCATCCGCCGTATCGCGCTGTTCCCTACGCGGACAGGTCCGCTTGAGCTGGCGCCGATGGACTTTTCCATCGACCTCTTCCGCACCAACCGCGCGCAGTCCAACGATCCCTTCGCGCCGTTCTTCCAGCCCTTCTCGTCGTCGTTCGACGAAGAGGATGTCACGGCGCCGTCCATCACACTGGATGTGTCGCCGCTGCCGGATGGAGCCCCGGCCTCATTCAGCGGAGCGGTCGGACAGTTCGGCATCGCCACCGAGGTGGAGCCCCGCCGTGTGACCGCAGGCGACCCCGTCCGCATTGCGCTAACGCTCACGGGAACCGGAAATCTCGCCACGCTCTCGGCACCCGAGTTGGACACGCCTCCGACCGTCGACGTGTACGACCCGAAGGACGAACTAGACCTTGATCTCAAAGCAGACCCGCTCCGGGGCCGAAAGACGTTCACCTACACGCTCGTCCCGCAGTCCGGGGGCACGCTGGAGGTCCCCCCTGCCGTCTGGTCCTACTACGACCCGTCCGATGGGCAGTACAAGACGCTCCGCTCCGAAGCCATTGAGATCCCGGTAGACGGAGACGCCCTCGCCAGCTCGACGGAGGCGCCCGAGGCGGCAACGGGGTTGATGACGACCGCCGACTGGCGCGCAGCTCCTGGCCAGACCGGCTGGCTTTGGATCGTGCTGGGCACCGGGCTGGCGCTTCCCGCGCTCGCCCTCGCCGGGCTGGTGGCCGTTCGCATTGGCACGAACCGGACACCCGTCGATACACCGGAGCGACGGCGTCAGCGCGCCACGCCCGAGGTGCGCCGACGCCTCGAAGACGCACAGGCGCTCGATGGCCCAGCGCTCTTCGCCGCGCTCGACACCGCCCTTCGCCGCTTCCTGGCCGACCGCCTCGACGTGCCGCCGACTACCAAGTCGCGCCCGCAGATCGCCCACGCGCTGGCCGTCCGCGACGTACCGGAGTCGCTTCGCCAGCGCGTCGACATGCTCCTTGCTGACGCCGAGCGCGGTCAGTTCGCCCCCCGGCCATGCCCCCGATCACCAGCGCGTGCTCCAAGACGCCCAGGAGATCCTCGACGGGCTGGC
>JBCBZH010000158.1:0-9875 GCA_039815415.1 Bacteroidota bacterium
AGATAGAATCGCCAGCTCGAGACGGGACCTCGCGGCGTGTACTGTGGGGCCATCGGGTACGCGGCTCCAGGGGAAGACGGCCTCGGATCGGCTGTGTTCAACGTGGCGATCCGAACCGCCGTGCTTCAGGAAGGCGTGGGCCGGTACGACGTTGGGAGCGGCGTCGTGTGGGACAGCGACGCCGACGCGGAGTACGAAGAGTGTCTGCTCAAAGCTCGTGTCTTGACGGATCTCGCGCGATGACGGCGGGCACCGCCCCAGCTCTCTTCGAGACCATGCGGTCTGAGAACGGTGAGATCGCTCACCTCGACCGGCACCTCGACCGGCTGGCAGCCAGCGCCGAGGTGTTCGGGATTGCGTTTGACCAAGATGAAGTGCGGCAAGAACTGGCGCGTCTGACATCGCATGATCTCTTCAGAGTGCGACTTGTGCTGCATCCAGATGGGCGCGTGGCCGTCGAGGCTGCTGCGCTCCCTGGAGGCCCGTTTCAGAGGGCTTGGATCTGCCCCGATCCGATGGTGGAGGCGGGGACACGGTGGTGCCAGCACAAGACCACGACCCGGGACCACTACGAATGGCGCTGGCAGGCCGCGAAGGACCGTGGCGCCGATGAGGCGATAGTCCTAAACCTGGCAGGGGAGGTCGTGGAGGGCACCCGAACGAGCGTCTGGGTGAAAGCGGATGGGTGGCTCTGGACACCGCCGCTCGACGCCGGAGGACTCCCAGGTGTAGAACGGGCTCACCTGCTCACGACCCTCCCGAAGGCCGGTGAGCGGGTGCTCCGGCCTCGTGACCTCGAGCTGGCGGATGCCGTGTTCCTCTCCAATGCCCTCCGTGGCCTCATGCGCGTCGAACTGGTGCACTTGGACGGGCGGGAACGGCTGTGACGCAGTCGGATAGATAGGTGGTCGCAGCTGGGCGCACCGCCTACCTTCCAGCAGGGCATCTCGTCTGGACCCTTCTTTCCCTCACCACACCCTTTCCCCATGAACGGACTTCTTGGAACGCTCGCTCAGACGCTGGGCGGCTCGCAGGTCGATCAGCTCGCAGGTGCCATTGGCGCCGATTCCCGTTCCACCCAGCAGGCAATTGGAGCGGCACTGCCCGCCATTCTGTCCGCACTGAACCGAAACACCAACACCACGCAAGGTGCTCAATCGCTGAACCGAGCGCTTGAGCGGGACCACGATGGCTCTCTGCTCGACAACCTCGGAGGGTTTCTCAGTGGGCAGGTCACTGGCAAGCAGGTGGATGGCGCAGGCATTCTGAGGCACCTCCTCGGCAATCGCCAGCCCGAGCTGGAGCAGGGCGTTGCCCAGGCGTCCGGTCTAGACATGAGCCAGGTCGCACGCCTGCTCCCGATTCTCGCGCCCATCGTGATGGCTGCACTGGGACGCCAGAAGCGCCAGGCGGGTCTCGATGAAGCTGGGCTTTCCGGGCTGTTGGGGCAAGAGGCAACAGTGGCACGCCGTGAGGCTCCGTCTGGGCTGCTGGGCGCATTGTCCGGATTCCTCGATCAGGATGGCGATGGTTCCATCCAGGACGACCTGATGGCGCAGGCCGGAAAAGCAGCACTCAACAAGCTCTTCGGCCGCTAGGTCCACGGCATCGGGCTGGCGATTTGAACACTCGCCAGCTCGAGAGCCTCTTTGACGCGTACAGCTCTTTGCTCATTCGATGATCTCGTCGCTGCTATGATTGATCTCAGCAGGTATCGCATCGCTCCCGGGTCTTCGCCAGGTCTTGCGGATCGGGCAACGAGTGAAACACTCGGGATGGAGAAAGATGCCACCAAGGCCGAAACCAAGGCGCTGGCCCGCAGGGCCGATGAGCTTCAGGAGCGCCTCTACGCTGAGGGCGAGCGGTCCGTCTTGTTCGTACTTCAGGCGATGGACGGTGCGGGCAAGGATTCAACCATCCGCAGCGTGTTTGGTCCTCTCAATCCGCAGGGTGTGACGGTCGCCTCGTTTAAGGCACCCAGCAAGGAAGAATTGGCCCACGACTTTCTCTGGCGCGTTCATGAGAAGGCGCCACATCGAGGGCACATCCGGGTCTTCAATCGCTCCCACTACGAGGACGTGCTCATCGTCAAGGTTCACGGATGGGCTCCACCAGATATCATCGAGCGTCGGTACGGCCACATCAATGCGTTCGAGTCGCTTCTTGCGGATGCCGGGACACAAGTGGTTAAGGTGATGCTTCACGTGTCCAAGGACTATCAGCTCGAGCGATTCCGGCGACGTCTCGAGCGTCCAGACAAGCACTGGAAGTTCAATCCCGAAGACCTTGAGGAACGAGCACACTGGCACACCTACCACGAGGTGTTTGAAACGGCCCTCGCGAGGACCAGTACGGAGGCGGCTCCCTGGTACGTGATCCCGTCCGAGAAACGATGGTTCCGGGACCGAGTCATCAGCCAACTTCTCGTGGACACGCTGGAGACCATGAACCCGCAGTACCCCGAGCCCTCGTTCGATCCAGCTGACTACCCCCCGGAACGTCTGAGCTGACAGCGTCGAGCTGGCCGGGCGCCTTTGCTACGCGCGGGCGAGTCGCTTCGCCATTGCGAGGGCGCCTTCAACCGGTTCTTCCTGGCTCGCACGGAGCGTCCAGCCCGGCAGATGGCGCTCCAGCGCTGCGGTCAAGGAGGCCCGATAAGCCGTCTCGTTCGTTAGCCCGCCGGTGTACGCGAGCTGCTTGGGCACGGTGTCTCCTGCGCGTGTCGCCAGCCAGCCCACCTGCTGTCCGAGCGCATTGGTTTCCCGGGTGAGGATGGAAGAGGCCACCCAGTCGTCATCTTCGACGGCATCGAGCAGAACCGGGGCCACATCCGACAGGGGGAGGCCATCGAGGTACACGGCCGAGATGATGGCCTCTGCCGAGTCCAGCCCAAACCGCTTGGCGACACCCTCGGCGAGAGTGGACGGCGGGCCGCCGTCATAGGATGCCAGGACCGCCCGAAGCGTCGCGCGCCCCAGCGCCGTGCCGCTGCCGTCGTCGCCGAGCAGGGCTCCCCAGCCCCCAGCGCGGAGCGTCTCGCCTTCGTCGGTGCGTGCGTAGACCATCGAGCCGGTTCCGACCACCACCAGAGCGCCACCCTCCGAATGGTATGCGGCTTCAAGCGCTACGTCGGCATCGTGGGTGACGACTACCGGAGCCCCATCGAGCTGGGTCTTCAGAGCCTGAGTGACCGCATCGCGTTGCTCTGCGCGCCCAGCTCCCGCCAGCCCGACGGCGACACCGCCAAGAGCTGCGCCGTCGAAGGCATCCTGGGCCTCTTTGATAAGAGAGGTAAGGGTGGCGACAGCCGCTTCGGGACCATCCCGAAGGACCTGGGCACCAGGCCCAGTGAGTCGAACAGGTGGCTTCCCTTGTGTAGCGAGGAGGGCGGTCTTGGTACCGCCCGCATCGATGCCGACAAAGAGAGGAGAAGACATTCCGAGCGTCAGGACGGAGGCAGGAGAATCAAGCGAGGGCGATCCGAGGGAATCTGTTCGCCTAGAGAGAAGATCGCAGGTCCGAGGCGATCGGTGTCGGGAGAAGCGATGCGAGCGACTGGCGTTCGCACAGACAGCCCCTGCTGGCCGAGGAGTGCCCAGGCAGACCAGGTGGCCGGTCCCTGGCCTGGAACTGCATATGGGGCACCAGCGGGCCGAGACGGGCCCGGAACGAGTGTGGTCGGGTGCCCTCCGGCTCCGGTCGTCGGTGTAGCGGAGCGGCTCGTGATCCCGTTGGTGTCCTGGGCTTCGAGAACGGGATGCACGAAACCACCCTGGACATGTCCCCACTGCCACGCGGTTGCCTCAGGGCCGTAGGCATCCCGCAGGGCCGCGCGTGCGATGCGCAGGGTATGGGGCAACAGCAACACATCCAGCGAATCCGAAGGGTCCGGGGCGTGGCCGGTGTAGGCTTCATGGCTGGCAAGCCATGTCTCGAACAGCGACGGTGCGATGGCCTCCGGGGTATAGCGGTAGTTCCACCCTTTGAGGAAGGCATACGGGGCGTCCAGGGTCCGATCCAGCGAGTCCCGATTGCCGAGTGCTAGAAGTAGAGGAGGGAGGGTTTGCGCCGCCCATAGGCTGGCGTCGCTGCTAGCAAGGGCTGATGCCGAGAGGCGGGATTGGAGTGTGTTGTCCATCCATGCGAGCACATCGCCCGCTCTTTGGGCGGAGGAGGTAGCCCCTGCGAACACTCCGTTCGGGGCGTTGCTGGTAGCAGGAGGGGAGCCAAGCACGCGCGACTCGCCAGCGCGATGCTGCAGCCCATCGCCGCGAAGGAGTGAGAACGTGGGCGTTGGCGCTCCAGTCATGAGCGCCAGGAAGGCGGGGACGTCGGTGCCGGGACGAAATCCAGACCATGCGAGGCGCCAGCCCGTCGATCCGGTGTCCCCTGCCTCCGTGGATGTGCCATTCGGTTGTGGCATCGGGCTGGCGACGGGTCGCATAGGAGGGGCGAGCACCAGTCCTGTGGTGTCGCGAGGAATCGAGAGCAGCACTTCATTGCCGTCACGCTCCACAATGCGGCTGTGAACCGGAGGCGGTGACGGGCCTGAATACACCTCGAGGCGGTGCGAGCTGGTGAGGAACACAGCCCATCCACCACGGCTCGTCCATCCGATGGGGAGAGAAAGCGTGCCGGGTATGCTTGTGGCGGATAGGGTCTCTCCGTTCAGCCGAAGGGTGACCGGTGCGAAGAGATCCAAGGTGGAGGCGCCTGCAGGCTGGTGTGCGACGAACGCCGAGCCTTCGCTTGCCCCAGCGACAAACGCTCTTGCGCCATCGGTCCCCCCGATTCCGAGGGTGGCACGGAACGTCGAGTCAGTTCGCACAAAGGGAACTAGGGCACTGTCCTGGCGCGCTGCGTCCTTCCAGAACGCGTCAGCAGCCGGTGCGGGCGTAGCGAGATAGGCGAGAAGCCGCTCCACCAGAAGGGCGTCCCACGGGCGCCAGGCCTCAGGAGACACGTCAGCGAGCACGAAGGCATCGCCCTTCGCAACGCCAGGTTGCGTGAGCGCCGCGTTGACCCCAGCCGCATAGGCGTCCAAGATGTCTCGCGTCTCTTCATCCAGCGACCGATACGTCTGCTGAGCCAGCGCCTCGAACCCGAGGGTTCGTGCATGGCGGTCCAACGGGCGTACTTCCGGGCCGAACCAGGCGCCCAGGCCGCCGCGCCCAGCCTGTCGCCAGAGTGCAAGAGTCCATGCATCGTCAGCAGCGTGGATGTACCCGAGGCCGAGCGCCAGATCTGGGAGCGTTGAGGCCTCGAGAGTGGGCGTGCCGATGGCATCCCACGAGAGGGTAACGGGCTGGCGAACACCGGCGATCTCAATCTCACCGGCGCGTGTCGCGTCGGCCCCGTACGCCAGCGCGGAGACGGTCCCGGCCACAAGGGCAGCGAGGACGAGTCCAAGGCTCAGAACGAGGAGAAGCAGGCGCACCGGAAGGCGGAAAGCACACCTCTAAGCTACCGAGCCTTGGTCGCGCGAACCGTTCGTCAAGGGCGTCGGGCGGACAGCCAACTCGCCAGCTCGTGTGCCGATTTGCAGGTCAGCGAGTGGGCTGGGGTCAGCCCCCCTTTCTGCGCTGAGGCCACGCCCCATCGGGTGTCATCCAGTCCGTCGATGGCGTGCGCGTCCGGGTTGATAGAGACGAAGACGCCGCGCTCGATGGCTGCACGGAGAAAGGTCCAGTCGAGATCCAGTCGCCATGGGTTGGCGTTCAGCTCCACGGCTACGTTGTGCTCGGCGCAGGCATCCAGCACCGCCTCAGCATCAATGGGGTACCCTTTACGCCTCAGGAGGAGGCGCCCGGTCGGATGCCCGAGGATGTCCACGTATGGATTGGAGACTGCACGGATGAGGCGGTCTGTCGCTTCATCCACACTCATGCGGAAGCCGGTGTGGACGCTCGCCACCACAAGGTCGAGGCCTGCGAGTACCTCATCAGGATAGTCCATCGACCCATCGGAGAGGATGTCGACCTCAGAGCCTGCGAAGACGCGGAAATCCACGCCGTTCTCCGCGTACTCTGCGTTGACAGCGTCGATCTCCGCACGCTGGGCCACGAGCTGGTCGATGGTCAGGCCCTGCGCAATCTTGAGGCTGCGGCTGTGGTCGCAGACACCGAAGTAGCTCAGGCCACGTGCGCGTGCACCCTCGCACATCTGCCGGAGTGTGTGCGCACCATCGCTCCACGTCGTGTGGTTGTGCAGCGTGCCCTTCAAGTCGCGGGTCGTGACCAGATGGGGCAGGGCGCCCTGTGCCGCCCACGCCAGTTCGTCCGTGCCCTCACGCAACGGCGGCGGGATCGGAGAGAGACCCACGGCCTGGTACACCGCGTCCTCATCGGCGGCGTCTACCGGCTCGCCGTACATCTCGCGAAAGGCCTCGAGGTGAGCCACGGATCCGGTCCGCTCGAACAGCGTGCTGCCGAACCTCACCTCTGCCGTGAGCCAGACGGTCAGTGGCAGGCCGAGCGGTGTGGCGGTGACGACAGCGTCCGAAGTTGACGTCTGGATGGCCAGCCCGGCAGACGCCAGCGCGCTGGCGACGGCGTCTGTGGTGCCGGTCGAGACCAAGTCTACGGCATCAACCACATTGCACTGACGCCGCACGGCACCGGCGATCGAGGCTCTGAACCCAGCATTGTCGAGGGTCTGGCGGAGCACGATGGCTTGCCGGAAGGCATCGCGGAGATGCGCTTGCCCCTGGTAGGCACGAAGCTCCTCGACGCTCGCGAGGATGTTCTGCACGGTCTTGGCGCCGAAGCCGTCCAGGTCGGCGAGGCGCCCGGAGGCCGCGGCCATCTCGAGGTCGTCCAGAGACGTGACGCCCGCCTCGTTCCAAAGCGTCTTGACTTTCTTGACGCCGAGACCTCGCACCCGGAGTACGTCGGGGAGCCCGGGCGGCAGGGCTTGCAGGAGCCGTTCGGTAATCGCCAGTTCGCCGGTCGCGAGCAGTTCGCGGATGTCGCTTGCGAGGCCTTTCCCAATGCCTTGGACATCGGTCAGCGAACCCTCGGCGAGGAGCTGGTCGAGAGGGACATCGAGCCGGTCGATGGCGCGTGCACCCGAGGCGAAGGCTCTAGCGCGGAACGGGTTACCGCTCGTCAGCTCGATCAAGTCAGCGGTGAGCTTCAGGCGGCGGGCAACGGATTTGTTGGTCACAACGAGCTGGCGATGGGCGGAGTGCAGACGTTGACAGGACGCCACAGATCCGCCGCTTCAGAAGGGGAAGGTGAATCTCCCACCTATCTTGTTCGTTCAGAACGGCGGCGTTGCGCCCGATACCCTGTTCCGATAGAGACAGTGGACACGAAGCGCATCCCATTCCCCGTTCGGCGACTCGTCCCCCTCCGACCTCCACTCGCATGACTCGCACTCGCTCATTCGCCGCTGCTGGAATCCTGGCCGTTGGCCTTTTACTCGGCGTCCAGGTTGGCGACGTGTTCTCCAGCTCGGAAGACACCCAGCAGTTCCGAAAGATCGAGGAGGCGTACACCTACATCACGCGGTCGTATGCCGAGCGCGTAGACTCAGCCCAACTGGCTGAAGATGCCATCGAGGGCATGCTCGCTGGGCTCGACCCGCATTCCGTCTACATCTCGACCGACGACATGCGGCGCGTGCGCGAGAGCTTCGACGCTAGCTTCGATGGCATCGGGATCTACTACGAATGGGTGGAGGGTGCCGCCGAGCAGGATACTCTTGTGGTGCTGATGCCGATCGACGGTGGGCCGAGCGAGGAAGCCGGGCTCCAGGCCGGCGACCGGATCGTCATGATTGGCGATACGACGGCGCTCGGGTTCGATACGGATCTCGTACAGCGCTATCTGAAGGGCCCCAAGGGGACCTTCGTGGATATCACCGTGAAGCGGCCGGGATATCGTGAGCTGCTCGAATTCAACATTCGCCGCGACAAGATCCCGCTCAACACGGTCACGGCCACCTACATGGTCGATGGGGACACCGGGTACATCCGCCTCCAACGCTTCGCGCGTACCTCCGCTGAGGAGATCCGGGAATCCATCCGCTCCCTCAAGCGGCAAGGCATGGAGCGGCTTGTGCTAGACCTTCGTGACAATGCCGGTGGCTTCCTTGACCAAGCTGTAGCCATCTCCGACGAGTTCTTGGCCGCTGGCGACAAGATTGTTTACACCGACAGCCGCCACCCCAACAATCGGAGGGAATACCGTGCTGAGCGAGGAGGCGTTTTCGAGACGGGGTCCGTGATCGTCCTCATCAATGACTACTCCGCGTCAGCCTCGGAGATCGTGGCGGGCGCCTTGCAGGATCATGATCGTGCGCTTCTGGTGGGGCGCCGCTCATTCGGGAAGGGCCTCGTGCAGCAGCAGTTCCCACTCTCGGACGGCAGCGTACTCCAGATGACGGTTAGCAAGTATTACACGCCCTCGGGACGTCTGATCCAGACGCCGTTCGAGTTGGGCGATGACGAGCTGGCGTATGAGCAAAGCAAGTGGGCCATCCGGGAGGCCGTCGAGAACAAGCTGGCGCCCAATGGCGGAATGGTGGATGCCGATGCGCTCGGGGTTGGAATCCCGGACTCGCTGGTATTCGAGACCGAGAATGGACGCCATGTCTACGGCGGTGGTGGCATCTTGCCCGACTACATCGTTCCCTTCGATACACTCGCTCCGGCGATGCGCGTTGTCATTGGCAAGAGTCTCGACAATGAGTTCGCACGGGTTCACATTGAGCAGCTTGGCGACTCCTTCCGGTCAGAGTGGGGCGAGCGCGAGGCTGAGTTTGTCCGGTCCTATCGCCTCGATGATGCCTCATGGGAGGCCTTCCTGAGCTACGCCGACGATCACGGCACGCCTGTCGTCGACGCGCGGGCTGAGGACTCGGAAGAGGCGGTACTCGTACGCTCCGAGGCCAATGCACAGAGAGGGGAGATCGAGACCCGCATCAAGGCCTTCATGGCGCGCAGACTCTACAACGCAGAGGCCTGGTATCCTGTCATCGGGCAGATGGATCCTGTCCTCCAAGAGGCCCTCAGCCTCTGGGACGATGCCACGTCATTGGCCCAAGCCTCCCGGAGGCGATAGCGCATAACAGATGTTAGGGTCCACGCGGGGTCAGCAACGTTTGCCGACCCCGCGTGTCATAGGGGAGAAGCGCATGGACTGTTGGCCTGTCCTTCGTCACGCGTTGACATTCTAGGGCGCGGGCGAGATATTGGTCCTGCCTCATACGCGCGGCCCGTGGCCCGCCTGAGCGCTTTCTGTAGTTTCTCCGCCCGGGCTCGTTGCGATTGCAGCGTTGTGCTCGTCCGGATCACCTGACCCCACTCGACTCTCCGAGGTACCCACCCCATGAAGCTCACCCTCTTGCTCCTTCTGCAGGACGCAGCCGAAGGCGGATTTAGCGCCAACGATCTCGTCTACCGCTTCAACGAGGGCGGCCCCTGGATGTGGCCCGTGCTCATCACCCTCATCATCGGGCTGGCGATTGCATTCGAGCGCATCCTCTCGCTCAACCGGGCCGACATCAACGCGCAGAAGTTTCTCGGCCGTGTGAAGGACGCGCTAGACGACGGCGGTGTCTCCGCTGCTGAAGATGTGTGTGCCAACACCCGTGGCCCTGTGGCGTCGGTGGTGCAGGCAGGCCTGCTCCGCTTCGATGAAGGCATGGACGCGGTAGAGAAGGCTGTTGTTAGCTATGGCTCCATTGAAATGAGCTTCCTGGAGCGAGGCCTGGTTTGGCTGAGCCTGTTCATCTCTCTGGCCCCGATGTTCGGCTTCCTCGGAACGGTGATCGGAATGGTCGAGGCCTTCGACGCCATCGAAGAGGCCGGCGACATCTCGCCAAGCCTCGTTGCTGGTGGTATCAAGGTGGCTCTCCTCACGACCGTCTTC
>JBCBZH010000125.1:0-11597 GCA_039815415.1 Bacteroidota bacterium
ATCCAGAACTTACACATTCGGGACCTGGTGTACTCTCTATGGCCAATGCCGGACCAGGGTCAGCGACCACACAGCCGCCTACCACAACGGCGATGGCCTCAACGTGGCCGAGTTGGCGTCCTACCTCACGCGTGAGGGGGGCGACCGGACCCTCGCGGGCTACCCCGGTGCAGCGGAGCCCGTCCCCGCCGAAGACTTTATGGGCATCGACTGTGACGTGCTCATCCCAGCCGCCATTGAGTCGGTCATCCACGAGGGCAATGCGCACACGGTCCAGGCGAAGCTGGTGGTGGAGGCGGCCAACCTGCCGGTGACGCCCAAGGGAGACCAGATCCTCGCTGAGAAGGGCGTCGTGGTCGTGCCGGACATTCTCGCCAACGCGGGTGGTGTGATCGTGAGCTACTTCGAGTGGAGCCAGAACTTCCAGCAGTACCGGTGGAGCGAGAATGAGGTGGACGACCGCCTCAATCGCATCATTCTCAAGGCCTACCGCGATGTAGTCGCCAAGCAGAAGGAGCTGGAGTGCCCCATGCGGGAGGCGGCCTTTGCGCTAGCGATTGGCCGGGTGGTGGAGGCCGAGAAGTTGCGCGGGACGCTCTAAGGGCGTGGGAGAGTCGTCGCCAGCTCGACGGCTCTCCGCTCCTTAGGCTGTTCGGGTGATTCTGGGGGGTGCCTGTGCACCTCAGAAGGCCCGGTTGTGGTACTCTGGCGGATCCTGGGCCTGATGCTGCGGGATCCAACGCGGCGTGCCCAGATGCGCATGTCGATTTCGATGGCTCCAGTCGTAACCGTGCGCATCGAGCTGGCGTATCCGATCTAGCCCGGATTCTTCCGGTATGCCCCCACCTCCCATGATGACGATCTATTGGTTTTGCCTCGGTGGCGGGTTTGCGCTCACTCTGCTGATGCTGGTGGTGGGCGAGGCCCTCGAAGCTGCCCTGGACGCTCTCGACTCCCTCGACTTCGGTGATGCCTTCGATCCGCTGTCTGGGATTGCTGGCGTGACCGTATTTGGTGCAGCAGGGATCGCCTTGGATTCCTACGCAGGCCTCGAAACCACGCCGGAAGTTGCGATTTCAATTCTCATCGGGCTGGTGGCCGCAGTAGTGCTGCACTTTGTCTACGTCAAGCCGATGAAGAAGAGCGAGAACTCGACGGGCTTCTCGGTTCGCGAGTATGTGGGCAAGACCGGCGAGCTGACGACAGGTATCCCCGAAGGTGGCTTTGGTGAGGTGACTGTCCAGATGGGCGCGTCAACTACGTTTCAGACCGCCAGTTCGTTCGATGGGTCTCCGATCCCGAATGGGACCGCCGTCGTGGTGGTCGAAGTCGACGCTGAGGGCACTCTTCGTGTAGCTCCGCTCGGCGCCTCGGATACAGAAGTGTCCTCCGAGCAACAAGTGATTCAGCCTCGTTTGCAGATCAAAGCCTAGTTTTTCTCCACTAGCCCCACAGACTCATGGATCCAGGTCTTATTGCCATCGCGATTGCCATAGGTGCGATCGTCATGCTCATCATGCTTGTCGCCAGCCGGTACAAGACTGTCTCGCCCGACGAGGCGATGATTATTACGGGCGCTGCACTCGGGGGGAAGAACGTCCTTACCGACGAGAGTGCCCGGAAAGTCAAAATCGTCCGGGGTGGTGGCGCGTTCATCGTGCCCATCGTGCAGCAGCGCGAGTTGCTGTCGCTGCTCTCCCACAAGCTTGACGTCTCGACGCCGGAGGTCTACACCGCCCAGGGCGTCCCTGTGATGACCGACGGCGTGGCCGTCATCAAGGTTGGCTCGTCTGTTGAAGACGTCGCCACGGCAGCAGAGCAGTTCCTCGGCAAGCCCGACGAGGCGCTTCGCGCTGAGGCCCGTGAGGTCCTCGAAGGTCACCTCCGTGCCATCCTCGGACAGCTCACCGTGGAAGAGGTCTACCGCAACCGAGACAAGTTTGCCCAGGAAGTGCAGTCCGTCGCCGCACGTGACCTGAAGAAGATGGGACTCCAGATTGTGAGCTTCACCATCAAGGACGTGCGCGACAAGAACGGGTACCTCGAGGCGCGCGGCCGCCCGCGTATAGCGGCCGACAAGCGCGACGCGGACATCGCCGAGGCCGAAGCCATCCGGGATTCCCGCGTCAAAAAGGCCAATGCCGATGAGGAGGGCCAGAAGGCCGAGCTGGTGCGCGACACCAACGTGGCTGAGGCGACGAAGGAGAAGGAGCTGAAAGTGGCTGCGTTCAAGCAGGAGCAGGACACGGCCAAGGCCGCTGCCGACCTCGCGTACGCTGTCCAGGAGGCATCCTCTCAGAAGGCCGTCGTGGAGGAGCAGATGCAGGTCGAGCTGGTGCGCAAGCAGCGCGAGGTGGACCTTGAGAAGCTCGAGATCGACCGCCGTGAGAAGCAGTACGACTCGGAGGTCAAGAAGAAGGCCGACGCCGACCGATACGCTGTAGAGCAGTCGGCAGAGGCCGAGAAGCTCCGCCAGATGCGCCGCGCTGAGGCTCGCCAGTTCGAGATCGAGGCTGAGGCCAAGGCCAAGGCCGAAGCCAAGCGCCTCGACGGTGAGGCTGCCGGTGACGCCACGCGCGCTCAGGGCCTCGCAGAAGCCGATGTCATTCGCCAGCGCGGTCTCGCCGAGGCCGAGGCCAAGGAGAAGCTCGCCGAGGCCTTCGAGAAGTTCGGCGAGGCCGCCGTGCTCGACCTGCTCGCCAAGATGATGCCCGAGCTGGCGAAGGAGGTGGCCGCGCCGCTGTCCTCCATCGACAAGCTCACCGTGGTGGACACGGGCTCTGGCCAGGGCGCCGGGCGCGTGACCAACACCGTCGCGGGTCTCATGGCGACCGTCCCCGAGCTGGCGAAGTCCATCGCGGGCGTGGACCTCACGGAGGTGGCGAAGCGCCTCACTGCTGCTCCCGCCAGCCCGACGCCTGCTCTCTCCGCCAGTTCGTCGCCGCGTCCGGCTGGCGACGGCGCCCCGGTGGAGGTGATCCCGTCGGTGGACGCTGAGAGCGAGGAAGGCTAACGCCTCTCGTCGCCGAACCTGGACCGGCTGGTGCTCACTGGGAGCGCCAGCCGGTTTTTCGTGGGGTTGACGTAACGACGGCTCGCCTACTCCGTATTGGCGAGGGCACAATCCCAAGGTCTCATGTTCGGAGCGATGTCAAAGCCTTTGATGACTCCGGAGCGCCGTCATCGAGACCGTCGAGCTGGTGTTGCCAGTGAGGCATGGCGCCGGGGGTTGTCCAGCCCCTCCAAAGGGACAAAGCCCTTTAGGAGTAGTTCTCGGCCTCGAGCTGATGGGCCTTACTCGTTCCAGGCTCGGCGGGATCAGCGTAGCCGAGGCCGCTTCGTGCGGGAAGCGGTGCTGGTTGTCGCGCTGGTGTGGCTGATCGCGGGTGTTCTCATCTCTACGGCCTTGAAGCTGGGGTGGATCTAGAGGGACGATCATGCCGGTTACTGCTCCCAGTGTTCCTACCATCCCGCCTCCTGCACCGAGGCGACATGACCGTCCGGCTGGACGGCGGACAGCACGGCTACACGAGGTGTTGCGGCGTTCGAGTCGGCCTGGGTACTGGGTGCGTACAGGTGCGCCTAGCGCCAGCGAAGACCTCCAGGGACGGAAGCAGACTGGCGTTCGCGTGTTGGTGGCTTGCCTGATCCTCTGCTGCGTTGTGGCTCTCGTGATCGCCAATCAGCCTAAGCCTGAATTGGTTGCCTTTGACGAACATCGCGCGGACTACGACGAGCTGGTGCGACGTTTGGACAATGTCAGGATTACGGCTATTCGCCCTGTCTGGCGACTGCCAATCCAGACTGCGAGCGCGGAAACTGCCGCCGCCTTTCAGTCTCTCGGTGTCCGAGTTGTGGATGGAGACCAAAGACTTGATGCTTACTTGTTCCGACCGGGTGGCCGCGGCGAAGAGCGTGCCCTTGCGCATCTCGGTGGACGAGGAGGGCGAATCGGAACCGATGAGCAAACTCTCCAACGGACGGCCTTCTCTCGCTCAGCGACATCGTGGGAGCCGCTAGGCGATGGCTGGTACCGGGTTACCGGACGGTGGAGCCGCTGAACGTTCCTCGGTGAGTACCACGATGCTTTGTCGTCACGCTCTCAAATCACCACCGAGAGAAAGGAAGACATGCGCCAGCCGCTCTCTGTGGATTGGGCGTAACGACGGGGCAGCAACTCGCGTATGGAAGCAGTGCACCTGCTTCGGTTCTCATGTTCGGTGGCTTCTCTAAACCGCTGATGTCGCCCGAGCCGCGCCGTCGAGACCGGCGGGGTGGAGTGCGATCGGAGCGCCTCCAAGAGGTCTTGTTCAGGCCGGACCGGTCTTCTAGTTCGACACGCGATCTGACAGCGAAGCGAGTAGCCCATGCACGGTTGCAAGCGCGCTATAAAGTGGCAGATCGACCTGTCGTAGTGGTTGTGGTCTTAGTTGCGCTGGCGGTCGTTGTCTTAGGGCTTGCAGGGTATGAGTTTGTCCAGTCCCGTCACCTGGTCGGCTTTGAGGCAAACCGAGCATCATACGTGCGGCTGGCGGCTCTCATGGAGTCGAGTTGTCGTGCTGGTGTGTGCGAAGTTGGCTGGTATAGCACGTCAAGACCATCAGGTGAGATGGCAGGCCTGATGTCTGAGGTGAGAGCGCGCCGTCTATGGCACGACACGCTCACGGCAGTCACTTGGGTTCGTGCAGGCTACAAGACGGAAGCAGCCTTGAAATACACTTCGCCGAGGCCAACGGCTACTCAGGTTCAGGCGCGTTTGCTTCTCTCGGAAAGAGACCACCTCGAACAAAATCGCTGGGTACGTCCACCTGTCCATACCTCCTTGGGTGAGGGGTGGGAGGAGGTTCGTTGGCCGTAGTCCCTATTCGCTCAGCGGTACGAACCGTCCATCCGAGTCCACCGTCATGCCCTCGGGCGGGGGTGTCGTGGGGAAGCTCGACAGGTTCGACCCGTCCCAGTCATTCGGCACGTAGTGGACGTGTCCGCCGTGCGGAATCTCGACGTACCCCGCCTCCCCTCGCACGCCCCGGTCCGATGCCCACCAGCCTAGAGCATCGCCAAGGGGAAAGAGAAGAAACAGGCCGAGAACGAGAAACAGGCCGAGACGAACTTTCTGGCGGGTGGTCATGGCAGTCCGGGCAGGTCGGGAAGACTACCGCCGGAATCCACGCCTCACCGCGAAGCCTCTGTGACCCCGCCAGCTCGAGCTGGCGGGGGGCACTGGCGGTGCAGGTCAGGACTTCTTCGCCGCCTTGCGCTTCTTCTTCTCGCGCGCCTCGGCTCGTTCGTCTACCAGCGCTTTCTTGCGGTAGAGGTCCATATACGAGGGCACATCGTAGCGCTCGCCGTAGATCTCCTTCATCTTCTCCCAGCGGAGCTTGCACGCCATGCGGAAAGCGGTGTCCTCGCCATAGCGTTTGATGGAGAAGGAGGTGCCGCGTGCCACGCCCGGCTCGGGATTCCAGCTGACCGCGTACACCTCGTGCCGAATCCCTCGGCGGTCTTGCTTGTAGGTACGGGAGATGCCGACCACACCGCTGGTGTTGTTGCGGTTGCGGCGGATCAGGCGGCGGCGTGGGGGCTGGTCGGGCAGTTGTGCGACTTCTTCCTCCAGCTCGCTCCGATACGCGAAAGCGGCTTGAAAGGCCTCTTCCCGGCCACCGTGTTTTCGGTCGGAGAAGAGACGAGAGTATGTTTTTCCGTGTCGGTAGACACGGACTTGCCATCCGTGGGTCGATTCAGAGTCGATGCGGATGACACCTTTTGCGCGGGGCATGGCGTCGGGTAGACTGTTGGTGGGGCCTTAAGGAATCTCCTGATAAGCGATTAAGATCGCAAACGCTTCTTTGTTTGAACTGATGGAGTGTTGATTTTATTGATCTTGTGTGCGGGGACTCTTGTTGCGATTGGTCAAGTTGGGAAAAGTTAGTTGTTTAGACGAAGAACTGGGACGCCTGATTTCACCGCTGAGGATCCGCGCCGATCCCCTCGGCACAGACAGGTGACCTACAGGGCATCATGTCGTGTCCCGGGGCGCAGTCAAAGTGAGCGCCCTTTCCACTCGATGCGAGGCCGGAAGAGCAAGACACTCGGTAGCGTCACCATGTAGGCGAACAGAAACGCCTCGAACCCGAGGCCGTCTCGAGCCACCGTGCGAACGGGGGCCGGGTCGCCAGCTCGGTGCAGTACAGTCGCCAGGAACCCCAGGTCACAGAGTCCCTTGAGGCCTAGAGTCAGCAGAGCTGCAAGCGGACTGAACGCCAGCCCCAGGAGGGGCACGAGGTGAACGAGGTGAAGCAGGGTGTAAGTGGCGATGACCCAGCCTCCGCCTGTGAGCCCGCCTCGCGCCCACCGGCGTCGCTGCGCATAGGCGGGGCGGAGGCCGTGTGCTGGAAGCGTCCACACGGTTGCTGCTGGGTCCAGAGGAAAGCGGACCCGCCACGGCGTCTCCTCAGCCACGGCACGGACGAGCGTGAAGTCCTCGGTGACGGAGAAGGGCAGCGCCGGATAGCCGCCCACGGCGGCGTACGTCTCCGCGCGGATCGACATGTTGTTTCCCATCCCGGTGGCAGTCTGGCCACTTTCCGCCAGCGCGCTGGCGGCGCCCAGCATAAACATCCAATCCAGCGCCTGCACCCGGTCGAAGGCATGGCCAGGCCGTGGGGCAATGCGTGCCAGCCCGCAGAGAAGCCCGGTGTCGGAATCTGCGAATCGAGATGCTGCCTGGCGTGCCCAGGTGGTCACTGGCGCGCAATCGGCATCGGTAATCAGCACCACCTCCGGCGGCGCGCTCGCGCTGGCGAGGGCCTCGATGGCCGTGTGCAGAGCTTGGGCCTTGCCTCGGAGCGGGCCGACCGGATCTGGGACCCGGATGTAGTGGACCGGGATGCCGTCGGTGGCAGCGAACTGGCGGACGACCTCTGCCGTGCCGTCCTCGGAGTGATCGTCCGCAATCCAGATCTGGGCGCGGTCCGCCGGGTAGTCCTGAGAACGGAGGGCTTCCAGGCAGCGAGGGAGGGTCTCCTCCTCGTCGCGCGCAGCCACCACAATGGCGAGATGCGGGAGGGCGCCGGCCTCCATCGTCGGAGCAGGCTCAGCGGGTCGGTGAACGCGCCAGACTAGCCATCCCATGAATCCAGCATAGCCTGCGGATACAAGCAGAAGGACGACCGCGAACGGCTCCGCAATCGGCATCGGGATAGCTCGGGCGGCGAGGTGGAGACGGAAAGGTAGCGGCGGTTCTGGGCCCCTCGAGCTGGCGAGTCCGTGCGCCTACCGGTCCACGTGGCGCGTTTTCCACTCGAACCCGCCTATTGGCCCTAGAAGCCCGACCAGGAGTGAGTGCGGGGCATGGAGCAGCAGGTGAAGCGGATAGACGCGGAGCAGGGACATCTGCTTGAATCGACGCGCTGCGGGGCCCAGAACGGTGAGGTCGCTCAGTGCCTTAAGGCCAATGGCTGCCACTAGGTAGGGGGCCAGCGCAGGCACAAATGGAGTCGCCAGCCCGGTCAGAACGAGAGCCGCGAAGAAACCGACCACGCCAAGAAGCATCCGCTGAAGACGTGGCGGATAGTTCGTCCCTTTCGAGGCCCACCGCTTGCGCTGGTGGACGAACTGACGGAGCGAGTGGACCGGCTCCGTCAGGACGACGGCGTCCGGAGCGGCGCAGAACCGAACTGTGAGATCCGTGCCGTAGGCGATCTTCTGCATCAGCAGCTCGTCGTCGCCGCTGGTGACGTGGTCGATGCCAGAGAAGCCGCCGAGCGCTTCGAAGGTGGCGCGGCGGTAGGCCACAGAGGCGCCATTGGCGAGGTTGGGACGGCCGATGCCAATGCCACCTGCACCACACGCCATCAGCCCGAAAAAGTCCATCGCCTGGAGGCGGGCAAACAGCGTCGGGCGGTGGCCCAGGTCGTACCGCACCGGACCCGAGACGAACGCCACCTCGGGTGTGTCGAAGGCGGATGCGAGGGCCCGAGGCCACAGCCGGGGGACCTGGCAGTCCGCATCGGTGGTGAGGATGATCTCGCCGGAGGCGTGCGACACGGCCTTCTCGATGGCTGCTTTCTTGTGCGCACGCGCGCGGCGCCGGTTCTCCGGAATCTGAATCAGACGTAGGCGGCTAGGCCTCTCGGTCTGCTCTGTGGGCTCCTGAGGGGTGCCGAGGCCGTCGAGCTGGCGGTCCTCGTGCACGCCCGCCAGCTCGAGAACAGGGGCGGGGTGAAGCTGTTGCGCGATGCGCCCACGGACGATGGCGGCGGTACGATCCGAGGAATCGTCATCGACGACGATCACCTCCAGCTTGTCCTCCGGGTAGTCGGTGGCGAGAACGGAGTCCACACAGGAGCCGATGGTGGCTTCCTCATCTCGCGCAGGAATGACGACGGTGAGCGTCGGCAACGCCGCATCAGAAAGCAAGGGCCGGGAGTCTGTCTCGGCGACGACCCGCCGAAAGCCAAGCGACCAGCGGAGGAGGGTCCAGGCATACACGGCGCCCAGCGCTAGGAGCAGGCCTCCGGCAACCGTCGTCATGCTGGCTCGGGGCGGGTGGCGGCTGCCATGCGCAGCCTCATAACCATGGGCACGCCTGCGAGCGCTGGAAGGAGCAGGTTGATCGCGAAGATGGCGAGCGACGCATCCAGGGCTGCGGCCGCGCCGACGCCGTAGGCGCCCAGGAAGAACACCGCGGCACTCTCGCGGATGCCGAGGTCTCCAAGGGTCACCTGCGGGACGGCGCTCTTGGCGAAGAACACCAGCGCGACAGCGGTGAAGGAGCCGATCCACGTCGCCTCGGGAGCGAAGGCGTGGATGAGAAACACAAACTGCGTGGTGAAGACCCCATACCGGAGCACCGAGAGCAGCAGCAGCGTTTGGGCTTCCTCAGGAGGGATCTTGTCGAACGCGGTCAGGGCCTTCCGAACACGCTGGAAGGGAAGAAGAACCGACAGGGCCGTCCGCGCGCCGGACGGAAACAGCAAGGCCATCACGAGGGCCACAGTGCCTAGCATGCCAACGCCCACCACAGCAGGCCACAACGGTGACGGCGGGGCGTGGAACGTCAGGTAGGGCACCAGGGCCACCAGCCCGAAGATGAGACACGCAGCCAGAGTGGCCATGCGTTCGCCAAAGGTGAGCGCGGCGGAGATGCCCGGTGGCACCTCGCGTAGATACACCGCCCGACCTACGTAATCGCCAACGCGGCCAGGCGTAAGCAGGCCCATCGGATAGCCGCCCACCACGGCACGGAGGGCATCCCGATAGCGAACACTGGGAACCAGGTGACGCACAAGCCGCGCCCACCGATAGGCTTCGAGCCCGATGTTGACCGGGGCCAGCAGCAGCGCCAGGGCCGCCCAGCCGAGATTGGCTCGCATGAGAGTGGCCCAGACCTCGCTCGGGTTCGCGACGCGCACCAGTAGCGCCAGCGTTACGAGAGCCAAGAGGGCCTTCAGGGCGAACAGCCAGCGAGGGAGAGAGGAGACAGGCACGGCACGAACAGAAGGGACCTGAAGGTAGGCGTCCCGTTGCTGTATCACGCCAAACCCAGGTGAATGCGGTCCAGTGTGTACGGTCTTCGTTCCCCTGAGCTGCCTATCGGAACAGAGGCACGGCGTTCCGGAGATCTGTCGGGCGCGCTACCAACCCGACCCACAGACCTTCAGGGCTGAGCCCGATCCGCCCTCCAATCATCTTCATCTCAGACTTCAGGTTCACCACCGTGAGGCCCAGGCTGGCCGCCGGGCGAAGCGGCGCCGTGGGGCCGTCGGGCAGCGTTGAGGCGAAGGACACCGAGGGGTCGAATTGGTCAAACAGGTTCGTGTACACGTTCCCAACCGTTCCCGTGAGTTCAGCGTCCAACCCGTATAGCCCGTAAAGGTGCACCACAGGAACACGGAGCCCGAGGCCCAACGTCAGGACGTCGCGTCCACGGAATCGGTCTTGCGGATAGGCCAGCATCAGTGTGTTGTCGAGCGTGGGAAGGGCCGTAAACGGAATCACGGCATCGTCTTCCTGCCGGGTCACCACACCGGTCGCCCGGCCCGTTACCACCGTCCGCCCGGAGATCGGAACGTATCCCGCGAGCGAGCTGGCGAGCCGCGTAAAACGGAGGCCGGACCCATCGAGTGCGATGAACCGCCGAGCTTCGAGCGACGCATAGGTCCCACGCGAGGGGTAGGCGGGCTGGTCGAGGTGGTCGGACGCCAGCTCGAGGCCGAGCGAGACGCCGAGCCGGGTCTCGCCCACGAGGATTCGTGCAGCTGCCTGAGAGGCCGCGTCGAGCTGGCGGAGGCCTGCATCCTGATCTGTGGAGAGGGACTCCACACGATCCATGAGCAGGCGCGCGCTGGGTTGGACAACGAGAGCCGAGGTCAGAAGCGGATACGCTCCGAGGCGAGACTCAACCGTGGCCTGCGTGTGCGCGAGCTCCACAAGGTCGGCGTTCTCAGAGAATGGCCCGGCTCCGAAAAAGCGCCGCCGTGTGGCGTGTACGATCTCGCCCCGCAGCAGCCCGTAGACCGGTTGCGCATACGGGTCCCCGCTCGTCAGGGTCAGATCTGCGCCGTAGCCGTACTGAGCGATAAATGCCGTCGCCGTGATATCGGCGCCCTCCCAGCCGACATGCTCTACGCCGATGCCGGCTCCCAGCCCAAAGCCGAACGTGCCCGAGAACAGAGCACCGAGCGGAAGGACAGGGCGGACCTGGATCGGTGTGATGTCCGCGTGGATGTGCGAGGAGTCCGCCGGGGGCACCACCCGGATGGTGTCGGGGGGGGCAGCGTAGAGGAGGGCAACGAGAGCGATGAGGACCACGTGCGGACAGGCATCCGAGGAGACCTCCAACCTACGCGGCCTCTATCTTCACGACCCCCTACAAATGCACTACTCATGCGCATCCTCGTCGTTGGCAGCGGTGGCCGCGAGCACGCTCTCTGTCACGCCCTCGCCCAGAGCTCTCGCCAGCCCGAGCTGCTGTGCGCGCCGGGCAATGCTGGAACGGCCAACCTGGCTGAGACCGTAGCGGTGGCCGCCGACGATGTGGATGGTCTCGTCGAGCTGGCGCGGCAGAGAGAGGTCGATCTCGTCGTCGTCGGGCCGGAGGTGCCGCTTGTGCTCGGACTGGCCGACCGATTGATGGACGCGGGCATCGATGTCGTGGGGCCGTCGAAGGCTGCGGCGCAGCTCGAGGGCTCGAAGGCGTTTGCCAAGGACATGATGGCCCGATGTGGAGTGCCGACGGCGTCCAGCCGCACCTTTGGCCCGGACTCAGTAGAGGAGGCCCGGGCGTATGTGGAGGCGCATCCGCTTCCTGTGGTCCTCAAGGCCGACGGGCTGGCGGCAGGCAAGGGCGTGGTGGTGACTGAGACACGAGAGGCGGCCGGCAACGCGCTGCATGACATGATGGATGAGGGGGCCTTCGGAGAGGCGGGCGCGACGGTGGTGGTGGAGGCGTTCCTCGCGGGTGAAGAGGCAAGCGTCTTCGTCCTGACAGATGGGAAAGACTATGTTCTTCTGCCTGCGGCACAGGATCATAAGCGAATTGGAGAAGGTGATACTGGACCCAATACGGGTGGGATGGGCGCCTATGCTCCGGCGCC
>JBCBZH010000212.1:0-7782 GCA_039815415.1 Bacteroidota bacterium
CAGCCCGAGCTGGAGAGCCGTGCGGACATCCTGACGGAGCAGTACAATCTCACCATCAATGTGGAGGCCGCCACCACGGAGTCGATGGCGAAGACGCTGGTGCTGCCCGCCGCTGTGCGCTACCTCGCCGAACTGGGAGAGGCCGCCGAGGTGGTCGATGACCTCGGACTGGACATCTCCGGCACGAAGGAAACCGCCAGCATCGTCGTGGATCAGGTCAACGCCCTGCGCAAGGCGCTCGGGACGCTCTCGAAGGCCCGCACCGCCGCCCACAAGGCCAAGGACGAGGCCAAGGCGATGAAGGACAAGGTCATCCCCGCGATGACCAAGGTCCGCGCCGCCTGCGACGCCCTCGAGCAGGAGGTCCCCGCCGACCTCTGGCCGCTGCCGACCTACCGCGAGATGCTCTTCTCTGGCAAGTAGCTCTCGTCAGTTCTGTTCGCCAGCTCGAGCTGGCGACGATCAGCCCGCCGCCCGCTCCGGTTCGCCCGGGGCGGGCGGTGCCATGTCGGGTACCCCGACAGCGTCGTGGAGGAAGCTGCGGAGGCGGTTCATCTGGTCGCGGCCCTGATGTTGGCCGTAGCGCGCGAATCCATAGGTGATGAGCGCCCCAATGGCGGCGACGGGAAGCAGGCCGAGCGCCCATGGTGATTGATTGAGTGTCCACTGCGCATAGGCAAATCCGAGAGCGCCGAGCGCTCCGAAGATGCAGGCCGCATAGGCCGCGATGAACAAGCTCCAGATTGCCGGCTTCGGCCCGAACAGGCCTCGTACGAGCGTTCCGTCGGGGTGGCCTCCGATGTCGAGCGACAGGAACGGAGACCACACGCGCTCCTCTGCGTGGAGGACGTAGAGGACGGCGTGATCGGAGAAGACCCGTCCGCGGAAGGGCGCGCCTGGCGTCTCGAGCGCAGACCGAAGTCGTGTGAGCACCTCCTCCGGCTGGCGCGGGGCGACGAAGTCGAATCGGGGGCGCAGCCGTGCAGGCACGGAACGGGGGTGAGGGTTCGGTCCGAAACGTACGGCGTATCCATCTACTGGGAGCCTCACACGTTGCTCCGGCGCGTAATCGGCGATTCGGGCGAGACGCCGATTCGTTGCTGGTGGGAGCCAGGGACACGGCATGGTGTGTCTGCCTCGGGCACGCCAGCTGGGACGTGGCTCCTCCGATCCGGCGGGGGGCTCGCTTGGGACACTCTGGATAGGGTGCGTTAGGTACAAGGGCAAGAATAACAAGACATTGCTTCGGGGTTATTTCTCCGCTACCCTTGGTCTGTATCGCTCTCGCGAAGACCTCCTATGCGCCTGTTCCTGCTGTTCATCCTTGCTGGTGTTCTTTCAGTGGCTCACGCTGCCACACCTCTCCGGTTTGAGCCGAATCTCGGCCAGTCGGAGACGGAGGTTGCGTTCCTGGCGCGCGGCCCTGTCTCATCGCTCTTCCTGACCGAGCACAGCGTGCATCTTCGGGCTGGCGACCGGGGGCTCGTGCTGCACTGGAATGCAGAGGCGATGCCCCAAGGCGTCGAGGTGCTTCCGGGACGGACGCACTACCTCCGGGGGCAGGATGCGAATCACTGGGTGCGCGACGTGCCTGGGTATGCCGCTGTTCGGTATACCGATCTCGCTCCGGGCATCGACCTGACGTTGGGCGCACAGCCGGAAGGGCTTCGCCTGCATCTCGACCTTGCTCGCGATGCGGACCTGAGCACGATGGCATGGACGCTCGAAGGCGCCGATGCGCTGGCCCTTGCACCCGACGGGAGCGTGCTGGCGATGCTCAGCGGAACCACCTATCGGCTTCCTGCGCCCACGGTCCAGCGAGCTGGCGACGCCCTGCGCAGCCGGTTTGTCTTTGACGGTTCGTCCCTTCGCATCGCGGCATCGGACATCACGACGCCGAGTGCGACGGCCACAGCGCCTCGCGCTGTCGACCCATACACCACCTTCCTCGGTGGCACGGGCGATGAGGAGGGCATCCATGTCACCGTTGGCCCCGACGGAGCCGCCTACCTCACGGGCAACACCAGCTCGGCGGACTTTCCGGCCACCGAGGGCACTCCAAGTGGAGGGCCTGACGTGTTCGTTACCAAGCTGGCGCCGGATGGGGCGACGCTCGTCTACTCCGTCATCCTGGGTGGGAGCGAGCCAGACTTTGGATTCGGCATCGCACGTCTCGAAGATGGCTCGGTGATGGTCACAGGCGAGACCGGGTCGCCCGACTTCCCCACGACGACTGGGGCCCTTGAGGAGTCCTTCAACGGTACCATCGATGCCTTCGTGATTCACCTCAACCCGATGGGCGACGATGTGCTCTACAGCACGTACCTCGGCGGCTCGAGCGTAGATGCCGCTCGCAATGTGAGCGTGGACGCTACAGGCCATGCATACATCATCGGATTCACCAGCTCGGGCGACTTCCCGACGACGCCGGGCGTTGTGATGCCCTCCGCAGCAGGTCTTGGAGACGCCTTCGCGGCCAAGCTCAGCCCGAGTGGCGATGGTCTTGTCTGGAGCACCTACCTCGGCGGTTCAGCTGAGGACAGAGCCTTCGATAGTGCTCTGCTCGGGGATGAGTTGTTCATAACCGGGCAGACGGAGTCCTCGGACCTGATGACGACGACGGGTGCGTTCGATGAGACGTTCAACGGGGGGACGGACGCCTGGGTGGCCCACCTGTCTCCCAGTGCGGAGGCCTTTGTATATGCGACCTATCTCGGCGGTTCAGGCCCAGACATGGGTGAAGGCATCGCAGTCAACGAGGCGGGGGAGGCGTTTGTCGCGGGAATCACAGAGTTTGATTTTCCGGTTTCGCCCGGAGCAGCGTTCCCCGACTCGCCAGGAAGCGAGGACGCGTTTCTCGCTCTCCTCTCGCCGGACGGGGCCTCGCTGCCCTATTCCACCTACTATGGAGGCAACGATCTCGATTTTGGCTGCGATGTGGCGCTCGATGAGATGGGGTTGCCCGTGATTGTGGGTAAGACCAATTCGTTGGATCTGCCCATCACACGGGACGGCCCTCAGACCACATTCGGTGGCATTACGGATGGGTTCTACGCGCGGTTCGACCCGTCTCTCTCAGGAATAGCGTCGTTCCTCAATGGCACCTATCTCGGGGGAGACAAGCCGGATATCGCGCACACCGTTGTCGTCGGCCTCGACGGGCTGGCGGTTATCGGTGGATTCGCCGAATCGTCCGATTTTCCCACCACGTCCGGCACGTTCAGCGAGACGTTCAATGGAGGCATCAAAGACGCGTTCATCGCCCGCATCCCGGCTGACTTTGTGGCGGTGGCCGCAGACCCAGAGCCCTCAGAAACGGTCCAGCTCTCTGCAGCGCACCCCAATCCATTCTCGCCCCAGACGACGCTCCTGCTTACGGTTGAGCGTCCGCAACACGTCCATGCTGTGTTGACCGATGTGCGAGGCCGTACCGTTGTCACGGTGCGCTCGGGCCTTGTGCCTGCCGGAACGACTCCGCTCGTTGTCGAGGGAGAGGATCTGCCGAGTGGGATCTACATGCTCCGCGTGACCGGCGACGGGTTTGCGATGAACCGCTCGCTGACACTCCTGAGGTAGCTGTCGCCAGCTCGAGCGTTGGCATCAGGCAAGACGGCCCCCGAGGAGGGGGCCGCCTGCGAGCGTTCACGGCCTCACCCACCACAGAAGAGACCGCGCACGCAGGTGAGGACTACCGGGCCACTGTGAGCTGCTGCACCGCGACGCCGGAGCCCGCCCTCAGGCGCACCACGTACACGCCACTAGGAAGGCTCGACGCATCGAAGGCGGCATGGTGACGGCCTGCCGGATGGTCTCCCGAGAGTACTACCTCGAGCTGGCGACCCAACGCGTCGGAGACCGCCAGCTCGACGGTCGAGGCCTCGGGCAGGTGCGGGCGTACGAAGCCGGTGAACGAGATCGCCAGTCGGACCGCAGAGCCATGACCCTTCTCGTTGGGGCGATGCGTAGGAAGAGAGACCCCTCATGTACACACCAGGGGCTTCATACTTCCACCCGCATGTTGCCGCGTCACCAGCGGAAGCCTCGGTGCGGAGTACGTTGTCGATTCTCGCTGGCCGCTCATTCGTCTATGCCCACCCTCCCCGATCATTCAGGAGTCGGTAGCCAACGGCTCCGAGGGCGAGGCCGATTGAAGCTTGCAGGTCATTGCCTTCATTGGCAGAGCCTCCCGGACCGATGAGCGATCCGAGCCCTGAGCGCTGGGCCGCCATCCGTGCCCTCTTCGACGCCGTCGCGGAGCTGCCCGTCGACGAGCAGGATGCCGCCCTCGACGCCGCCTGGCGCCAACTCGCGGGGGCCGATCGCCAGCTCGACGCTGCCCTCCGTTCCGAGGTCCGGGCGCTGCTCGACGCGGACGCGGCCGCCTCCGGCCTCGACCACAGCGCTCCCGAGCGTGCCGCCGAGCTGGTGATCGATGCCGATGATATGGCAGATGCGTCAGACACGGTCTCTGGCGCCGCCTTCGGCCCGTGGCAGGTCGAGCGTGAGATCGGACGTGGCGGCATGGGTGCCGTCTACCGCGTCGCCCGCGCCGACGGCGCCTACACCCAGCACGCAGCCCTCAAGCGCCTGACGCACGCCGGGCCCGGCCGCGCCGAGCGCTTCCGCCAGGAGCGCCAGATCCTCGCCCGCCTCGACCACCCCGGCATCGCCCGCCTGCTCGATGGCGGCGTGACGCCTCCGGCACCAGGCCACCCCGACGGCACGCCGTACCTGGTGATGGAGCACGTGGCCGGCGAGCCGATCACGCGCTACGCCGACCGACGCCAGCTCGACGTGGCTGCGCGGGTGCGGCTCTTCGTGCAGGTCTGCGACGCGCTGGCGTACGCCCACCGCCATCTGGTCGTCCACCGCGACGTGAAGCCGTCGAACGTGTTCGTGACCGAGGAGGAAGACACGCCCCACGTGAAGCTTCTCGACTTCGGTGTGGCGAAGCTGCTCGCCGACGACCCCGACGCGGGTCTGACGCAGACCGGGCTGGCGCACCTGACGCCCGAGTACGCCGCGCCGGAGCAGGTCGAGGGCGGGGCCATCACCGCGGCCACCGATGTCTACGCGTTGGGCGTGCTGCTCTACGAGCTGCTGGCGGGGCAGCGGCCGTACGAGATCCCGCGCCCGACGCTCTCGTCGATCGTGGAGGTTGTGTGCCACACGCGCCCGGTGGCGCCGTCGGCGGTGGCCACGGGTGACCGGCCTCGGGCGCTGCGAGGGGACCTGGACACGATCGTGATGAAAGCGCTGGCGAAGGAGCCGGAGCGACGCTACCGCTCTGCGCTTGAGCTGGGGGCGGATCTCACGCGCTATCTCGACGGGCATCCGGTGGAGGCACGGTCTCCGACGGTGGGGTACCGGGCGCGTCGGTTTGTGGGGCGCCACCGGACGCTGATCGGAGTGGCGCTGCTGGCGCTGGGGATCGCGCTCTCGGCGGTGGTGGTGTCGGCGCGTCGGGTGGTGGCCGAGCGGGACGTGGCGCGGCGTGCGGCGGCGGATGCCGCGGCAGTCGCGGAGGTGCAGGGGGAGATTCTCGAAGTCCTCGATCCCGCCTTCCGGGCTGAGCTGGATACCTCCAGCCAGAACGCTCGTGCACCGTCCATTACGGACGTCGTGGATCGGGCGCTCGACAAGGTGGAGCGCGCGTACGAGGAGAACCCGGCTGTGCTGGCGCGCTCCCTCGCCACGCTCGGCACCACGCTGTTCCATCGTGGAGAGCAGATCCGGGCCGACTCGCTGTTCGCCCGTGCCCTCGAGCTGAGGCGACCTCTCGCCCAGGCCAGGGATCCGGTAATCTGGGAGGCCCTCATTGGGCGGGGCCTCGTGGCCCGCAGGCAGGGGGACTATGCTGCTGCCCGTGCCTTCTTCCAAGAGGCTCTCGAGATCGAGCAAGCGCACCCCGACGTGCTGGAGAACCGAGAGAAGGGCACCACAGAGCTGTACCTCGCGGGAGTGCTGGAGGACCCATCAGAGCGAGAACGGGAACTCCTGCGGACTCTTACCGAGCGCAAGATCTCCTTGCCTGCAGGTGATATCGGAATCGCCCAGGCCCACAACGATCTGGCGACCTACTATTTCAGAAATGGCGACTCACAGCTGGCCTACGCCGAGTTCGCAACGGCGGAGCGAATCGCTCGAGGCACCTTTGGCGATTTGCATCCGGCTATGAGTGTGATCCGAACCAACATGGTGTTCACCCTGGGGCGGCTCGCCCGCTACGTGGAGGCCGAGCGCCTTGCGCGGATGGCGCTCGACGCAGCTGAACGCGGTGAACTAGGGCCTGCGCGCATGGGGGCGATGCACCATGCGCTCAGTCATCCGCTGCTCGCACAGAACCGCACTGAGGAGGCGGAGCGCGAGGTTCGAACGGCTCTGGGGTTTCTCAATGAGGCACATGGCGTGGATTCTCCCCCGACGAGGGCCGCGACCAAGGATCACATCATCCTGTTGATGGAGCTGGGGCGGGTGAACGAAGCCCTTGAGACGGCGTCTCACTGGGAGGCCGTTCAGCGTCGGGAGGAAGGCCGCGCCAGCGCGATGCCGCGCATCACCGTGGCGGCGTGCCTCTTCGCCAACGGGCAGCGAGCAGAAGCCATGGAGCGACTCGAGGGCGTATTGCGAGAGATGGAAGAAGGAGACATGGCTCCGGAAAGTCGCGTGGACATCCTGCACACAGCCGGCGACATGCTGCGAGCCTCTGGGGAGGCCGACCGGGCCGAGCCGATGCTTCGCGAAGCGCTTGATCGTTCGCGCTCGACCCTCGCCGACACGGCCTGGAGGGTTCAGCGCATCCGCTTGTCCCTCGGGCTGGCGCTCGCGGATCTCGGTCGCGTGGAGGATGCCCGTCCTCATCTGGACGCGATCCGGGGGCGCTTCGGGCATGTGGGCTATCCGGTGCCGGTGGAGGACCCGGAGGCGGCGATGGCCCGGATTGTCGGGACCTAGCCTCGAGCTGGCAAGGGCCTCGTGTTCGCCAGCTCGAAACGAGCGCCATCGAGCTGGTGTATGGCGGCATGGCCGACGGCAGTGAGACGCAGTGGCCTGGATCAGGTGCCTGTGGGAAAGGGGCATACGGGCTCCAAGGCGTAGCTTGACGCGCTCTGCGCTTGGCTTTGTCCTCTATGCCCACCACACCTGCTCGCGCCAGCACCGTCACAAGGTTGCTCCAGGAGTCCGAGAGCGAGGTTGGTCTCGTTGACCGGTTGCTGCCGCACGTCTACGACGAGCTGCGGGACATCGCGCGGGCACAGCGGCGGCGCCAGGGCGCACCGGATACACTGCTGACCACGGCGCTCGTCCACGAGGCGTATCTCCGGCTCGTCGGGCGCGAGCTGGTGCCCAACCGGAGCTACTTCTTCGCTGCCGCCGCGCAGGCCATGCGCAACGTGCTGGTGGACCATGCCCGGCGGCACATCCGTCGTCCGCAGGGGCACGGTGTGGCATTCGACGCCGAGCAGCATGGCGGTCATCTGGATCAAGAAGCCGGGTACATCCTCGATGTCCATGCGGCTCTCGAGCGCCTTGCAGCATTCGACCCTCGCGCAGCCGCCATCGTCGAGTGCCGGTTCTTCGGCGGGCTGACGATGGAAGACGCTGCAGCGGTGGCCGAGGTGAGCTTGCCCACTGCCAAGCGCGACTGGCGCCGCGCCCGGGCGTGGCTTCAGACCCAGCTTGGCGCGGACGCGCTGGCGCCTCCTCCAGGTGCCGTTCTCGATCCCCCGGATGGAGCCTCGACCGATGACAGCCCCGACACCTGAGCGCTGGGCCGCCATC
>JBCBZH010000010.1:0-35094 GCA_039815415.1 Bacteroidota bacterium
CCACATCATCGGCGCGGAGGCCACCTCCGATGCTGGCTGTGCCGAGACCCATCGGCAGATCGTGCCGCACCCGGTAGCGGCTCTGGAGACCGTATAGGGTCCGGTCATCCGTCTGCTCGATCATGTCCCCATCATCTTCGTTCTCGAGGAAGAAGGTGAAGTTGGAGAACAGCTTGAAGTCATAGCGGACTACGTAGGCCTGTGCTTCGAACTGCGTCGCCCCGGTTTCCGTCTCGAACCGAACGTTGGCATGCTGGTGCCCCGTCGTTCCACCTTCGAGGGCATCGATGGCTCCGAACCGCGTGAGCTGCCCGCTCTCGACAGCTCGAGCGGGGATCTGGCCCGACGCATCCCATGCCGCCCCGTAAGCCCCGATGTCGATCGCCAGCTCGGCGTCGTCCCCGAGATGCGTGTGGGCCTTCGAGAACACATTGACGCGCTGGAAGTCCTGGCCGATCTCAAAGGGGCCATCGCTCGTCAGGAAGCTCCCAGCGAAGTAGGCCCCGCGGTGCGGCCCCGGCGTCGGGATCTGGTACAGCGTCGTCAGCCCGACGGTGTTGAACGCCCCGACCTCGGCTCGGACCTCGTTGGCGCCCAGATGATCCCGCGTCTTGAACTCGACAGCACCTGCGGTCGCCAGGTTGCCGTACTCCGCGAAGTACGGACCCTTCGCAACGTCGATGGCCTCAACCGTCTCCGGAATCACGAAGTGGAGATCGGCATAGCCCTGTCCGTGCCCGTGCGAGACCATGTTGACGGGAACGCCATCCACGATCACGGCCACATCGGTTCCGTGGTCCGCGTCGAACCCCCGGAGGAAAATCTGCTCGGCCTTGCCGCCCCCGGCATGCTGCGCCACAACGAGGCCTGGCGCAAGCTCCAGAAGGTCCTGCGAGGACCGAATCGGACGCGTCCCGATGTCCAGCGCCCGAACCGCACGCGATGAGGCTGTCGAGAACGGCCGGTCGGCCTCACTCTGAACCGATGCCAGGCTCAATGGCGCTTCGCGGAGGGCGAGATTCAGGGTCACTGTCTCGCCAGCTCGAAGCGTCACCTCGCGTTCTTGTGCCCCATACCCGACCAGCGTTGCCCGAAGGGTATAGGTGCCCGGGGCGGGCTCCAATTCAAACCGCCCGTCTGCTGCGGTCGCGGCCCCGATGCCTTGCCCAACCAGCACGACGTTGACACCAGGAAGGGGTTGCCCGTCCGCCGCATCGGTCACCGTTCCGGTGAGGCGAGCTGTCTGAGCGGAGGCAGTGAAAGAGAAGATCACGAGCCCGAGGCTCAGAACACGAATAAGCATGTGGACTCCTAGCGAGATGACGAGGGTAACCGGGCGGACAGCATACAACATGGGCTGCCGCGCAGACGCGGTTTCCCAGAACGTGATCCAAACACCATCTACCGAACCTCTAAACCGGCCCAGTGTCTTGTTTCTGTACCCATTGGCCGAACTAATGAAGCCATCCTAACGACAGAGTACCGCTGTCTACCTCAGGCCGAGCTGGTGTGCGATCTCTCCGTATGGATCTGGTGTCGGGAAACGGGTGGACCTCTTCATGACACGGAGATCTGCTATCCTGCCGTGCGCTGAACTCGTGACCTATGCGGATCTCTCGTCTCCTAAGCTTCCTCATTGCCCCCCTCGCTCTGATCGCTCTGCCATCTGGATGTATCCAGGAAACTCCATCACCTGACGGGATCGAGGCTGCTCAGGGTACAGAGAGTCCACCCACCCGATGGGATGGCTACGTCATCATGCCGAACGATGACGGTAGCATGACGTCCTATGCCTACTGGGTGGACATCCGCGATGGCTTCGCGTTCCGGCAATTGGATGGCTTTCCCCCCGTTGGACCTAATGGGCTACCAACGCCCCCAGATTCCACTGGAAACGAGATTGTAGTGCCCGCAAGTCATATGATGGCTCTAGCCGAAGTCATTCTAGAGCGCGGTGTATACGACCAGGCGATTGACGACCCGTCGCTCGGATCTGGGGTCTCGATACGGAATGACCGTGTGCGCATATTCGCAGAGCGAACCTTCTCGACCCAAGGGTTTACGGAGCTTCTCCTCGTTCTGGGCTTCCTCATGACGTCGGGCACCCTCCTGATTCTCGTCGTTCGACGGCTTTGGCGCGAGCAGGCGGCCCGACGCCGAGAAAGCGAAGCCCGCAGCCGGATGATCCGCGTCCGGGAGGCAGAGCGCGCCTTGCTCGCACGCGAGATCCACGACGGTCCGATCCAGAACCTCTATGCGCTTCGTCTCCAGGCACACGCGGCTCTCCTGACTGAGGAAGCCGCCCAAGACTATGCGCTCGAGGCAGGACTCCAGAAAGTGTCCCAGGAGCTTCGGTTCATCATGGAGGGATTGCGCCCGCCCGCCCTGGACCGTTTCGGTTTCACGGCAGCTGTGGAATCGCACGCGGCTCGTATCAGCCAAGGGGACGACTCCGTCGATATCCGTGTCTCGATGGAGGCTGAGACGCTTCTGTCTGGAGACAACGAGGACCTCCAGCTCGGTGTATTCCGCGTTGTTCAGGAGGCGCTCTCCAACGCCGTCCAGCATGGGGAGGGACACGTTCAGGTTCTTGTGGCCCTCGATTCGTCTACCCTCGTCGCTGAGATCTCTGACGCTGGAAACGGCTTCCCTCACAACGCGATCCCCTTGCCAGACGAGTTGGTCGAATCAGGGCACTACGGCCTGGTTGGAATGCGGGAGCGAGCTGAGGTCCTGGGAGGTGAGCTGTCATTCCGTCCCAATGCGTCTGGCGGCACATCTGTCACGCTCCAGGTTCCAGCCCCTGCCCTGGTCTTGGCCTCTTGAGCTCCCATGAACTCTCCTCTGATCTCTGTCGTGGTCGCTGACGACCATCCAGCTCTCCGCGCTGGAGTCAGCGCCGTGTTGACTGCAACCGGAAGGCTAACGATTGTTGGAGAGGCCGATGGAGGCCATGATGCGCTCCGCCTCGTGAGAGCTCATGAACCGGACGTGCTCGTCCTCGACATGGACATGCCAGACCTCTCGGGCGTTGAGGTTGCCCAGCAACTGGCCGCTGAGAACCATCCAACACGGGTCCTAGCCTTCTCAGCGTACGAAGACTACTCGTATGTGACGCGGCTGATGCAGGCAGGAGTTTCTGGGTACATCACCAAGGACAAACCCATGCCGCTGTTGATTGAAGCCGTTGAGGCGGTCGCCAGAGGAGAAGTCCGGTGGTTTGTAAGTGTGCGCGCTCCAGACACGGAGACAGCACTGACGGAGCGTGAAACGGCCGTGCTGCGGCTCATGGCAAATGGGCGAAGCAATGATGAGATTGCCGACGTCCTTTCGATCTCGCCAGTCACAGTGCGGAACTATACCTCCTCCATCTATGCAAAGCTGGATGTGACGTCCTGGCGCGAAGCCGTTGCATGGGCCTGGCAAACAGGGGTGGTTCGCTAGGTTCGCCTAAGGCTTGTACCGATAGGGGGTGCATAAGTCACAGTGCAATGGGTGCACAAGAGTGAGGATTGTACGAGAGCAATTCAGTAGCCTGGATTGGCCCCACCACCCAACAGCACTTCGGTGTCTCGTTCTCTATTTCTCCTCGCACGTACCACGTGCCTCTTCAGTGTTCTTCTCCTCTTCAGCTGTGACACCAATGTCTCAACAGCTGACGGGACCAGAGCCTCCTCCTCAGCTGAATTTGTAACGGTCTCGCTAGACGGGCGGCCTAGCGCAGACTACTACTACGATCTCGCGCCCCTCCATGCGAGGGAGCGGTTCGAGGCCACCCTGGTGGGGTCGGCCGGGGCGCTCCGCCTCCGGTTCCTAGGAACCGGAGGCGGGCGCGGGTCTGTGGAGCTTGAAACAGCTAAGAAGCATCCCTCGGTGTCCGTCCGCCTCTACTACATGGCGGACGGCTCCATCATCCAATCCCGGAACTTCCGGGGGAAACTTAGGAGCACCTATGAGGCTGGTGTGTCGGACCGAGAGCCCGATTCCGTTCATTATGTCCAAAAGCCCAACGGGGGCTATATCATCGTCTTTGACTACGATGACGACAAAGATATCGCCGGACCCGGAACCACTGTAACGGCCCAAGATGGGGATCGAATCGATGTCACCCACATTCGCTTTGTCGTCGATTATGCGGGCGTTGGAACTCCCGAACTCCTGGAGTTCAGCAGCCCGTCAGCGTTTGCGCTCCGCTAATCCTCTGATCTAGAGTCCACCCATCGAGCTGGCGATGATTGGTATCGCCAGCTCGATCTGTCTTTAGCGGACCTTCGGGAGAAACCTCGTCGTCCGTGTAGGTAACGGACGGCGCCAGGCACGAGGTGAGGGTCGGACTCAGTCCACCATCTTGCGGAAGACCACGCAGGTGTTGTGCCCCCCGAACCCAAACGCGTTGGAGAGCGCGACGTTGACCGTGCGATCCTGCGGCGCGTTGGGCGTGTAGTTCAGGTCGCAGGCGGGGTCCTGATTGTCGATGTTGACGGTTGGCGGGACGCGGTCGTTGACCACCGCGAGGATGCTCGCGACGGCCTCCACAGCCCCTGCCGCCCCCAGCAGGTGCCCCGTCATGGACTTCGTGGAGGAGAGGTTCATGGCGTAGGCATGCTCACCAAAGACGGCCTTGATCGCCTTGGTCTCCGCGATGTCGCCCAACGGCGTGCTGGTGCCATGCATGTTGAGATAGTCGACCTCCTCGGGCTGGAGCCCCGCTGTGCGGAGCGCCTGCTGCATCGCCAGCTTGGCGCCGAGCCCCTCCGGGTGGGGTGCCGAGATGTGATGCGCATCCGCGCTCATGCCCAGGCCCACCAGTTCGGCGTAGATCCGTGCGCCGCGTGCTTGCGCGTGCTCGAGGCTCTCGAGGATGAGTGCCCCCGCTCCTTCGGCCATCACAAACCCGTCGCGGTCCACGTCGAATGGGCGGCTGGCCCTCTCCGGCTCGTCATTTCGGGTGGAGAGGGCCTTCATGTTGCCGAAGCCCCCGAGGCCAACCTCTGTAATGCTGGCATCCGTGCCGCCCGCGACCATCGTTTCCGCCAGCCCGTTCTTGATGAGCAGGTAGGCATCCCCGATGGCGTTGTTGGAGGTGGCGCACGCCGAGACCGTCGCGTAGTTCGGACCGCGCAGGGAGTGCCGCATCGAGATCTGACCCGGTGCCATGTCGATGATCATCATCGGCACGAAGAACGGGCTGAGGCGGCGTGGGCCGTGCTCGGCATAGCCCACGACCTGGTCCTGGAACAGCTTCATCCCACCGATGCCACTTCCGAAGACGACGCCGGTCTGGTTCTGCTCTTCCTCGGACAGCGTCGAGGTGTCGATGCCTGCATCCGCGAGCGCCTCGTCGGCCGCCACCAGCGCGAAGTGGCAGAACGGATCCAGGCGCCGCGCTTCCTTCCGGTCCAAGTGATCGGACGGGTCAAAGTCCTTGACCTCACATGCGAATGTGGTCCCGAACGGGCTGGCGTCGAAGTTGGTAATGGGGGCGGCTCCGCTCCGTCCATCCATCATGGACTCCCAAAACGCTGAGACGGTGTTTCCGATGGGCGTGAGTGCGCCGAGGCCAGTAACGACGACGCGGCGGTCCTGCAAAGACATGAGTGCGTGCGAGTGCGATGGACCTATGGATCCACCGGGTGCGATACGAGAAAGGCCCGACGGCTCACCGAAAGGCGGTCCGTCGGGCCAAAGCGTCGGGCAAGGCCCCGAGGCCCTTAGCCCTTCTTCTCCTCGATGTAGGAAATGGCGTCGCCAACGGTGGCGATCTGCTCCGCGTCCTCATCGGGGATGGTCATGTCGAACTCCTTCTCGAACTCCATGATGAGTTCGACGGTATCGAGGGAGTCGGCGCCCAGGTCATTGGTGAAAGAGGCGTCCGCGTTGACGTCGGCTTCGTCGACGCCGAGCTTCTCAACGATGATCGCTGTAACGCGCTGTTCGATGTTCTCGTCAGCCATGGGGAAGTGTCCGGTTGAGTCCTGAAAGAGGGGGCTGTCCAGAAGTGGACGAGCGTATGCGTGAGGAAGGACGGTCAAGCTACGGACGACGTTCCTGCCATGCCATGCCGAGTGAGGCCGACAGAAGGGATCTCTGGGAACACCTTTCGGACCACACCCAGACAGTGTAGCAGACGCACAGGGAGTTGGTCTATCCTTTGATGAGAAGGCACTCTTCTTGCCTCTCGAGTCCACATGTCTTCTGTCTCCGTCATCGTCCCCGTTCACAACGGCGGAGACGCCTTCCAGCGCTGCATCGCTGCACTCGCAGGCGCCCTCGGCCCCATGGACGAGCTGGTGGTGGTCGCCGACGGCGAAACGGATGGGACCTGGCGTTCTCTCCCGCCCATGCAGAGCACGGTCCAGACCGTGCTGAACGCCACGCCGCTTGGCCCCGCTGTGGCGCGCAACCGAGGCGCTGAGTTGGCGAGCGGGGAGGTCCTCTTCTTCGTCGACGCCGATGTGGTGGTCCAGCCCGACACCATTGAGCGCGCCCGTACAGCCTTCGACGCCTACCCAGGCCTGGACGCACTGGTGGGCTCCTACGACGACACGCCCGGCGATCCGGCCTTCCTCTCGCAGTATCGCAACCTGCTCCATCATTACACCCACCAAGTCGCCGGTCACCAGCCTGCCGATGTCGGCCCCTACGCATCGCTACCGACGTTTTGGACAGGCTGTGGCGCCGTTCGGCGAGACCGGTTTCGCCAGCTCGACGGATTCGATGAGTCCTACCCAGTGCCGTGCATCGAGGACATCGAGTTCGGCTACCGCCTGACCGACGCGGGATATCGCATTGGCATCGACCCGGAGCTGCAGGTAAAGCACCTCAAGGCATGGGGTGCTTCCGACATGATCCGGACCGATGTGTTTCGGCGGGCTGCGCCGTGGGCGGAGCTGCTCCTCAAGCGGGGAACCCCCGAGAACACCCTCAACGTGGACCAGCGAAGCCGCCTGAGCGTACTAACGGTCGGAGCAATGCTGACGGCCAGTGTCGCTGTCCCTTTCCGGCCCCGGTTGGCATTGTCTGGCGTGGGGTTAGCGGCATGTGCCTTTCTAGGACTCAATTTCTCGTTCTACAAGTACCTAGCTGACCGTCGGGGGCTGCAGTTCGCTCTTCGCGTCCTTCCCTGGCACATGCTCTACTACGGCTGCAGTGGCGCGGGCTTTGCCCTCGCTCTTCTCAGACAAACGCGGAACGAGTCTGCAGCCGCCTCTTTATCCGAACGCACCCGTGACTGAGTCCTCTTCTTCCTATTCCCCTGTTGTCCTTGCGGGCGCAGGTCCTGCTGGCCTGACAGCAGCCTACGTGCTCGCAAAAGCGGGCATCCGCCCCCTCGTGGCCGAGAAGTCCGACCAGGTCGGTGGCATCTCGCGCACGGAGACGTACAACGGCTACCGCTTCGACATTGGCGGGCACCGCTTCTTCACGAAGGTGGGCGAGGTCGAAGCCCTGTGGCACGAAATCCTCGGCGATGACTTCGTGGAGACGCCCCGGATGTCGAGGATCTACTACAAGGGCAAATTCTACCCCTACCCCCTCGAGATCTGGCCGACGCTCAAGAATCTCGGCCTGATCGAAAGCGCCCGCATCGGATTCAGCTATCTCTGGGCACAGCTCCGCCAGGCGCCACCAGCGCAGAACCTGGAAGAGTGGGTCACCGAGCGGTTTGGCAAGCGGCTCTATGAGACGTTCTTCAAGACCTACACGGAGAAGGTCTGGGGCATCCCCTGCACCGAGATCCGCGCGGACTGGGCCGCCCAGCGCATCAAGCAGCTCTCGCTCAAGCGCGCCATCCTGGCCGCGCTCACGGGCAAGAGCAGCGACACGTCGCTCATCAGCTCGTTCCAGTATCCGCGCCTTGGGCCGGGCATGATGTGGGAGCGTGCGACCGAGCACATCGAAGACATGGGCGGCTCCGTGGAGATGGAAACCACGGTGACTCGCATCGAGCACCAGCCCGCGACCGCGCAGGGCGACGGCGCCCCCACCCAGCGCCGCCGCGTGACGTCGGTCACGCTCGAATCCGCAAACGGCGAGCAGGTGGTTCACCCTGAGCACCTCGTCAGCTCGATGCCGATCACGCACCTGATCCGCCAGCTCGACCCGCCCGCGCCAGACCATGTGGTGGAGGCCGCGAAGAGCCTCAGCTACCGCGACTTCCTGATCGTGACCCTCGTGGTGGACGCACCCGACCTGTTCCCGGACAACTGGATCTACATCCACAGCCCGGAGGTGGAGGTTGGCCGCATCCAGAACTTCAAGAACTGGAGCCCCGAGATGGTCCCGGACGCGTCCAAGACCTGCCTCGGGCTGGAGTACTTCTGCACCCGTGGCGACGGCACCTGGACCATGCCCGACGAGGACCTCATCGCCCTCGCCAAGCGCGAGCTGGCGGAAATTGGCCTCTCCGGCGACGCCGTCGTGGAAGACGGCATTGTGATTCGCCAGCCGATGGCCTACCCCGTCTACGACGAGCACTACAAGACGCACGTTGCCACCATCCAGGAGTACCTCGGCACGTTCGAGAACCTGCAGACCGTGGGCCGAGCGGGAATGCACCGCTACAACAACCAGGATCACTCCATGCTGACGGCCCTGCTGGCCGCTCGCAACATCCTGGGCGACCTCGACGGAGATGCACCACACGACCTCTGGAACGTGAACGTGGAGCGCTCCTACCACGAGGACTTCGTGGTGGACGAGGAGGCCAAGCAACGCGTCCAGGAGGCCCGCCGTCGCCCGCTGCCCAAGCATCATACCGAGCCTGCCTGAGGCCCTGTCTCTCCCTATGTCTGCTCCTCTCCGTGTGGGCCTCGTCGGCTGTGGCCGCATCGCCCAACTTGTCCACCTGAACGCGCTCCGCGCCGCCGACGGCATCCAGGTCGTCGCGCTGGCGGACCCGGACACGGAGCGCCTCCACGACGCCACCCAGAAAGCCCCCAGCGCGGTGCCCTACGCCAGCGCGGAGGACCTGCTCGCAAAGTCCGATGCCGAGGCCGTCGTGCTCTGCACGCCTCCGGCGCTCCATGCGGCAGGCGCCATCGCCGCCTTTGAGGCCGGGAAGCACGTCTATCTCGAGAAGCCCATCAGCCTCGAGCTGGCGGAGGCCGACGCCATCCTCGCCGCACAGCAAGCCGCCGGGACAGTCGGGCAGATGGGATTCAACTACCGCTTCCACCCGCTCCACCGTGAAGCGCGCGAGCGCATCCAGCGCGGCAACGTGGGCGAGCTGGTGAGCCTACGGACCGTTTTTTCATCGCCAGCTCGTTCACTGCCAGGCTGGAAATCCGCCCGCGCGAGCGGCGGCGGCGTGATGCTGGATCTCGCTTCCCATCATCTGGACCTGATTCCGTTCCTGACCGGACGCGACATCATCGAGGTCATCGCTTCTACCGCTTCGCACCAGAGCGAAGGCGACACCGCGGCTCTGACGGTTCGGCTGGAAGGCGATCTGCTCGTGCAATCTCTATTCTCGATGACCTCAGTCTCGGAGGACCGGTTCGAGATCTACGGCACAACGGGGAAGCTGGCCTACGACCGCCAGACCTCGGTCGAGATCGACGCTCGCGGCTCTAGCATCGCTTACGGTCGGAAGGGCCAGATCCAGCGCGAACTGGGGACAGCCATTAAGAGCTTTCGCCGCGCGCCACGCGTGCCCGGCTCGCCCTCGTTCCGAGCCGCCTTCGAAGCTTTTGGACGCGCCGCGCGAGGCGGCCCCATGGAGGGCGCCACCCTCGAAGACGGGCGCCGAAGCCTCGAGTGGGTGCTCGCCGCGGAGCGCGCTTCCGAAACCGGAGACCTCATTTCTCGGCCCGAGCTGGCGACGGCCTAGAGCCATGCGCATCCTCATCGTCAACGACTACGGCACCCGCACCGGCGGGGCGGAGACGATGTGCCTGATGGAGCGCGACGAACTGCGGCGGCGCGGCCACGAGGCCCGCTTCTTCGCCAGCTCGGCGCAGCCGCTCGGCGCCCCCGTCGCTGCCGATGCCACCGGACTGGGCACCACCTCGCGCTGGCGAACGCTGTTGCAATCCGCCAACCCATGGGCAGCCCGACGCCTCCGCGAAGAGATGGAGCGCTTCCAGCCAGACATCGTGCATGTGCGGATGTTTCTGACCCAGCTCTCGCCGCTCATTCTGCCGGCCCTGCGCGATGTGCCGAGCCTCCTCCATGTGGCTGACTACCGGCCCATCTGCCCCATCAGCATCAAGCAGAAGCCGGATGGAGCAGCGTGTCATGACCGTCCCGGAGCCGTGTGCCACCGGGACGGCTGCATCCCCCTCCGCGATGCGATTCCGCTCCGTGCCCAGATGGCGCTCTGGTCGCGCTGGCGGGATGTCTTCGATGCCGTCGTCGCCAACAGCCACTGGGTCGCGGACCGACTGCGGGCCGAGGGCCTCGAGGTCACGCAAACGATTCAGAATGGCGTGCCTACCCGACCGCAGCGCCCTCCCCTCGCCAGCCCGCCCACCGTTGCGTTCGCGGGACGGCTGGTGTCCAACAAGGGCGTCGGCGTGCTGCTGGAAGCCTTCGCACAGGTCGCCCGCGTGCTCCCCGATGCCCGGCTGGTAATCGCGGGCGACGGCCCCGAGCGCGAGGCCCTCGCCCAGCGCAGCCGCCAGCGCGAGCTGGCGGGCCATGTGGAGTGGCTCGGGCACCTCTCGCGCGACGACGCCGAAACGGCATTCGCCCCAGCGTGGGTACAGGCGGTGCCGTCCACCTGGGAAGAGCCATTCGGGCTGGTGGCTGCCGAAGGCCTGATGCGCGGCACCGCAGTGGTCGCCAGCGCGCTCGGTGGGCTCACCGAGATCGTCACCGATGGCGAGACCGGCGCGCTCGTTCCACCCGGCGATCCCGACGCTCTGGCGACGGCATGTCTCGACATCCTGACCGACCGAGATCGCGCTGAGGCGATGGGCCGCGCCGGTCGCGCCCGTGCCCTCGATCGGTTCACCGAAACCCGGCTCGTGGACGAGTTCGAGGCTCTGTATCACCAACTCGTCCATGGCAGTGCTGCGAAGCACCACCCCACCCTCTCCTCCCCCGAACCTGTCGCCTAGACATGGACTCCGCTATTCCATCTCTCTCCGTCGTCGTCGTCGCAACGAGCGACTACGCCCTGGTTCGCCGAACCGTGGAGCATCTCCGCGCGCAGACAATCCAGGACCAGATCGAGGTGCTTCTCGTCTGCGAGTCCGAAGCCACGCTCGGCGCGCCCTCGGACGTGCTTGACGGATTCCACAACACACAGCTCATCGAGCACGGCCCCATCGAAAACGTGGACCGTGCCCAGGCCCCCGGCATCCGGGCCGCCACAGCGGATGTGGTCGCGCTGGTGGAGGACCACGCCTATCCGGCCCCGACCTGGGCCGAGGACCTGCTGGCGGCCTACGCCAGCGGACCGTGGAGCGTCGTCGGCTCCTCCATCGCCAATGCCAACCCACGTTCGGCGCTGAGTTGGGCCAACCTGCTGATTGGCTACGGAACCATGGGCTGGGTGGACCCCATCCGGCAGGGCGAGATCGACGCGCTGCCGAACCACAACGTATCGTACCGCCGCGAGGTGATCCAGGCCTACGACGACGGGCTGGAAGACAAGCTGGTCCGCGAGAGCGGCTTCCACAGCGAGCTGGTGGAGGCCGGACACCGGTTCTATCTCTCGCCAGCGCGGGTGTACCACGTCAACCCCTCGCGAGCCGCGTCCGTGTGGGCCCTTCGCTTTGCGGCAGGGCGGCTGTATGGCGCCCAGCGCGCTGAGGGGTGGTCGCCCGTCAAACGGCTGGCCTACACCGCAGGCTCTCCGCTGATTCCGCTCGTGCGACTTCGCCGGTTCAAGCAGGACATGTTCGATGGCGGTCCACATGGATCGCTCTGGCCGCGCGTCGGCCCGGCAACGCTGTTCGGCTTCCTGGCCGATGCCGCCGGGCAGGCGGCGGGCTATGCCGCTGGCGAAGGCGACTCCCCAGAGAAGCTGGCCGCGTTCGAGTTCTACCGGATGCGCCACGTGACCGACCAGGACAAAGCCGACATGCTCGCCTGACGCCAGCTCGATGCCGCGTCTCTCTATCCTCATCCCGACCTATCACAGACCCCAGCTTCTGCCTCGGGCGATCGCCAGCGCGCTGGCGCAGACGGAGACGGACATTGAGGTGATTGTGGTCGAGGATGGATCGCCCGAGCCGGCCGTGCTGCCTGACGACCCAAGAGTGCGTCGGGTGCGGCTTGAGAAAAATGTCGGCGTATCCGGCGCGCGAAACACAGGTGCAGAGTCCGCCACCAGCCGCTACATCACGTACCTCGACGACGACGACGAGTTGCTGCCTCACTTCACGCAAACGGCTCTCGACGCTCTCGCCGAAACCACCCTACCGAAACCTGTAGCGGCGCTTTCGGGAATGGACGTGGTCCAGGGAAACGGCAAGTTGGTGGAGACGCGCATCCCGCCCACCCTGCCGCGCGGGAGTCACTTTCAGCTCGAGCCCATTGATCCCGAGTACTCGTACTTCTCCAAGCAGACGCTCGTCGTAGAACGTGACCTCCTGCTCCGCATCGGGGGCTACGATCGGGGGATGGCGTCTCGCGTGCTGACAGACCTCATGCTCCGCCTCAGCCCTGTATGTTCCATCCTGGGCATCCCAACCGTCGGATATCGCCACTACGTGCATGGCGGTGACCGCATCTCCGATGACCCAGGCCGTCGGAAGCGCATGGTCGAGTATCTCATCGCGAAGCATGACGCTGCGCTTCGGGAGCATCCGGAAGGCTTCTCCACGTTTCTGATCCAGCACGCCATCACGCTCTGGAGCCTGGGCGAGCGAGGCGATGCCGTTCAGAGTGCCCTGCGTGCGGCGCGCGTGTCTCCTGTCCACACCAGCGCGCTGCTGGCCTCCACGATGCTTCGCGGTGTCCGGCACAGCATCTCGGTCTCGAGGCCATGACTCCTGAGCCCCACGGATTGATCTCGCCCATGTCTTCCCGCCTTCCCCTCGTCGTCGTCGCCCTCGATGCAGCCGACCCGGACCTGCTCGCCCAGTGGGCCGCGAAGGGCCACCTGCCCACGCTCGCTCGCATCATGGACACAGGCTGGTGGGGGCGGCTTGCCGGACCCGACCTCAGCATAGAGCACGGCGCCTGGGTGTCGCTTCTGAGTGGACGGTCGCGCCGGGAGCACGGCTACCACTACTTCCGCCAGCTCGCCCCAGGCAGCTACGACCTCGAGCTGGTGCGCGGACAGGACGTGGATGCTCGCCCTTTCTGGGCAGATCTGTCTCCAGGCCACCGCGTCGCCATCCTCGACGTGCCAGACATGACTCCGATTCCCGGCGTCGAGGGCATTCAGCTCGCAGACTGGGCTGTCCATAATCCCGAGAGCCCACCGACGGCACTCCCGGCCACCATCCTGGACGAGGCGCAGCGCATCTTCGGCCCACAGGACCCCATTGAGGAACACCTCCGCAGCACCGAGACCGAGGACCGTGCCCTGTTCAATCGCCTCCTCGCCCGGATTCCGCGGAAGGGGGACTTGGTCCGCCAGCTCGTTCAGGACGGCGACTTCGACCTGATCGTCGCCGGGTTTGGAGAGGTCCACACTGGAGGGCATCAGTTCTGGCGCTACCGCCCTGGCGGCGAGGCCGAGGGCGGGCCGCTCACACATGCCATCCGCGACCTCTACGCCGCGACCGACCTCGAGCTGGCGAAGCTGCTCGACGCCATTGGCGAGGCCAATGTGGTGGTGCTGTCATCGGTGGGGCTGCGCGACCAGTACCCGATGACGGGCATCAGCGAGGCCTTCTTTCACCAGCTCGGCTACCAGGCGGCCCCAGAGCCCTCGGGCGGCTGGCCGCGCCCCATCGACGTCGCGCGGCGGTTGCTGCCCGAGCGCATCCGCATCGCGCTGAGCCAGCGGCTCTCCCGCGACCAGCGCGAGGCTCTGCTGGCTGACCAGTTCCGCACCGGCACCGACTGGTCGCGCACGACGGCCTTCTCGATTCCCTCGGCCTACGCCACCTTCGTGCGGGTGAACCTTAAAGGCCGCGAGCCTCAAGGCATCGTCGAGTCCTCCAACCTCGATGCACTCCTGGATCAAATCGAGGCCGATTTCCGCCAGCTCGTGGACCCCGAAACGGGCGAGCCGGTGGTCGAGCGCATCGAGCGTCCCCGAGAGGTCTTCGGCGCCGACGCCTCCGACATGTTGCCCGACCTGTTCGTTCACTGGCGGCCGATCCCGCGCTTCCTCCAGCGGGTGCGGCACCCACGCGCTGAGCTGGTGCAAGACGAGCCCGAGTTCTTCCGCGACAGCGACCACACCCGGCATGGCTTCATTGCAGCCTCCGGCCCGGCCTTCTCTGCCCGGGGCTGCGCGGCAGATGTCGACGTGTTGCGTGTCGCCCCGTTGCTCCGAGCCGCGCTTGAACACCCAGAAACGCCCTCTGGCACGGTTTCGCCCACCGCTTCCGAAGCGACCTGATTCTCCCTACACATGCTTGACTTCTCTGTGGTCCTCGTGACCCCAACCGACTTCGACCAGATCCGCGAGACGGTCCATCACCTGCTCGCGCAGACGGCTCTGGACCGGATGGAGCTGATCGTCGTTGCTCCGTCGCGAGAGGCACTCGGGGGCGAGTTGGCGGAGCTGGACTTATTTCCGAGCCATCAGATTGTAGAGGTCGGCCCGGTCCAGTACCGCGGGCAGGCAGCGGCGGCAGGTGTTCGGATGGCCCGTGCCCTGGTCGTCGGGCTGGTGGAAGAACATGCCTACCCCGAGCCAGGTTATGTGGAGGCCCTGATTCGTGCCCATGAGGGGCCTTGGGCTGGTGTATCGCCCGTGATCCGTAACGCCAACCCTGCCTCCACGATGAGTTGGGTCAACTTCTACCGTGCCTACCTCGGGCTGGCGGAGCCCCACTGTGCGGGAGAAGTCGACAACGTGGCGTGGCACAACAGCGCCTACAAGCGCGACCTGCTCATGGCCTTCGGCGACAAGTTGGGGACCCTGCTAGACTTCGAGGGCGACCTGCTCCATGCGCTCAAGCAACAAGGACATCGGTTCTACCTCGAGCCCGAGGCGCAGACCCGGCACGCGAATGTGGAGCACTTCCGAGCACTTGTGCACCTGTCCTTCCTCAAAGGCCGCCTGGGCGCCGCCTCCCGCGTCCAAGCCGAGAATTGGTCGCTTGGGCGCAGGCTCGCGTACGTCGCGGGCTCGCCTCTGATTCCGCTGATGTATGTGCCTGGCTTCGCCAGAGGTCTCTCGCGGACTCGCCAGCCCGCTGGCCGCCTCGCCCAGACGGTTCCGTTTCTCGGCCTCAGCCTGCTCGTTAACGCTGTCGGAGAAGTGGTGGGGCTGCTTCGCGGCGCCAGCGACGAAAAGCACAAGATGGAGGCATATGAGCTAAACCGAAGCCTCTTCCTCTCGCGCCGCTCGCTGTCCGACCGGGCACGTCGGATCGAGGCCCTTAAGACCACACCGCTCCCCACCGCCGTATGAGTGTTCTCCTCACCGGAGCTACGGGCCGCATCGGGATCATTTTCGCTCGCCGTCTGGCACAGGACGGCGTGCCCATGCGTGCTCTCGTTCGCGAGACCAGCGACACGTCAGAACTCGACGCCCTTGGCGCTGAGTCCATCGTGGCACACTTCGACGATGAAGCAGGCCTAGCCCGTGCGGTGGAGGGCTGCGAGGTGGTGTATCACTTGGCGGTTTCTCGGGATGCATCCGGGGCTGGCAGCGCGCAGGCTGTCAATGTGGATGGCACTGAGCGCCTCGCCCGAGCCGCTGCGCGAGCTGGCGTGTCCCGCTTCGTCCACGCCAGCACGCTGGGCGTCTACGGGTTGGTAACCGGAGGCGTGGTGGATGAGCATCGCCCTCCTCGCCCCAACACCCTGTATCGCCAAACCAAGCTGGAGGGCGAAGTGGCCGTGCGCCGCGTCGAGGCCGAGACAAACCTTCCCGTCACCATCGTCCGGATTCCGAAAGTCGTTGGCGCCGGGGCCGTCCGGTGGGCTGGGTTCTACCGGGCGGTTGCGAACCAGCAGATTCGCCTTGTCGGCAATGGAGCCAACCGGATTCAACCGGTTCACAATACCGATCTCGTGGAGGCACTGATCCGTTGCGGTGCAGCGTCTGCGGCTGCGGGCGAGACCTACGCGCTGGCGGGCCCTGAGGCCGTCTCGCTTCGCCGCTTTGCCGACCTCGTCGCCGAGGAACTCGGTGTGCCACCGCCGCCACCGGGACCTCCGGCCCTTCTGCATCGGCTCTACCTCGAGGCCGAGGACCGCCTGTTCCGCTGGACGGGCCGAACGCTGCGCGGCGCTCACCAGCGTGAGCTGTTCGTTCTCGACCGCGCAACTTCGACGGCGAAGGCAGAACGTGATTTCGGCTACGCACCCAGCTGGGCCATTGAGGACTCCATCCATCAGATGGCTGAGGACTTTCGCCAGCGCGAGCTGATCCCTCGTGTCTAAGCCGCCCTCTGGTCACCTGGACGTTCGCACGGTGCGAGACGATGTCGGCCGCCGCTCGGTGCGGTCAGGGTTTGTCCGCTTTGCCGAGCGCGGCGGCATTCTCGTGCTCAGCATTGCTTCGACGGCCACGCTCGCCAGGCTGCTCACGCCGGAAGACTTTGGCCTGATCGCCATGGTGGCTGTGCTGTCGGCCATCGTCAACAGCCTCAAGAACTTCGGCCTCCCCATGGCCCTCGTTCACCGTGAGGAGATTCGCCCGGAAGCCGCCGACGCCCTGTTCTGGATGACCGTGGGCCTGAGCGGCGCGCTCTGCCTTGCTATGGCCGCTGGAGGCCCGCTCCTGGCCCTTCTGTTCGACGAGCCTCGGGTGACGCTTCTGACCGCTGCGACCGCTGGGGCGCTGTTCATTCTGGCTCTCGGGGCTCCTCAGAACGCACTCCTGATGCGCCAGATGCGGTTTGGGACCCTCGCTGGAATCGGTATCGGAGCCGAGGCGGTAGGAATGACGGTCGGCGTGATCGCAGCGTGGCGCGGCCTAGGACCGTGGGCCCTTGTTCTCCAGCTCACTGTTACGAACGCCCTGCTGTCTGGACTTCGCATTGCCCTCTCGGGCTGGTGGCCGTCCTTTAAGCCTCGGACCTGGAAGCATTCCGGGCTCCGCGTGCTCACCAGCTACGGGTTCTCGTATTCGGGCTTCGGAATTATTGAGCACTTTGGTCGCCATCTGGACCGCGTGCTGGTAGGCCTCGTCGGCGGAGCCAGTACACTTGGCCTGTATGACAATGCGTTTCGGTGGTCGCTCTTCCCGCTTCAACAGGTCTTCCGCCCCCTTCTTGGCGTTGCCGTAGCGGGCCTGAGCCGCGTTCAGAACGACGCTGCCCTGTTCCGGGCCTATGTAAGGCGCAGCGTTCTCCCCGTGCTTGGCGTGGCCCTGCCAACGCTCGCGTTCGTGACCGCCGCTGCCGACCCTGTGGTCCGTGTGCTTCTAGGCGATCAGTGGATCGATGCCATTCCCCTCCTTCAGTGGCTATCGGCGGCAGCGGCGTTGCGCTGCTTTTCGAAGGTGGCGCAATGGCTGTTCCTCGCCGAAGGCCGGACGCAGCTCCAGCTCCGGTGGGGGCTGGTCTCGACGCCCGTGTACGTCGTCGCCGTGGTCATCGGCGTGCAGTGGGACGCGTTGGGAGTCGCCGCCGGGTTCTTCACGGCCACGGCGTTACTCGTGGTGCCCGAGATGATCGTCGCCATCCGCGGATCGGCCGTTCGCATGCAGGACCTCGCAGCCGCCTCGTGGCGCCCCGTTGTCGGATCACTGACCGCAGCGATCAGCGTCGGGCTGGCGATGCCGTGGATCCCGGACTCGGCGGTGCTCGGGCTCGCAGCCAGCGCCGCTCTTTTCGGAAGCGTCTACATCGCCATGTGGCTCAGCCTTCCGGGGGGCGTCCGGGCGGCCCATCAGGTGATCACGCTGCTTCAATCCCTCCGTCCTGTTCCTCAATCCTGACTGCGCGCGCCAGCTCGATGGGCCCTTACCCTCGGCGAGAGGGATAGGTGTAGATCGTGCGAGCGTCTCAATGATGCGACGTTGTTGTTCTTCTAGATCCGCTCCTCGGCGCGCCGGCACACAACCGGACGCCTGCGCTGGCCGCTCTCGTTGGATTCCATGATGCCTCGCCTGTCCCCCCGACTACAGCGCTCTCCATCGCAGGGAGCGCTGCCGACGTTCATCATCCTCGGCGCGATGAAATGCGGGACGACGAGCCTGCACGCGTACCTCAGCCTCCATCCCGAGATCTCGATGTCGAAGGACAAGGAGTTGGCGTTCTTCGCGGATGGGTGGAATTGGAAGCGAGGGGCGGACTGGTACCGCCGTCAGTTCGATGCCGAGAGGCCTGTCCGTGGCGAAGCCTCACCACAGTACACGTGCTACCCGCAGTACGACTCCATCCCGGAGCGGATGCACGACCTCTTGCCAGACATCCGCCTGATTTACCTCGTCCGTGACCCCGTCGACCGGCTGGTCTCACACTATTGCCACGATGTCTCTCGAGGCTTCGAGGAACGCCCTCTGGATGTCGCCCTGCGCCAGCCCGACTCCAGTTACATCGCCCGGAGCCAGTACTATCGCCAGATCGAGCGTTACCTCTCCTACTATGATGCCGAGTCCATTCTCATCATGGATCAGATGGACCTGAGAACGCATCGTCGGGAGACCCTCCAGGAGATCTTCGCCTTCATCGGAGTTGACTCCGAGGTATGGGATCCCCGGTTCGAGCATGAGCATCACGCCACTAGCCAGAAGCGCCAGCGGTCCACCTTAGGAAAGCGACTGGCAAAGACATGGCCGATGCGAGCGGTGAACCTGGTCCCGCCTCGCTACCGCTGGCCGCTCATGGACGCTCTCTACCGCCCGTTCTCGGTCCCTCTGGAACGCCCCCACATTGACGATGCGCTTCATGCCATCATCGCCGATCAGTTGGCGGACGACGTAGCAAGCTGGCGAGCCTTTACGGGCCGAGCATGGTCAGACTGGTCACTCTGATGTCGGACTCGCATCTCGTGATCAGCGTCGTCGTCCCGACGTATAACCGGCCGGGGCCGCTTCGTGCCACACTTACCGCGCTGGCGGCGCTGGACTACCCTCAAGACCTGCACGAGGTGATCATCGTTGATGACGGCAGCGCAGAACCGCTTGACGACCTCGTGGCGCCGTTCCAGGACCTGGCCCCCATTCGGCTGATTCGGCAGGTCAATGCTGGACCTGCCGCAGCGCGCAACCGAGGCGCCGAGCTGGCGATAGGCTCCCTGCTCGCATTCACTGATGACGACTGCCTCCCCACTCCGGGATGGCTGCATGCGCTCGCCGACGCGCACCGCCGCCAGCCCGACTGCCTGCTTGGCGGCCAAACGCTAAATGCACTCCCAGACAACGTCTTCTCGACCGCCAGTCAACTCCTGATTGACTACCTATACGATTACTTCGCGCCCCAGAGCGGACATGCACCTCTGGTTGCGTCGAACAATCTCGCAATGCCGGCGGAGGGATTCCGAGCGCTGGGCGGCTTCGACGAGACGTTTCCGCTGGCAGCGGGTGAAGACCGGGACCTGTGTGCCCGCTGGCATGAATCAGGCCGCCCTTTCGCACATGTCTCGGAGGCCATCCTTCACCATGCACACGCTCTCACGCTGAGGTCTTTCTGGCGCCAGCACGCCAATTATGGCCGTGGAGCCCGCCACTACCACCACCTCCGACCTCACCAGACCGGACTCGAGCCAGAGCCTCTCTCGTTCTATACAGACCTGATCCGATATCCTTTCCGCAGAGCCGAGGGAGCTCGTGCATGGCCCCTCGTGGGCCTGATGGCCATGTCGCAGATTGCGAACGTGGTCGGGTATGCCACCACCTCTCGATCCACCTGATGCCGTACTCCACCACCCGACGCCCCCTGTTTCGAACGGTGAGGGCTCGCCTCCGGTCGATTGAGGTTGGATTCCACCCTATCGTGGGTGGTCTGATGCTGGGACTGTTCGGGTTTCACCTGCTGGTCTTTCAGGAAGACCAGTGGTGGGGAGATGCATACCAGTACCTGATGCACGCCGAGAACCTGCTGTCCGGCAGGCCCTACGCCGAAACCGGCTACATCCCGAGCCCCCACAAGTTCACAGCCCCTGCTGCGTATCCAATCGGATACCCAGTCCTGCTTGCCCTTGTCCTTCCACTGATTGGGACCAGCACCGCTGCGCACGGGGCTCTGGCCTCCCTCCTGCTCCTGGGAACGGCCTGGGTTACGGCAACGCTCGCCCGGGGCTGGCTACCTGACGCCCACGCGGCGGTCCTCGCCGTTCTGGTGGGACTCCAGCCAAGCCTCATCGTCCTGGGATGGAGCCCGCGGTCGGATCCCCTGTTCATGTTCCTTGTGATGCTCTCGCTCCTCGCTGCCGAGCGGGCATCCTACCGGTCGAGCCGGTCGGTCCGATGGGCCGTGCTTGCAGGGATTGCCGTCGCCGGAGCCGTCGCCACGCGGAGTCTCGGACTCCTTCTCTTCCCTGCCATCCTGATTTCGAGCCTCATCCGCGAACGCTCGGTCCCACGCCATGCATGGATTTCCCTTGGCGTGGGTATCGCTCTCGTCGGCGCCGTGGCGCTCTACGATGTGGGTGAACCAACGACGGTCGCCAGCGCGGAGGCTGTTGCTTCCCCAAGCTATGCCTCTCTCGTTCAGGAGAACCTCTTGGATCAGATCCGCGAGATCCCTCAACGCATCCCTGCTCGTGCCTCGGACTACATCCGGGGAAGCTATTCCCTCTGGAGGATCCCAGGCCCTGGTGTGTTCAAGCACCTCATCATGATCGTCGCGGCGGGCATCGTCGTGTTCGGATTCATCTACAGATCTCGGAAGCGTCTCGGCCCCTCAGAAGCCTTCGCGCCCCTGTACATCGCGAGCCTACTCCCCTGGACGTTTTACTACCCCCGGTATCTCTATCCAGTGTATCCACTCTACTACCTGTACCTCGTCGTAGGTGTATGGAGGATGAGCCGATCCCGCCCCGCCCGACTTTGGGGATCCTGGGCAGCCCTTCTGAGCCTTGCGCTGTTTTCGTTCACGTGGCAGTTCATGGAGTGGACGCAGCTCCAACCAAAGCCTGCAGTCCCCGCCGACCACGCCACGATGTTCCACTACATCCGCAGCCAGACACCAGAGGATGCCATCCTGATTACATCCGCCGACCCTCGGAACGCGATCTATCACACTCGGCGAAGCGCCACTCGAGGGCCGAACGACCTCCCAACCTGGAATGAGTACGCGTCGCAGGTCGGAGCGGGCTATGCCCTCACCACTCCAGACGCTGAGGTTCTCCAAGATCTCCAGAACAGCATCCACTATGAGCTTCTGCACGCTACGGATGAGTTGCTTCTCTTCGCCCGCTGCCCGGAGGGCTGTGTAGATCCCGCAGAGTAGAGTCGCTCCCTTCCAGCCCGGTCTATCTTCGCGCCTCTCGACTTTCTTTTCGCTCTATGCCCACGCTGTTCACCTCTGAATCGGTCTCGGAGGGCCATCCCGACAAGGTCGCTGACCAGATCTCAGATGCACTCCTGGACGCCTTCCTCGAAGGCGATCCCTCGAGTCGTTGTGCCATCGAGACGCTCTGCACAACAGGCCTCGTGGTCGTCTCCGGGGAGGTCACGAGCGAGACCTACGTGGACGTGCAGGAGGTGGTGCGGACCACCATCGAGGAAATCGGCTATACCGACCCTACGCTCCAGTTCGACGCCCGCTCCTGCGGCGTGCTCGTCAGCATCCACGAGCAGTCCGCCGACATCGCGCAGGGCGTGGATGATGATGCCGGGCTTCACCAGGAGCAAGGCGCAGGCGATCAGGGCATGATGTTCGGCTACGCCACCCGTGAGGATGAGGAGACGCTCATGCCGATGGCCTTGATGCTCTCGCACGGGCTGGTGAAGCGACTCGCGGAGATCCGCAAGGCCGGCGAAGTGATGACCTACCTCCGTCCGGATGCCAAGAGCCAGGTGACGGTCGAGTACGAGGACGATGACCGCACCATCCGTCGCATCCACACCGTCGTCATCTCGACGCAACACGACGAGATCAATCCAGACGATGACGACGCCACACTCGCGCAGATCAAAGCCGACATTCGCCAGCACGTTCTGCCCGCCGTGCTCCCCAGCGAGCTGGTGGACGACGACCTGATCCTGCACGTCAACCCGACGGGCACGTTCGTGATCGGCGGCCCGCACGGCGACACTGGGCTCACAGGGCGCAAGATCATCGTGGACACGTACGGCGGGAAGGGCGCCCACGGCGGGGGCGCCTTCTCGGGCAAGGACCCGAGCAAGGTGGACCGCAGCGCAGCCTACGCCACGCGCCATGTTGCCAAGAACCTCGTGGCTGCTGGGCTAGCGGACGAGGCGCTGGTGCAGGTCGCCTACGCCATCGGCGTTCCGGCGCCAGTGTCGATCCGCGTGGAGACCAACGGCACGGCCAAGCACGGCCTGACCGACGCCCAGCTCGCCGAGGTCGTCAGCTCGACGGTGGACCTCAAGCCCGCTGCCATCATCGCCCGCTTCGGGCTGATTGACCCAGATAGCGGTGTGCGTCCGACCTACCGCAACACAGCGGCCTACGGCCACTTCGGACGCGACAGCTTCCCGTGGGAGAACCTCGAGTTGGTGGACGCCTTGACCGAGGCTGCGCACGCCACTGCCTGACATCAGCTCGTCACCCTGAACAAGCCAACCCAAAGGCGTATAGGTAGATAGCGGTTGATCGGAATCGCACGGCTCCCGTATTGTGCGCGGAGCCGACTTCAGTTCGATGCCCTCTTCCACTCCATCCCAGCGCGCCCTGCGGATGATCTGCGCGCTGGCATGCATCCCTTCAGGGGGGGCGCTGCTCGCCAAGATGTACGGGCTGGCGTCCATGCAGGCGGTGACGCTGTGGCTCTTCGTGCCCTGTGCCGTCGGGCTGGTGGGCGTGTGGGCCTGGGGACGCCGGGGCGGCCCTGTGGAGGTGGCCGATGCCCTCGCCATCGGAGCGCTGGGCGGCCTGCTGGGCACGTTCGGCTACGACCTGATCCGGGTGCCGTTTCTGCTGGGAGGGCTCCGCGTGTTCGCACCCATCGAGGCGTACGGCGTGTGGATCGCGGGTGCCGCGCAATCCTCCGTGTGGACGCTCATTACGGGCTGGGCGTACCACTTCTCGAACGGTATCACGTTCGGTGTGATGTACGCGCTGGTGGCGCGCGGACGGCACTGGGGCTGGGGCGTTGCGTGGGCCATGCTCCTCGAGACCATCGCGTTGTTCTCGCCCTTCGGTCCCATCTTCAACCTGTCCAACAATCCTACCGCCATTGGGATTGCGTATCTCGGGCACGTGGCGTACGGGCTCCCGCTCGGCCTGCTGGTGCAGCGGTGGGACCGGACGCGTGCATGGCTGGACTCGGTGCCGACGGGTGTCACGCTCGCCGGACTGGCGTTCGGGCTGGCGGCGCTGTTCAGCCCGGCCCTCCAGCCCGAAGCCCACCAGCGCGACGCGCGCCGGATGGCGGACAGCTTCCGCGTGGAGGGCGTCCACCTCAACCCGGACTGGGTACGAGTGAACCGAGGCGAGGCCGTCGGGCTGGCGAATCCATCGGACATGACCGTGCTCGTTGAGGTGCTCCCACTGGACACCTTTCGTCTGGAGGCTGGGGAACAAGCAACGTTCCGGCCCGACTCTTCAGGCATCTTCCAGGCGCGCGTCCAGACCGAGGGCCGAACCCACAGCTCGTTCCTGATCGTGGAACCCGTCGAGGACGCCCGATGAGCACCGCCAGCCCGACGACCTTCAGAGAGACCGTGGCGGCTGTGGGCCGGTGGCTGCGGACGAACACGACCCAGGTGGTGTTCTATGCACTTCTGGGCGCCGTGGGGGGCTACCTGTTCAACACGCTCCTGCTGATGTTCGCCTACGACGGCTTTCGCGTGCCCGAGGGGCGCGTAGGGGTGGGCGAGGGCAACGTGCTGCTGGGCTCGCTCGGCATCGCCATCGCAAGCACCATCGTATTCAGCCTGTTCGGGTACGTCCGGTCGGTGGGCCTCAAGCGCTTCGGGAGCGAGCTGGCGGCCCTTCCTCGCCAGCTCGGCCTCTTGTTCCAGCGCGACGGGTCCGGCGCGCGGGTGCATCTGCTGTGGGGCGCGGCGGTGGCGCTGCTGGCGCGGCAGGTGATCGGACCCGGCTTTGGGGCACTGCTCGCCATCGGGCTGCTGGTGTACTTGCCCTCCATCCTGGGCCAAGTGCTGGTGCGTCTCGGGATGCGCGCGGTCTACGCCATCGCAAAGCTGTTCCAGCCGTCGGGAGCTACCAGCCCGAGCGGGCTGGCGATGGCGGTGGGTGTGATTGGGACCATTCTCGCGCTGGGGGTCGGGTACTACGTGCAGAGCCCGATGGTGCTTCTGGTGGCCGCGGTGGCGTGTGGCGGTGCGGCACTCGTCCTCAGCCGGGGCGGGACACCGGCTCAGGCGGCATCGCTGATCGTCGGGCTGGTGCTTCCGGCGCTCTTGCTCGCCGACGTGCCCCTCGCGTGGGCCGACGATGGCGGCTGGTGGGAGCAACCGGGCGACGCCTCGCTCATCAACTGGCTCGGCTCCGCGGGTGCCTCGACCGTCCTGATCTGGGGAGCGGGAGCCGTTCCCTCTGCCGTGGCCGGGGGCGCCATCGGAGGGGCCCTCGGCGGCGTGATGAGCGGAGGCGGATGGGACTTCTCCAGTCTCGCGGATGGAGCATCGGAGGCTCCTGCCACCGAAGAGCCGCCTGCGCCAGAGGAGCCGACCGTAGAGTCAGCTCCTGGCGAGCAGTATCACCCCTCGCTCGTGGACCCAGACACCGGCGAACCGCTTCTCATCCACGATGGCACCTACGAGGGTGGCGAGCCCGGTCAGGTCTGGCACGACTATGAGGGCTGGGTCACACCCGGCGAGGCGGCGCGGCTCATTGCAGAACGGAAGGGCGAGATCGCAGCTCGCCAGCGCGAGATCGAACAGTGGGAGCGCGAGACCGAGGAGGCCTTTGCCCGCAACCGGGCACAGCGGGAGGAGCGGTACGCTGCCGAGCGCGAGGCCGAGGCATCCGCCCGACGAGAAGCCGAGGCGCGGCGCGCTCGCGAAGCCAACATCGACCGAGGGCTGGACCGCATCATCGAGAACAACCGCGTCGATTCGGCCTGGATGGAGCGCTGGGAACGCGCCCAGGATGCCGCCGACCAAGGCGACTCCAGCCAGCTCGAGGCGCTGTATCGGGAGTCGCTTCGGGATCAGATCCAGGAAGGCACGCGCACGGCCCAAGCGGAGATCGAATACGAGCAGCGCCTCGCCATGGGAGAGTGGACCGCGCGCGGCGTCGAGATGGCGTCGCGGGGCGCGCTGATGGCCGTGGGTGGACAGGTGGTGGCCGCCCATGGTGTACTGGCAGGCGTGGCCGCGTCCGCAGCGGGGATGGGATCGATCCAGGGCGCCTCCGAGGGCGCCGAAGCGCACGCGCAAGGCAAGGATGCGGCTGAGATCGCCCGGCGGACAGCCGGAGGTTTCCTGTCGGGCGCCAAGGACGGAGCGGTAGGGACCGTGACGGGCCTGCCCGGCACGTCAAGCACGGTGCGAGTCCTCTTGCCCGCTGCCACCGATGCCGCTGAGACCTATATCCGCACCGGCGATGGCCGACGCGCCCTCGCAAGCGGCGTCATCGGAGCCGCCGGGGGCCTAGCGGGCGAAGGCGTCGATGCGATGCTTCCACCGGGTGCGACTCGAACGGCCACGGGCGCCATGGTCAACGCAACGACCGCAGGTGCGACCTCGGTGGCCGTCAACGGCGGGACCTTCCGGGACGGGTTCATGGAAGGCCTTGCAGGCGATCTCGTCACTCGAGCTGGCGGGCAGCTTGGCGGGCGAGTGGCGGGACGGTCTTCGGAGATTGTGGGGGCCGAAACCGATGCCGCTCGCGAACTTGGACGGGCCTCACGGGATGAGCAGCGTGCCCGCGACGCGCTGGCGGACGGGCACGCGCAGCGCACGGCCCCGACCACCCTCGAGCAGCAGTCCCAGGCCATCCAGCGGCTCGCCCAGACCCAGCACGACCGCGTCGTAGGCTTCGACCCTGACGGCAATCCCCGAACCGAGTCGTTCGTCAACGCGCGAGATGCGCTGGATCAACTCCGCGACACGGCCGGAAGCCGGACAGGGAAAACACTCGACGACCCAAACCATCCCGGCCTTCGCGACGCCATCGTCCGCACCCGGACGAACGACCTCTACGGCCCCGCCGACCGCAACACCATCAACGCCGTCACGCCGCGCCTGCAGGAAGCAGGCCTCCTTCGCCCCGGCGACCGCCTCGTAATGGACCCCTTCTCAACCCCAGGCAAGCTGCCGTCGCTGGGCGCCGACCGCGACGCCCGCCTGGTGATTGAACGCCCCCGCGTGGACGGTCAGGGCCGCCCCGTTCTGGATGAGAATCGCCAGCCTGTGATGCAACGCATCGAGGTGCCTCGCACGCACTGGGAGCAGCAGGCCCTCTCCGATTTTTACCAGCACACGCAGGCCATCGCGACGGAGGGAGGCAAGTCCATCACGCCAGAGACCTACCCGGATTACTTCGATCGCCTCCACGAAGGGCTGCTGCGCGAGGGGCATTCGCGTCAAGCCGTTGATGGCATGTCGCCCCAGCAGATGCTCGATGCGGCAGGCGAGCACGGGCGCCATCACGCCTGGGCCGAGGCCCACAACCAGCTCTTTACCGACCGCTTCCACATGGAGGCCAGCCGGGGTAACACAGACCAGACCGTGCAGCGAGTGGTGGGTCCTGACGGGAGACCTCGAGCTGAGGCGGCGCAGGGCCACGCCAACGTCCTCGACGTCAAAGGTGGCACGGACCGGTTGGCGGACCCCGAGGGGTACGCGAGGATGTGGCAGGAGAAATCGGACTTCTACCGCAACAACCCGCCTGAGGCACTGGCACAATCCCAGAAGGGCATCGCCGAGTACATGGCGCTCCGCGACGGCTACAGGGCACAAGGCCTCGAGCCACCGCCCATCAACCCGCGGGCCGCACGGGCGATGGCGATCATCGGGCGCGCACCGGTGGGCACCGACGCCACGCCGCAGGCCCTTTCGCGTGTGGAGGCGGAGCTGCGAGACCTCGGGTACCGCTCGACGAGCGAAGCCATGACGGCCATCGCATGGCAGAATGAAGGGCTTAAGTGGAGCCGACCGGTGACTGCGCCCGAGGCGGGCGGACTGAGAACCGGCCAGATTGGCGCCCTCACGCGACCGGGGGCCGAAGACGAAACAGCGGGCTTCTGAACATGACCGAGACCGCCCCCACCCTCGCCTACGCCCCGATGCCCGCCAGCGCGCTGGCGTATCTGCTGCGCCGCCGCCAGGAGAGCCGACCGGGTCCGCTGGCCCCATTCCATCACCTCGATCCGCCAGCGCCTCTCGATGCCGTCACCGTCCAGGCCCTCGCCGCCAGCCGCGCCCTCGACGCTCGCGACCCGACGCAGCTCCGCCCGGCGTTCGCCAAAGCGCTCGACGTGCTCCTCAACCCCGAGGTGGTGCTTACGGTCCGCCACTGGACCCTCACGACACGCGCCGAGGCGACGCTCTATGGCCCCCGCGCCGCCGTCAGTGGCTCTCTCGTGGCCCTGAACCGAGGCAGCGATGGCCGCCTCCACCTCATCGCCCCACTCGACGTCCAGGACGCCCTCAACATCGTCAAGGGCCCGGCGCTCGACGCCCTCGCGCTGGCGAGCCACCTGCCGTTCGAGGCACACCTGGACCTCACTACAGCGGCGGCCTGGCTGGGCACCATCGACCATGCCCGTGCACGCGTCTGGGACGGCACCGCTCGCCCGGATGACCCCGCGCCTGCGGGCGACATCGTGGCGTTCATTCAGCAGTGGTGGGGCATCACCGGGCTGGATGCCGGGCTGACAGCCCTCCCCGTGCTCACTGACACGCCCACGCCCCCCACGGACGAGGCCCTCCGCACCGCCCTTCGCCAGCTCGTCGACCACGGACTTCTGGGCTCCGGTCCACGAGGCCTCGTGCCGCTCGGCGTGACACGGCGGCTGGTGTACGACGGGCGACTCGACCCACTGGGACTGCAGTGGCAGCAGACCCACCGCGACGAGCACGGCCCTGTGGTGGGGCACCGCATCGTGCTGGTGCGCGCGGGCGGGCTGGCGCTGTGCCTGGACCGGAGCGTGCCCGGCCACATCCTCATCCGTACCGTCACGCTCGACACCCTCGCCGACGAGCTGGCGGACCGGATGCTTGTCCCTGCCTCGACGTGGCTCCCTGATCCAAGGCCTATGCCCCAGGCGCCTGCTGAGGATCGCCAGCCCGAGCCGAACCGGCAGGAGGCGCGCCAGCCGGAGGCGCCAGCTCGAGCTGGCGAGACTTGCGACTCGTGCGGAGCGCCCCGGAGAGACGGCGCTGCCTTCTGCACTGTCTGTGGGGCCGCGTTCGCTCCACAGCCTGCCGGATTCTGCACCCAGTGCGGCGCGGCGCTCACGCCCGGTGCGTCCTTCTGTACCTCCTGCGGTCATCGCGTTGCCTGAGCCATGCCGACGTGCCCATCGTGTCAGTCTCCCGTTGCGGCTTCGGCCCGGTTCTGCCCAACATGTGGCGCCGCGCAACCGATCCGACTCGTCGCCTGTGCCTCGTGCGGAGCGGAGCTCAGGCCAGAGGATCGGTTTTGCGGAGCCTGTGGCGCGCCTCGACCGGCTCCAGAACGCCCTCAACCCGAGGCTCCACCGCCACGTCGCCCGCCGCCGAAACGTGCCGCCCCGCCCGCTGCATCCCCACCCCCGCAGACCCCTGAGCCGCCCCCGCCAGCTCGACCGCAGCCGCCACAGAACACCCCGCCGCCGTCCGATGCTCAGGCTCCGCCGTCTGACGCGCCTGCATCCCCACCGCCACGTCCGGCCACTACGCCCCCCACGAAGAAGAAGCGGAACGGGTGCGGATGGGTCTTCGGGCTGGCGCTTCTCTTCTGCGGAGCGCTCGCCGGGGCCGCCTTCCTGCTCTACGGCTGGACGCCGATGGACGCCGTTCGGGACCTGAGAACGCGCGGGGTCTTGCCCCAGTCTGACACCACAGATGTGGTTCCCAATGGAAGGCAAACCTTTCTGGACCGATTCCGACCCGGCACGCGCCCGGCGCCGGACACGCTCTCGCGCCAGCGGCCCAGCGCGCAGACACACAGCGCACAGACTCCACCTCCCACCAGCCCGTCTCAGCCACCCCCGGCGCCAGAGCCCACTCCGGCGCCCCCGCCAGAGCCCGTGCCTCTTGAGCGCTCTCCCGCCAGCTCGATGGCACGCGCCGAGTTGGGAACGTTCTCGATCTACACCCTTATCCAAGGCGTCTATCAAGAAACAACGGCATTAAACCGCGTCCAGGTGTCTGTCGAGATTCCGAGGAGCTGGCGGGCGACGAACGGCCAGATGTTCGACGCACGCGGCAACAAGGTGGGCGAGATGGGTCCCGGCGTCTTCGCGTACCGCGATGGCACGACCTGCGCCTCACAGCCGGACAGCGAGATGGACGGGCCACCGGATGAAAAGCGCAGGTTCAGTACTCCGAACGCAAGCGGTGTGTACAGCCGAACCGCGACCTACTGCGGGGGCGGCGTCGATACCTATTCCGGCGCCTGCCACGTCCACAGCTACTGCGTCCAGCCTTCACCAGGCGGCGTGGGACTCACCCTGACGTTTCTCGAGCTGGCGAGCACCGCCAGCGCGGAGCAGAAGGCGCTGTACGACCGTGTGGTGGACTCGATTCGGCTCTCGCCCTAGCTCACCCCCGCCTGGCGAAACCGAACGCGGGCGGCCCCGAAGCCGGAGCCACCCACGGGAGCACGCCCTCCCCCCCACCACAGAAGGGAGAGCGAACTCGAATCGGACCTACCGCAGCACCGTCACGCGCTCGGCGAGATGCACCTCCGGCCCCCAGGCCCGCACCACGTACACGCCCGGCGCCAGCCCGGCCGTCTCGAACCGGAGGGTCGTCGGCTGGCCCGCCACCACGGGCGCATCGTGGAGCGTCCTCACCTCGCGGCCCAGCAGGTCGTAGAGGCCCACGCGCACGGGCTGCGCCGTGCCCACCGTGAAGTTCACTTGCGCCGAGCTGGCGATGGGGTTGGGGGCCACAGCCAGGCGTGAGGCCGTGGCTCCAGTGCCGCTCTCGGCAGCGGTGGCCGGCGCGACCTCGAGCCCGTACAGGATGGCACCCGAGTCACCATTGAATCCGACCGTGCGGACGGCGTAGATCGTGTTCGCGGTCGCGTCGAACGTCACACGCGAGGTCCGGATGCCGTCTCCGGCGTCGTCGTTGCAGGCGACTTCTTCGACGAGGCTTACGCCGTCGGACCGATACACCGACAGGATGGTGTCGAAGGTGGACCCCTCCAGATCAAGGGTTACAGAGGCGTTGGCTGGAGAGACAAAGATCCGCCAGACCGAATTGCGCCCGTCATTGCCGTCGCCTACACAGGAGGCCAGAGCTTCATTCGTCTCCTCGGTCGCGCCCACGTTGGTGTCGGGGTAGTCGGCGGGTACCCTGGAGAACTGGAGAGCCCCCGGAGAGAAACCGAGGTTGTCGTTGTGGGCCCCTGTGACGTAGGTGCGCACCAATCCACTCGCTCCTCCAATGCCGACAACGAGGTCTCCCTCTTCTCCATTGAAGCCGGTCACGCGAACGAAGTACCGGGTCCCCGGCGTCACGTCGAAGGCAGTGCGAGACCCATCGTCCGGATTCCCCGTGGTTGTGTCATCGTTGCAGGCCACCTCTGTGAGGGTCCCATCTTCGCCCAGCGTGAGGACCGACACGATGGTGTCAACCGGATCAGCTCCGACCCCTCGCGCCATGGCCTCCACACTCCCGGCGCCGGTCGCCAGGAAGGCCCACCAGAGGGCGTTGTTGCCATCGGACCCCGTGCTCACACACGATGCCGCGGGGTTGAAGTCGCCGTCCTCGGCATCGGCTCCCACACTTGATACCGTCACGAAGGTGTCCGGCGCGGCAATCGGCGCGGCGGCAAAGAGGAAGTCATTGACCGGCCCATTGCCTCCGGTGGTCGACGGGACCTCTGCGATCAGTGACACATCATCGACGAGCGCCGAGAAGAAGGCCCCCTGTTCCGTCCCCGCGACTTCGATGGCAACGAACCCGAGCGTATGGGGCTGGCCGTCTGCAAAGGCCGACAGGTCGACGGTCTGCACCGTGTAGTCGGCGAACGACCCGACATCATCCTGGGTGTAGGCGAGGATCGGCGTGCTGTCGAGAATGAAGCCGAACTGCCCGGTCGCGTCGCCCCCGACGCCGAGCTGGAGGTAGAACGTGAGCAGCGCGCTGGTGGCATCCGCCGGAATCGTGATGGTCTGCGAGACCGACATCGACTCGTTGGTGCCGACCCCGCCCAAGAATGCGTGCCAGTCTCCAGTTCGGGGAGCTGGGCCGCCACAGATCCCTAGTGTGCAGAAGGGGCTGACCGGCGGCGTCTGATCACTCGTGGACGCCCATGCCGTGTTGGGCGAGCCGCCCTCGAACGACCCATCGGTCACCAGCTCGACGGGCGGGCGGGCGGCACGGGGCGCCGGGTCGGAGGTCGCGAACACCAACGGGCGCGGGGCATCGGAGGCGAGCTTGAGGGCCTGCGCGCTGGCGGGCATCGCCAGCCCGAGGGCGAGGAAAAGAGGAAGGATCGAGCGTCGCAAAACGACCATGGGTACAGGAGTGCGTGGACAGATGCGACAGCCTATCCCGGGCCACCGGCTCACGCTCTCGGATGCGTCTCAATCTCTCTCGGATGCGTCTCACCGGAGTCCCAAACCGCCTCTTCAGGCTGTTTTCCGCCCGTCGCCAGCTCATCGGGCCGTGTTCGAGCTGGCGACGGGCAGGCGCCTACCGCACGACGGTCACGCGCTCGGTCCGCACCTCCTCGCCCGCCCGAAGCCGCACCACGTACACCCCCGCGGGCTGGCGATCCACGTCCCACCGCCAGCTCGAGGCGCCTGCTGGCCGACGGCCGTCGGCCAGCACCGCTACCCGGCGGCCCAGCGCGTCCACTACCTCTACGGTCACCGCCTGCGGCTCTGCCAGCGTCACGGACACCGCCAACGAGCTGGCGACCGGGTTGGGCGAGACCACCAGCTCGAGGGCGACCTCGGCTGCGTCCTCGCTCGCCACCGCAGGCGTGAACGTGTAGTCGAAGGCCACCGTGCCGGTCTCAGGACCCTCGACGCTGTTGTCGAAGCCGGCCACACGCAGCACGTACTGCTGGCCCTCTTCTACTGGCACGTCCACCAGGCGCGAGGTCCGCACGCTCTCCGACACGTCGTCGTTGCACGCTAGCTCGTCGCTGAGCGCTGGCAGCACCGGGTTGGTGTCCGGGTAGAACGACACGACCGTGTCGAAGTCCGAGGCCGCGAAGTCGAACGACACCATGCCCGCTGCCGGAGGCCGCACGAACCACCAGACCGAGGCGCCCGTGGAGCCACCCGTCAGACACGAGGCCTCCGCCTCGCCGTCCTCGAGCGTCGCGTTCATGTTGGTGGCTGAGACCGTCTCATCGAGTGTGAGCGGGCCGAGTGCGATAGCGAACGGATCGTTGAGGGGCGGGTCGGCGAACGTCAGCTCGAACGAGATGGCGCCCTGCGCCGGGCCCGTGCCGTTGTCGAAGCCCGCCACACGGATGACGTAGATGACACCGGCCTCCACCGGAACAGCCTCCAGGCGCGAGGTGAGGACGCTTTCGACAGCATCGTCGTTGCAGGCGACCTCCGTGAGGCTCCCATCCTCGAAGGCGTAGAGCGACACGACGGTGTCAAAGGTGGAGTTGGCGAAGTCGAGCGTAGCGGTGCCTGTGACGAGGGGCTGGAAGGCCCACCAGACCGAGGCGCCGGTGGCGCCGCTGCTGAGGCACGACGCCTCCGGCTCGCCGCTATCGACCGTAGCGGCGCGGTTGGAGCCCGTGATGGTGCCGGCCCCGTTGATACGGGTGTTGGTGGCAAGCGCGTCGTTGGACGGCGGGAAGATGAACGTGTAGACCGAACCGCAGGAATCACCTTCCGCGCAGGCGTCGCCAGGGGCCCCGACGAGAGCCCGGTCGCCCGCAAGAGACACCGAGCGGCCGAACACGTCACCCGTGCTGGCGTCCGAGGCGGTGAGCTTCGCTTCCTCGACCCACTGCGAGCCTACCGGCTGCGTCCCGTCGAAGGCGAACACGTACGCTGCGCCGCACGCGCGGCCTCCATTCGCACAGACGTCAGTAAAGGCCCCGACGAGAGCCCGGTCGCCCGAGAGAGACACAAAGGCGCCGAACTGGTCACCCGTGCTGGCGTCCGAGGCGGTGAGCTTCGCTTCCTCGACCCAGTTGCTCCCATCGAAGGTGAACACGTAGGCCGAACCGCATATATCACCTCCGTCCGCGCAGGCGTCGCCCGGGGCTCCGACGAGAGCACGGTCGCCCGAGAGCACCAAGATGCCAAACTGATCGCCCGCGCTGGCGTCCGAGGCGGTGAGCTTCGCTTCCTCGATCCAGCTGCTCCCATCGAAGGTGAACACGTAGGCCGAACCGCATATATCACCTCCGTCCGCGCAGGCGTCACCAACGGCCCCGACGAGAGCACGGTCGCCCGCAAGAGACACTGAGATGCCGAACTGGTCTATGCTGCTAGCATCGGAGGCGGTGAGCTTCGCTTCCTCGATCCACCGCGAGCCTACCGGCTGCGTCCCATCGAAGGTGAACACGTAGACCGAGCCGCAGAAATCACCGTCCGCGCAGGCGTCACCAACGGCCCCGACGAGAGCACGGTCGCCTACGAGAGATACTGAGAAGCCAAACTGATCGCCCGCGCTGGCGTCCGAGGCGGTGAGCTTCGCTTCCTCGATCCACCGCGAGCCTACCGGCTGCGTCCCATCGAAGGTGAACACGTAGGCCGAGCCGCAGAAATCACCTCCGTCCGTGCAGGCGTCGCGCGGGGCTCCGACGAGAGCACGGTCGCCCGAAAGAGACACCCAGATGCCAAATCGGTCGTCCGCGCTGGCGGCGGCGGCGGTGAGCTTCGCTTCCTCGACCCAGCTGCTCCCGTCGAAGGCGAACACGTAGGCCGAACCGCATAAATCACCTCCGTCCGCGCAGTCGTCACCAACGGCTCCGACCAGAGCCCGGTCGCCCGAGAGAGACACTGAGATGCCAAACTGGTCTCTACTGCTGGCGTCGGAGGCGTTCAGCGTCTGTTCTTCGGTGGGCACGGCGTGCGACACGGCCCGTGCGAGCGCCGTCGCAGACGAAGCAGAGGCTCCAGCGGCTTCGGCCTGCTGGGCGATCGATGCCGTGAGAGGGTTGGCAGAGACGAGTGGCTGGGCGTGGGCAGGCGTCGCCAGCCCGAGGGCGAGAAGCAGGAGACCGGAGAGTCGCAAGGCAGCCATGAGGCGAGCGGTAGATGGACAGATGCAACAGCCTATCCCGGGCCACCGGCTCACGCTCTCGGATGCGTCTCAATCTCTATCGGATGCGTCTCACCGGAGTCCCAAACTGGCTGTTTGGGTCGTTGTTCACCGTCGCCAGCCCGAGAGCACGCCTCGAGCTGGTGAACGGCTCAGGCGTTTGCGCGCTCCCTGTACGCCGACGGCGCCACGCCGTAGCGCTCCCGAAACCGCTCCCCGAAGTGGGACACGCTCTTGAAGCCGACCGCATACGCGATCTCGCTCACGGTCCCAGCATCGGCATCCAGGAGCGCCGCCGCCCGCCCCAACCTCGCCTCGCGCAGCAGATCGACCGGCGTCCCCTCCAGCACGCCCTCCAGGCGGCGGTAGAGCGTCGAGCGACTCATGCCGAGGGCCTCCGCGAGGTCGTCCACGGTCAGCGTCTCGTCGTCCATCCGATCCTCGATAACCATCGCCAGCTCGGCGGCGAGGTCGCGCTGCTCGGGCGTCGCGCTGGCGAGCACCGGGACCGGTGATTCCGACGCCGTACCCTGCCAGCGCTCGCGGAGCCGCTTCCGGCTGGCGATGAGCGCATCCACCCGTGCTCGCAGCTCACTCGGTGCAAACGGCTTCGTGAGGTAGTCGTC
>JBCBZH010000110.1:0-12317 GCA_039815415.1 Bacteroidota bacterium
CGCGTTGCTGCGCTTTGGCACTTACACTGAAAAACCAAATCAACAAAATCAACCCTATCTTTGATAAGGTATAAAGGTGAGATAGACCCCCACATCGCTGACGCGGCCCATGTCATTTCGGCCAAGATCAACCAGCATGAGGTGCTCGGCTCGCTCTTTGGGGTCGGCCAACAGCTCGGCTTCCAGCGCGATGTCCTCGTCCTCTGTGTCGCCGCGCTTGCGGGTGCCCGCGATGGGAAGCACGATGGCGCGGCGCTCCTCTCCGCGTGGATCGACTCGAGTCAGGACTTCGGGCGAGGACCCGACGAGCGCAAAGTCCGCGTCCGGGACGTTGAGGCCATCCACGTCCAGGTAAAAGAGGTAGGGAGAGGGGTTGACCTGTCGGAGCGCGCGGTACAGGTTGAAACGGTCGCCCTCGAACGGCATCGCGAAGCGCTGCGAGAGCACCACCTGAAAGATGTCGCCCTCCACAATGTGCTCTTTGGCCTTCATGACGGAGGCCTCGTAGTCGCTCTGGACGACGCTTGGCTGCGGCTCCCGCTCCAGCAGCCGCACGGGCTCGCCCGGGGCGATGACGCTTCCAAAGAGATCCTCCTCCAATTCCATCAGCCGCCCGAAGGCCTCCGTGTACGCCAGCTCGAGGTCGGAGTCGGAATCGACGAAAGCGGTTGCCATCAGGACGAGCTGGCGGCGCACATGGTCGAAGGCCGCTACGGTGTCGTAGAAGCCCCAAACGGCATCTGGCAGACCAAGCAGGTCTGGTGGTCCTGGCGGAAGCGTCTCGAGCTGGCGAACGGCATCGTAGCCGATGAAGCCAACCGCACCGGAGGTGAGACGCGGCAGGCCAGGCACGCGCGCCTGCTCGGTCGCGGCCAGCCTGTCTGCCAGCACGTCGAAGATGGACCCAGGGACCTGCTCCACTTCGTGCGGAGCGCCGTCGCCGCTGTATCCGCCAGCGGGGCGGTGGACGAAGGTGCGTCCGCCCCGGCTTTCGATCACCTTGTAGGGGCTCTTGCCGAGGAATGAGTAGCGCCCCAGCCGCTCGCCACCTTCTACGCTTTCCAGCAGAAAACCAAACGACGCAGGAGCGCGGAGTGCGAGATACGCCGAGACCGGCGTGAGCAGGTCCGCCGACCGCCGGGCGTAGATCGGCACCGCTAGCCGCCGCCCGTCAGACGGGAGCTGCTCGCGGACGATGGACTCGAACTCGGTGAGGGTCATGGTCGCCAGCTCGAGGGCTGGAAAACGGCTCTAAATGAAAAAAGCCCGCTGCTCGGAAGAACAGTGGGCTCGCGTGTGTGCGCAAGAGGCTTAGGCCACGGTCCTGTCGGGACCGCCCACGGAGGCGTCCCACCAATGCCAGGAGATCTGAGCGCTATGCGTCATGTTGGTAAGCTACGGCTCATCGTCAGATGCGGCAACCGAGGTGGAGGGCGAATAGGTCAGGAGTGCATCCTCCGGGGTAGGCTGAGGCGTCGGTTGACCCAGCGCGTCTGCGAGTTTGACTCGGGCACTATCCATCGCGACCAATAGGCCAAACTCCATGCCCACAAACTCGTTGAGCAGAACACTAAACCGAGCGATTGGCTGGGGGGTGGGAGCCCCTAGTGCCTCAAGGCCGATCTCGCGGATTCGGGTCTGCTCGTTCTCGAGCGCGTCCAGGTCGTCGTAGACCCTGGATAAAGAGGTCGCAATGTCGAACTCGATGTTACCGATGGCCCCAGTCGCGTTTGCAGTTCTCCACGCTGTGTTGGACAAGTCCACAGGTGAGAAGCTGTTGACTCCCTCAATCTCCTGGAACACATCTGGGACAGTCTGGACGGTTCCTTCTTGAAGGCCCAAGGTGATCTGGCTGGCAACGTAATAGTGATACGCGCCGTGCTCGATCAACTCGTCGCGGTTGGCGTCGATCTCCAACGAAAATGCCAAGAGGGCGTCGTGACGCTCGCGCGCATCAGCACGTGCTTCTCGCCACTCCGTGACGCCGAAGCCCAGCATCACGCTGAAAAAGATTGCCGCGGCCTCTACGCCGAGGACGCGCCAGTTAATGCGCTGGCGGGCGACGGACTCAGCCATGCTCCGAGTCGGGCTCGCCAGCTCGTTGAGCCGTGTGGGTGCGCGGTTCTCCGGGCTGGCGAGCCTTGAGGGCTGCCGCTAGCGCCTCCTCATACCCGTACGGATCGGGGTGGAGCCGGAGGCCGCCCTCCGCAGGCGCTTCGATGGTGAAGTACACGAAGTGCGAGCGCATCGGCACATCGAGGCGGGCGGCCTGGCGAGGCCCGCGACGGTAAAGGCTCCGCGCCCGACCGGCTTCCCATCCGTTGATCCGCGTCATCAGATACTCCGCGAGGTCTTCGGGTGCCCCCGCCTGCACGCATCCGCTGGACATGGCGCTTCCCCGCCCGTCCCGCAGCGACGGCTTGTTGGTGTCATGGATGAGGATGGCGTACGGGTTCGTCATCATGAATTTGACGCGCCCCAGTGGATTGGCTGGTCCCGGACGCTGCACAAACGAGTAGCCACTCACATCCACCGAGTCCCACTTCACCAGACGGGAGTCCACCGCCGCGCCATGTAGGAACGTGTCGATGCCCTGGCGCCAGAGCGAGAGGCTGTCCGCTAGCGCCATCGGGAGGATGTTGCTGTACTTGAGAGACGTGGGGACATACCACGCGGGCTGGAATTCGATCGTGTGGACCGAATCCGTGATGACCGGCGTTGTCCAGCCTGTCGTCTGTGCGTTGCCGATGTTGACGGGCATCGTCATCCGTTGCGCGTAGCCATCGTCCTCGAGCTGGTGAATCGTCAGCTCGAAGGCGGGCAGGTTGACGCGGATGAAGTGGTTGCCGAGGTCATCGGGGAGCCAGCGCCAGCGCTCGAGGTTCAGGGCGATCTCCGTGCGGAGGCTGTCCGGGTCCCGGTTGAGCGCCATCGTCGCAGTGGTGCTCAGGACGCTGTCCGCGTCCAATGCATTGGCGGCTTGAAACCGGGCAAGGCCTGCCGCCAGCGTCGAGTCGAACACATACGGATTTGGAGCCTGCCAGCCGGAGGCGAGCGTGTCTGTGGGGAGAAATCCGAGCGCATCCAGCCGGTCGCGCAGGTGCGGCACGCGGATAGAACGGCCTCCTGGGCGGAGCGCGATGCCCTCAGGGATGGGAGCGAGATCGGCACGGAGGAGCGCTGCGAGCCGGGAGCGGAGGCGGTGGTACTCTGCGTGTGGCGGGTGCAGGTCCGCCAGCGCGGTGCGAGCACTCTGAGCGTTGCCCGTTGCCAGTGCGTCGTGGAATGCCGCCGCGCGGGTGCCGAGGGAGTCGCGCTGGGTGGGAAACCACGTTCCCGGATACAGTGCTGCCGCATCCACGCGTGCACCCAGCACGGCGTCGCCGTAGCGGAGCAGGCCATCGGTCAGCACCACATCGAGGCGCGCCAGTAGGGCTGGCCTCGGGTCCGATAGCGTATCGCGAGCGGCATCGGTGTGCGACGCCCACTCGATTTCCGCAGCCTCGAGCTGGCGAATCAGCGCCGCGATGGTGGGGGCATGCACCTCCGTGGGGCGGAGGCCGTCGCCCGGCGCAGCGCGCAGGACGCTCTCTAGCGCAGCTCGTGCCGACACAGTGGTCCAGAGAGGAGCATGGTCGCGATCCGAATACAGGGTCGCCAGCTCGCTGTGGGCATCCGCGAGGCCACCGGCAACGCGCAGCGGCTGGTCCATCAAGGGCTCGATTCGCGACTGGACCTGTCCCAGGTCCGCCGGCTGCGCGCCTTCGTCGAACCAGCCTGAGAGGAATCCCCAGCCCGTGAGGAGCAGGAGGACGGACAGATGCAGCGAGAAAGACGGAATCACGTGCGTCAGACGTGGTGGGACGCAAGAACGGTGGCGCGGCGCGGAGCGTGCCGAGGGGAGCGTGAAATGTAGCCCGAGCGTTCCCGGATGGACCACAGGCGCGTCGTTTTGCCTGAGCTTGCGGGACTATGGACCCGATGCCTTCCTTGATCCTCCTGCCCTTCGAGCCATCGCGCGATGGGTTCGCGTTTCGCAACGCGTTCTCGTGGACCGAGACAGACCTCACATTCTTGGCACAGCAGTATCGTACGCTCACGTCGGGAGCCGTCGGGCTGGTGGGGGCGCTGGGCGGCGGGGTTGTTGGCGGCCCGCTGGGTGGGCTCTTGGGCGCAGGTGCGGCTGGTGCCTTCGGGCGAGCTGGCGTGGCGGACGGGCTCCTTCGGTCGGCTGTCCAGCGCTGGCCGAGCTTCGGGCTTTGTGGGGGCATGGCGCTGACCGCCATCGAGCGGTGGCCAGGAACGGATCGGGTGCCGACCTCAGCCCTCGAGCTAGAGCCGATGCGGGCGCTGCTCTGGCGCCGTCAACAGAGGACGCTCGACGCATCGCTCTCCACGTTTGCGCGGTTCTGGGCACGCGTCCGGTTCATGCCCGGAAACGTGCCTCACGCGCCGTTCGCCCAGGATCTTTGTCGCCAGCTCGACCGCATCCAGCACACGCTCTCAGGGGGGCGCCCGGCCCTCATCGGGCTGGTGGGCGATGCACCGGATCCGTTCGCGCTCCATCAGGTGGTTGTGTTTGGTATCGAGCGACGCGGAGAGGTGAGCGCCACGCTTTCGGTATACGACCCCAATGCGCCGGGGCAGACACGACACATCGTCACGCGACCCGCGCCGGACCGGCGTCGGACTTGTCTCACCACAGATATGCCGACGGGGCCGATGCCAACCGGACGCCATCACATCTCGACGCGGGCTGGCGAGCTGTCGCACCTGTTTCAGATTGATATCTGAGCCGACCCCGAGCTGGCGTCACTTCGCAGCGTGGCGAGGATCCTGCGTCTTCAGGTCAGAATGACCCTCTGAATCTGGTGGGTGGGGAGGAGGCGGGCCTGCACCGTGTTCGCGAACAGTGGCAGCCCACGAGGCCGCTGCGGCCGCCGAGATGCAGGTGGCAATGACGAGCAGCGAGACCCACGTCGGGAGGTGGACTCCGCGAGCGTCCAGGAACGGCTCCGCCAGCATCTTGGCACCAATAAACACCAGCACCAGCCCGAGGCCGATGTGCAGGTAGCGCACGCGCTCGATCACGTTAGCGAGCAAGAAGTAGAGTGCGCGCAGCCCCACCACCGCCATGATGTTCGAGCTGTATGCCAGGAACGGATCGGTGGTGACACCCAGGATGGCAGGAATGGAGTCCACGGCGAACACCACGTCCGTCAGCTCGATCATCACCAGTACGAGGAACAGCGGCGTGGCCCAGAGCCGTCCCATCTTGCGAATGAAGAACTTCTCCCGGTGGTAGCTGCGTGTGACCGGCAGCACGCGGCGCAGCAGACCGAGGATGCGGTTGTTCGAGATGTCCTCGGCATCGTTCGTGTCCTTGAACATCCGGAGCCCTGTGAGGATGAGGAAGACGCCGAAGAGGTAAAGCACCCAGTGGAAGCGCTCCACCAGCGCGACGCCCACCAGAATCATCGTCGCCCGCATCACGATGGCGCCAAAGATGCCCCAGAACAGGACACGGTGCTGGTACGCGGGCGGAACGGCGAAGAAGCCAAACAGGACCGCGATCACGAACAGGTTGTCCACCGAGAGCGAGATCTCGACGAGGTAGCCCGTGAAGAACGTGAGGCCTGCTGTTGGCCCGTAGGCGACCCAGATCAGCGCGTTCACGGCCAGCGCCGCGCCAACGAAGAAGGCCGAGAGCCGTGCGGCCTCCCGCCAGTGGATCTCATGTGCCTGCCGATTGAAGACCAGCAAGTCCAGCAAGAGGAGCGTCACGACGTAACCGTTGAGGGCCATCCAGGCCCAGGTGGGAACGTCGAGATGAGGCATAAGGCAGAGACGAGCAGCCGGAGGGTGACTCTTATTTCGGGTTTCGAGCTGGTGGGCTTCGTTAGTGGGCCTCGCTAGAATCCGCGCCTCACTGAGGCTCCTTCCTCCCGTCTGGGTTCAACTCAGGTTCGTACAGTGCCTCTGGGTTCATTCTGGGGTCGAAAGCAGCACGATAGAGGACATAGGGAGCGACTATCCCTCTAGTTCGCAGTTCACTTATACCGACTTCGCAGGAAAGCCTGTAGGTGTTGTCAGAGGGGTTCCATCCCTGAGCATCATGATATCGAGCGTACCGCTCGATTCGCTCCTCGGTACAATAGGCTCTACGCGGATCTCCGAAATCGGAGTTGAGCCAAGCCAGAAGCAAGAGGGGAATGATCACAATCCCGGCTCCTGCAACGAGCAGAGTCGCTGAGATGCGTTTGGCTACAGCTCTTCGCATGTGGGCTTTGCCGCGGCGGAAGTGAGTACCGCTATAGCGTAATCCGTCGGGTTGACAGGTCCGTCTCTACGTCGTCCCTTCTCCCGAGGGAGAGGGACATGGTGAGGAGTCTCGGGCTGACGAGTGGATGCCTGCCTTCGCAGGCATGACGGCGAGGATGGACGATCGCGCGTGATGGAGCTCTCTCAATGCGACTGAGCGCCGCTGTATCAGAGAGCATCTTGATGACGGACGAATCAATCGGTCTCGCTCAGGTCGCGGTGCCCGAAATAGTACAGGCAGTGCTTCAGCTTGGATGCCTTCTGCGGCCCGAACCCGGGCAACGCCTTGACGCGCTTCTCGACCTCGGCGTTGGTGCCTTCGGCCCAGAGCCCGGCGGCGGATCCTTCATACTCGTCCGCTAGAATGCGGGCGTTCTGCTGCGTCAGGTCCACCATCTTGTTGGTGAACCGATGGACAGCAGGTGACTGGGTGAACGCGTCTGCGAAGGCCTCTCGGTTCATGTCTGCGATGCGGGCCATGTCGAAGTGGCCGAGCCGCTGATGGAGCTTGTAGGGCCCCACGAAGGCCGTTTCGGCGAGAACGCGCTGGTCATAGAGCAGCCCGAAGAGCACGGCGTTGGGATCGTCGCGGAGAAATTGATCCGCTGTGAGGTCCTTCGTGGCAGTGCCTTCGGTGGCGAGGCGGTCCAGCATGCGGACGAGGCCACCCTCGAGGTGGGAGTAGTCGGAGGCGTCGAGAGGCATGGGCTGTTAGTCCAACAATGAAAACGGGCTGGCGACTCACACGCGCCGCCAGGTGGGACCTGAAGGCGTGTCCATCACCTCGATGCCCATCGCGTCAATCTCATCACGGATGGCATCGGCACGGGCCCAGTCCTTGACCGCACGCGCGTCGGTGCGCTCCTGAAGGAGTCGCTCCACGGTGGCCGCCAACTCGTCGGTGTCCTCGGTCGCGGACGGGGCCTCGCCCTCATGGCGAACAATGCCGAGCAGAGCCTGCACCTTGTCGAGAAAGGCGGAACCGGCGTGCGCCGCATCCTGTGAGAGCCCTCCGGTCCGGTGGAGAGACAGAATCTCATTGGCGCCTCGGAGCGAGGCCGCCAACGCAACGGGCGTGTTGAGATCCTCGGCCATCGCGGCCAGAGCCTCGGCATAGGCCGTATCGAGAGTGGCCGCCAGCTCGTGCGTGCCTTCTTGCTCTGTCGGCGTCGAGCTGGCGAGGGCGTCTTCGACAGCGGTGTACGCGTCGGCATAGCGCTGGCGGTTTTTGCGGGCGTCGTCCAGCGCCTTGCGGGTGAAGTTGAACGGCTTGGCGTAGTGGCCGCTCATCAGCACAATCCGCAGCGCGAGCGGGTCTACGGGGGCTCCCCAATCTTCACGGCCTCCGTCCTCCGGCGTCGCTGTGAGGTCACGGACGGTGAGGAAGTTGCCTTTCGACTTCGACATCTTCTCGCCTTCCACCTGAAGGAAGCGCGTGTGCATCCAGTAGCGCGAGAACGGCTTGCCACTGAGAGCCTCGGCCTGTGCGATTTCGCATTCGTGGTGGGGGAAGCGGAGGTCTTCGCCGCCGCCGTGCAGGTCGATGGTTTCGCCGAGGTACTTCTGGGCCATCACCGAGCATTCCATATGCCAGCCGGGGAAGCCCCAGCCGCCCGTGCCCTGGGTGAATGGCGAGTGCCATTGCATAAGGTGTCCGGGGTCCTTCTTCCACAGGGCGAAGTCGCGCGGGTCTCGCTTGGCGCTGTCCTGAACCACCTCGCGCGATGCGCTCGCGGCGCCCTCCGCCAGCGCGTCAGCGTCGGAGTTGCCCGAGAGCTTGCCGTAGTCCGGGAACGACGGGACGTGGAAGTAGACGCCGTCGTCGGTCTCGTAAGCGTTTCCGTTGTCGATCAGCGCCTGAACGGCCTCGATCTGCTCGCGGACGTGCTCTGTGGCCCTGGGGCGCACGTCGGGTTCGTGGAGACCGAGCAACTGCCAATCGCGCACCAGCGCGTCGGTGTAATGACGGGCGAGATCCCACACGTTCTCGAAGGCTTCGCCCTCTTTGGAGGCGAGGGCCTTCGCCAGCTTGTCCTCGCCGGACGCATCGGCCACGTCATCCTCAGTCAGGTGGCCTACATCCGTCACGTTGGACACATAGCGAACCGCCCAGCCGAGTGCACTGGCAGTTCGTACGACCAGGTCGGCGGTCAGAAACGACCTGAAGTTGCCGATGTGGGCGTAGCTGTAGACGGTGGGGCCGCAGGAGTAGAACCGCAGGAGCGGTCGTCCATCTGGGGAGTGGGCGGCAGGTTCGACCGTCTGGACGGAGCGCGAGAGCGTATCGCGAAGCTGGAGCGGAGGCGTAGACACGGCACAAGGGGGAGACGCGGTCAAGCTACCCGGCGGTTGCAGGCTGTGTCCAGCAGCTCCCAATCGCTGGAAAGACCCGTTGAACCTGATCTGTCATGATCGCAGGGAATAGCGGTCCTGATCGAGTCGTCGTCCAGGGTAGGGTTGGAGGTCGCAGTGATCATGAGATCGTAGCGTGTACCCATCATCCGGTGTGCGGCTCTTTCTAGGGAAGACCCCGAGCTTCCATCTGTCAGCCGAGTCGGGCGATTTCCTCGTCGCGTGGGATGCCGTTGCCGGGGAAGACACGGACGCCGTCGTCGCGGAGTTGGCGTCGCCAGCGCGGGATGAGGTCGGCGTTGATGCCGAGTCCGGCAGGCCGGGGGGAGATCAATCAGAGGGCATTGGGGGCAGATCAATCCAATGCGTGTGGTATGTGTTGTACTGCTCCAACGCATCGGCGAGTTGTAGTTTGCTAGCCTTATCACTCCGAGCAATGTCCGGTCCAGCTAACCAATCGCTGCAGCGCTCGCAACGCGGCGATGTTGAGGCGCGGGATTCCCTGTATGAGATTCTCTATAGCGAGTTACGGTCTCGGGCCGTGTCCCAGCTTCGAGGAGAGCGTGCGAACCACACCTTAACGCCGACGGCTCTTGTCCACGAAACGTACCTCGCGCTGGCGGGCCAAGAAGACAACTGGAACGATCACCACCACCTGCTCGCCGTTGCCTCGACGGCAATGCGCCACCTGTTAGTCGATTACGCACGTCGTCGAGGGGCAATCAAACGGGGGGGGAGGCCGTTCGGGTACCACTGGATACGGTCAACGGGGTCCTCGTGGCTGCGGGTGTCAGCATTAGATCGAGTGAATCCGTAGAGGCCCTGCTCGATTTTGATCGTGCTCTCACTGGGCTTGGGCAACGCGACGCTCGCCTCGTAGACGTAGTCGAGTGCCGGGTGTTCGGAGGGCTCACGGTCCCTGAGACAGCCAGCGCACTCAACCTGTCTTCAGCGACTGTGGACCGGTCGTGGGCCAAGGCTCGGGCGTACTTGCGCGTCGCGATGGCCGAGAGGGAGGCGCCGTGACAAGGGCGAAGGATTGGGCGGCTGTCGATCAGCTTTTCGACCGCGCCCTCGACCTTCCCGTTGGGCAGCGCGCGGAGTTCGTACGCGAGGTTGCAGGGCAGGACAGTGATTTGCGCGAACGATTGGAGCGGTTGCTTGAGGCTACCGAAGAAGGGTTTACGGAGGGGGCCCAGGCCATCGTCGATCCGCTTCTCCCTGAGCGGCCCAGCACCGTCGGTCCTTTCCGACTCTGCGAGACGCTCGGCCACGGTGGAATGGGAGTGGTATTTCGCGCTGAGCGCAACCGGGAGGGGAGCACGCAGGAGGTGGCCGTTAAGATGATCCGTCCGGATCTCTTCCCGTTGGCGTCCGCCGATACCCTGCGCCGATTCGCACAAGAGCGGGCTGTGCTCTCGCGTCTGGAGCACCCCCACATTGCTCGATTCATCGACGGAGGCGAGACCTCAGAGGGGACACCCTTTCTGGTCATGGAATATGTCCATGGCGTACCCATCACAGCATTCTGTGTCGAAGAGGCTCTCCCGCTCCGAGAGCGTATCCAGTTGATCCAGGTCATCGCTCAGGCGGTAGCATTCGCACACCGTCAGCTCGTTGTCCACCGCGATCTCAAGCCCTCCAATCTTCTCATTGCTCGTGGGAAAGAAGGCGCCGCAACGCCAAAAGTGATTGACTTCGGTATTGCGAAGCTGCTCACGCCTACCGTAGCTGACGTTGACACTCCACTCACGGCCACCGGCATCCACTTGTTGACGCCGGAGTACGCCGCCCCGGAGCAACTCGGTGGTGGAGATGTGGGCATCGCTGCCGACATCTACGCCCTTGGAGCCATCCTATATGAGGTACTGACAGGTGTCCGCCCCTTTCAGGCTGAGTCCAGAGAAGCACTAGAACGGATCGTTCGGCACACGCCGCCGACACGTCCAAGCCTGCGCCTCAAGGAGTCAACCAAAAGCCAAGCAGGCATCTCGCAGCGCCATCTTCGGGGCGACCTTGACTGGATTTGTCTCAGGGCGCTCCGCAAAGACCCTGAACAGCGGTACCGTTCTGCCTCAGAGCTAGCGGACGACCTCGAGAATTATCTCCAGGGGCGCCCGGTGTTGGCACGACGCCCCACACTTCGCTACCGGGCGTCGCGGTTTGTCCGGCGCAACGGGGTGTCTCTGGTCGTTGTGGTCGCATTGCTGCTAACGCTGCTTGGCGGGCTTGGCGCCTCGCTGTGGCAGGCACACGTCGCGACTGTAGAGCGGGACCGTGCCACCGCTGAGGCTCGGCGTGCAGAAGAGGCCTCAGCATTCCTGGCGGACCTGCTTGCCCTCGGGGACCCTTTCAATGCACCTACCCTGACTCCCCCGGAGGCCTTGGCCGACACAGGCCTGGCACGACTTCAACGTGCATCCACTATGGATCCGATGCTAAAGGCAGCCATTGCGTGCCAACTAGCTGAAGTATTTGGGGGGCAGGGCCGCTTTGGATTGGAGGAGGCCTCTGCGCGCTTTGCCATCGAAGTGCTCTCTGGAACGAACGATCCTCCTCCTGAGCGATTGGCGGAAGCGTATCTGGCCCATTCGGCTCCTTTACGGGTCCTGGGACGCTATGAAGAGGCCATCGTGGCTGCTCGCCGCGCTGCCCACTACGACAGCGCTTCGGTACAGGGTACGCTCTTCGGTGATATCGCAGTCGAGTTGGCGATAGGGCTTGCTGAATCAGGGCAGCCCGATGACGCCATTGAGGTGGCACGAGAGGCACTTACAACACTCGAGTCATCTGTAGGTGCGGACTCCTTGACGTTGCTGTACCTACTCGATACCCAAGCTGCGGCACTCGATGCCGCCGGGCGCATCGACGAAGCTCTCGTTGTGGGGGAGCGAGCTGTCGCTGTTTCGAAAGCCGTTCGTGGGACGGAGTCTGCAGCAGCCCAGATCGTCCCGCACAACTACGCGCTCATCCTCATCAGTGCGAAGCGCTACACCGAGGCTTATACAGTCCTCTCCGAGGTCGTCCGCAACGAAGCCATTGCACTAGGGAGCAACCATCCAGCACGGGCAATTTCTCAATCCAACCTCGCTGATCTTGAACTGCGCACAGGCCGGATTCGAGCCGCTTGGGAACGTGCGGCTGAGGCCGGAGAAATACTGGTTGGCGTCGGAGGCGAAGGCGCGGCTGTTTCAGTTCGCCTCGTTGAGGCTGTAGCTCTTGCGCGGCTGGGAAGAATCGTAGACGCGGATAGTTTGTTTCGCCGCGTATTGGCGCCCGGCGAACAGACCTTGCAGCCCTACGATCAGGCCGATGCCGAGTATCTGTTCGGCGTCTTTCTCTACCGAACCGGGCAGTACCGCCATGGTGCTGTGTTCCGAGAGCGAGCCGCGCAGGTCTTGAGTCCGAGTGATCTGGACGACTTGGATGGTCTCTTCGGTGGTTGGCGTACCGCCGCAGGCACATGAGTTTGTGACGTGGTGAGGTGATAGACCTCGAAAGCCCGCTTATGAGATAAAGGCCTCTTGCCACTACTCTCGCCCATGCGGCTGTTCTACGTCGTCGTCTCTTGCATCGTCCTAGGAGCGTGCGCTCACCATGACGCATTCCTGTACAATGCTTCGACACCCGATGAGCCGCTCCCG
>JBCBZH010000223.1:0-7562 GCA_039815415.1 Bacteroidota bacterium
AGCGGCCATCAGAGCCGTCAACGCCTGGACAACCGCGGGGTGCTGGGGATCCATCTCCCGCGCCTTCTTCAAATACTGATCTGCCTGCTCGGACTGCCCCGCAGCCCTCGCCTGTTCGGCCGCTTCGAGATAGCTCAACAGGTAGCTTTCCTGCTGCAGGCGAGTCCTGGCCATATCGACCATCGCCTGGACCTGCGGCTCTCGGGCGATCGCGTCCTTCTGGGTCTCGGCGATCTGCACGACCTGCTGGTAGTTCCGCTTCGAGATCAGGTCGTGGATCATCGCACCGAGACCACTCGTTGGAGCAGCAGCCGGTGCGGCAGCTTGAGGGGCAGCGGGCGTCGGCACGGGTTGCGCCGAAGCGGGGGCCGGAGCCGCGGCCGCCGGCGGGTCGTCGAAGGAAATCTCTTCCAGATCGCCCAGGTCGTCGAGCGAATCGAGATCGTCGAGGGAACCGAGATCGTCGAAATCAGCCATTGTGCGAGATCGGAGCCGTCGCTCCACTCCTTGGGTTAGGCGCCCTTTAGGTCTGGGAACCGCGCGTGGGGAGGGTGCCGCGCGTAGGGAGCCGTGGATCCGTGAGAATCCGGCGCCCGGCGGACGGGGGGGAGGCTCATGTTACAAGATCGAAGGCGAGTCCGGCGGCACAGCGTGGACGGCCAGAGAACCTAAGGAAAAAGCCTCTCATAGGCTCCATCTGGGGGGCAACGATCGTGCCGTCTCCGGACTCGCCAGCCCTCTCCGTCATTTCTGTTGCATCCAGCGAACTCGCCACCTGCAACGCACCTGGAGATGCTACAGCGTTGTTAGCCGGAGACGCTGTTGCCTCAATGAGAGCTGGCGGCGTGTAGGGCCTGCGGACATATCCAAGCGTCGTTGCAAAGGCAGCAGCGCCCAGAATCGCCAGCCCGATCAGCCATGGTGTTGCTGAAGCAGGTGTGACACTCATCGCTACTGCGATGAGTCCAAAGGCCCCAGCCACGACATACAGCGAGATCACTGCACTGCGCACAGACCGTTTCTCTGTCATCCGATGATGGATGTGGTCTCGGTCTGGCGCACAGATGGCCTGCCGTCCAATGGCCCGCCGAACCATGGACAGCACCGTATCGAAGATGGGAAGCCCGAGAGCGAGGATTGGAATCGCCAGCGCAACCAGCGGGTTGGCGTGCCCAGTCCCGGAGAGCGTGAAGACGGCCAGGACAAACCCCACGAACAGGCTCCCCGAGTCGCCCATAAAGATGGAAGCCGGGTTGAAGTTGTGCTTCAGGAAGCCAAGCAGGCTTCCAATCATCACCACGGCAATCAGCAGAAGGACGGCATTGCCTTCCACACCAAAGGCCGCGGCCAAGCTGGCGAGAGCGATGATGCCGACTCCGGCCGCCAGCCCGTCAATGCCATCAATCAGGTTAATGGCATTCATGACGCCCACGATCCACGCAAGCGTGATTGGAATCGCAAACAGCGCATGCGTGTAGGGATCGCCTCCGATGTACGGCACCGCCGTCAAGTCCAGCAAGAACGACGAGTCTGACAAAAGCAGCGCATAGGCCACCACCACTTCCACAGCCAGTTTTGTCTTGAACCCTAGCCCGCGGAGATCATCCCAGAGACCGACTCCAACCATCGCGAGCGCTCCAAGAACCACCACCATCGGGAGCTCAACACCACCAACGCCTGCAAGCGGAGCCCCCAACGTTACTGCTGTGAACCCTGCAACGGCTCCGGCAAAGATGGCGACCCCACCTACAGCTGGCGTGGGCTGCTTGTGGAGTTTCCGCTCCCCATCTGGCTGATCCACCCACCCTCTCTTGAATGCCAGGCGGCGGACTCCAGGCGTCAGGACCAGTGCTACGACAAGCGCAACAACAAACCCAACAAGAGCAAGGCCAGCGAAAGAGAGCATACTCTGGGTCAACCCAAGGGTGAAGGTCAATGGCTCCACGTGGTCTCCAAGACGAGGCGACTAGATAGGTACCGGGAGGACGCTCCCGCTATCGAAGAAGGTTGTAGAGCGTGAGAATCAGTGTCAACGAGCTGGTTGCGATCTGGAGCCCCTCACGAAGAGTGATTCGGGGATTCCTTCTCTCATACGTGTTGTTGATCTCAATCACGTCACCCATCTGGAGTTGAGGGTGACGGCCTGGCTCACGAAACAGAACTTCTGGTGCCGCTGAGTAAATCACTTCGCGCCCCCCCTGTCCATTGCCCCGGAGCAGGTTAACCGTCGACTCTGTAACCAGCCGATCGCTCTCTTGCCTGCCGGACACCTGGCCCGCGAGAACCATAATCTCGGAGAGGGTGGTGTTTTCTCCCACGCGGTACAAGGCTGCAGAGCCTCCAATCTCAACGATGATCACATCGAGTGTTGGCGCACCCGGCTCCGCGAACATCTTGAACGAGGCCCCCTGCTGAATGACATCAATGTCAGGGTTGTAGATGCCATTGATCTGTGCGCCTCCCTGTGCCATGGCAGCACTGGACAGAGAGATCAGAGCGAGGATCGCGAGGAGACGACTCATTCGAAGAGAGGCAGGCATGAGCATTGAGCAGGCAGGACAGAAGAGATGAGAGTTACGCGGAGGCTTCTCCGCGCGAGGCCTTGCGCTTGGTACGGCGGCTCCGACGCTGTGGCTCTTCGGTGTACGCTCCGTACTTCGAGTACGGGCCGTAGCGCGAGTAGTGACCATAGCTGTACGCGTATCCGAAGGCATGCTCGAGCGAGAAGCCATTCAGAACCCCTCCGACAACGTGCGCACCCACATCGTCGAGGTGAGCGAGGGCCTGGTCCACATCGCCAGATTTGGTGTGGCCTGCCCGCGTAACGAGGACTGTTGCATCAGCCTGTGTGGACAGGAGCACGGCGTCCGTTGCTGCAAGCACCGGAGGCGTGTCAATGATGATGACGTCTGCAATCTCCTGGATCTTGTTCAGGAATGCCCGCATCTGGGGAGACCCCAGCAACTCAGATGGGTTGGGGATTCGCAAGCGCTCCGGTTGTCCAGGAGCTCTCTCCATACGGGTCTCAGCAGCAACCGCGCCTGTTGGAATCACATACAGGTTATCCACGGCTTGGCGGAAGGAGGTCTCGAGTTCCTGCTGGACCTCGGTGGTGTCCTTCAGCTGAATCAGTTGGGCCAGACCATAATCAGGCCGCATGCCGAAGAGGTCCTGCTGGCGTGGACGGCGGAGGTCGGCGTCGATCAGGACGGTCTTCCGACCTGCCTGTGCGAGAGTAATGGCGAGGTTGGCCGCCGTCGTTGACTTGCCTTCGCCTGCCCCGGCACTGGTGAGCAACACCGAGCGAACGACCACATCCGGGCGGCTGAACTGAACGCCTGTCCTCAGGTGACGGTACGTCTCCGAGGCCGGAGACAACGGAGCGTGAAGGGCCACCAGCTCGACGGCCACGTTGCGGCCATCCACCTCAATCGCCTCAACACCCCCCAGCTCGTCGCGAACGAGAGGCGCGAGGTCAGGGATGGCTTCGAGGACCGTAAGACCAATCTCCGAGATGTCCTCAGGCTTGTGAACGCGGTTATCGATCTTGTCCAGCCCAAACGCGATCGCCAGCCCGAGGCCGAGGCCTCCGAGAAGGGCAAGCGCGAGGTTGCGGGCAGGCCCAGGGCCAAAGGTGCCCCCAGGGACAGAAGCCGCCTTCAAGATGCGGGCATAGCCCGGCTCCGCTTCCTCCGCAACGCGGATCTGCTGCAGCTGTGCGTTGACGTACTGGAATGTCTGGTCTGCCTGCTGGCGGTCCCGCTCGCCTCGCATCATGGCCGTAGACGTGGACGGGACGCGGCCCAACTCTCCCTGTGCTTGGGAGATGCGCCCACCGAGCGTCCGAATTCGGCCCTGAAGACCTGCCATCGCGACCTGAGCCTGTCCAGCCTGTCGGCGAAGATCGGCCACGTAGGACATGGCCGCCTCTGGAGAGGCCTGGCCCGCGACACTCATAATGGCCTGGGTTTCCTCCGCCGCGAGGCGTTCCCGATCGCGCTCCAGAGTGGCGATTCGGCGATCCAGCGCAGCAATCTCCGGTCGCTGAGCCGGATCGCGCCCCTGGCGCTCCTCATACGTCACCATCGGCAGCCGTTGGTCGCGCAGCGCTGTAATTTGGGCCTCGATCCGGGTGATCTCAGCCTGGTTGTTGGAGGTCGCTCTCTCAACGAGCAATTCGGGGTTGATGTCCTCGAGCTGGCGATTGATCTCGTTGAGCTGGAACTGCTGCGTCTGTAGCTCAATCCGTGCGGCATCGCGCTCCGACTTCAGAGACGCGATTCGAGAGTTGATGCTGCCTGCCTGCCCCTCGATCGCCACACCACCGGCAGCCATCACGCTCTCGATCTGGTTCTCGGCAGCTTCCAGCTCGCCTTCCAACCGCTCCTTCTGCTCCTCAAGAAGCTCGCGCTGGGCTGTCAGGTAACTCCGGCTCGAGATCCGCGTCTGCTCAACGTATTCCTCGGCATAGGCATTCGCGAGCGCTGCTGCTGCCTCGGGGTCTGTGCTCATCGCCTTGACGCGAATCGCGCTGAAGACGGACCGGTCGGCCTGCTCGAATTGGACACTGCCTGGCGGACGCCGCCCGTTCTCGTCCGCGAGGCGCTCATTGACGCGCTGGTCGATCCCCCTCGAGTTCCGAAGCACGAACAGCTCTGTAGACACAGAGCGGTTGTCTCGGACGAACGCGCTCGGCCCCGCGGCTGCGAGCTGAGACTCTCCACTGGACGCCTTGGTCAAGTCCACCATGACCAAGGCATCGGCCCGATACACCGCAGTCCGGGTAAAGAGATACGCCGACGCCGCAGCGGCCACCAGCGCGAAGGTTCCCAGGATGACCCAACGACGACGGTAGAGCAAATCGAGAGCATCCTCAATCTGCTTCTTGCGTGGCGTCACACGGCGCCCCCGAGTTCGGGGCATTCCAGTAGGCGTATGAGAGCGGTCCATAAGGTCAGGCTCGAAAGAGCGGATCGGGGCGGGCATAGGATGCCCATGCTACAAGGTGGGATAGTACGCGCGCTCCCAGGCAAATCGTGCATGAAGAGCGGAGTACTGGGTTGAGTTTTTTGGCTCATGAGGTCCCCCTGCGCCTTTCGGTCCCAACGCGACCCGCGACCGTTTGGGTCCTCATCCCGGCGCTCCTTACGGACGATCCGCGCGTCTATCTGCCCAAACTCGGGGCTCACGCTCTCAGATGCCGATAGGCCTGTCACGTTTCACAATTAGAGCCGCGAGCATGGTTGCTCTCATCGCTACGGTCGTCAACCTGGCGGCCTTTATTTCTCCCTACGCGGCGTGTGGCTATCCAACTGGCTCAAGTGCAACCGTCCTCATCGGCGCGGATGTGTCTCTGTCTCACCCGGACGGTGCGGTTGAAACGGGTGACCAGCTTGCAGCCTTGGCTCCCGATGGTTCCTGTGCAGGGGTCGTGACCTGGGACGGTGATGGAGCCGCCCTCACGGTATGGGTTGATGATCCCTTTACCGAAGGGCGAGAGGGGCTCATTCCTGGCGAGCCCGTCTCTCTCGCTATCTGGGATGCCTCCTCCGGGGAAGCCTACGAGTCAGATGTGCTGGGAGCCAAGATCAAGGCTCCATTTGGAGACCCGGATGTGTTCATGCCGGACGAGCTCTACATCCTCGAAGGGATCTCCAGCACGTCGGAAGCCACACCGGCAATCGAGAGCACTTTAGCGCTGGAGCAGAACTACCCGAATCCGGCCCAGCACCAGACCACCCTCGAGTTTTCGCTGGATACGGATGGCCCTGTTGTGATTGAGGTGTTCGATGCGCTCGGGCGTCGGGTTGCGATGCCTCTGAACGCCAAGCTGCAAGCAGGCCCCCACCAAGTTCGCCTGGATGTCTCCTCTCTCGCGAGTGGTGCCTACATCTACCGTCTGCTCACTGAGGACCAGGCCCTACAACGCAGAATGACGGTCTCCCGCTGAACTACCTCGTGGGAAGTAGCCATTCAGCTCCCTCTGCGAGTACCGCTACGAGCTGGCGACTTGGTCCCGGCGGATAGAGGCACCACCGATTTCTCGTTTAGGAGAGAGGACACCGCCTGCAGGAACACCCGTTGTTCTCTAGAACAACTCTGTACGTTTTGCTCTCCGGGGACTTAAGCCTGTGTCCCGGCTGCCCCGATACGCCTCCCACGCACCGCAGACCTGCCATGAAGGGAGTGCCGCGGTTGCCGATGTAGCTTCCTCCTGCTCCTCGCCCCTCACGAGGGTTCGCCTATGTGTGGCATCGCCACTGCGTTTTCCTACTCTGGGTCCGCTTCTGGCGCCCTTAGCGCCGCTGTGTCGCGAGCGTGCACGTCCATGGCGGCACGCGGCCCAGATGGTGAAGGGATCTGGACCGATGACACCGGATGCGTCTCGCTCGGGCACCGCCGTCTTGCCATCATCGACCTTTCGGAGGCAGGGGCACAGCCAATGCCCAACGAGGATGGCTCGGTGGTGATCAGCTTCAATGGGGAGATTTACAACTTCCAGGCCCTGAAGGCCGACCTGGAAGCCCAAGGACACACCTTCCAGTCTGGATCTGATACCGAAGTGCTCCTGGCTCTGTACCAGGAGCACGGTGAGGACATGACATCTGTCCTTCGTGGGATGTATGCCTTTGCTATCTACGACGCTACCCGGCACGGTGTCTTGCTCGCACGGGACCCCTATGGCATCAAGCCCCTGTACGTCGCTGACGATGGCGCGACGCTGAAGGCGGCTTCGCAAGTCCAAGCCCTCCTTGCCATGGGAGGCATCGACACCGAGCCGGATCCTGCAGGGCATGTTGGCTTCTTCCTCTGGGGCCACATTCCCGAGCCCCACACGCTTTACCGAGGCATCCAGGCCTTCCCCCCCGGCCACACCCAGTGGATTGATGCCGACGGCCCGCGCGCAGCACGTGCATTCTCGGTTCTGAACACTGTTATCCGAGACGCGGAGCACGATCGCCAGCTCGTTGAAACCCCCGCAGAGGTAGTTCGGGAAGCTCTTCTCGGCACCATGCGTGCCCACCTCGTCGCCGACGTGGATGTGGGTGTCTTTCTGTCGTCAGGCCTCGACTCGACCACGCTCGCAGCCCTGGCCGCAGAAGCTGGAGGACGCCTCCGCACTGTAACGCTCGGGTTTGAGGAATACGTGGGCTCCGAGCATGATGAGGTCCCGCTCGCCGAGTCCGTCGCGGCCATCTATGGCGCCGAGCACCAGACGGTCCGCGTAGGCCGAGACGACTTCCTGGGCTCCCTCAGCTCGTTCCTCGATTCGATGGACCAGCCCACGACCGATGGTCTCAACTCCTACCTCGTCAGCCAGGCGGCTGCGCAGAGCGGACTCAAGGTGGCACTCTCCGGCCTTGGCGGCGACGAGCTGTTCGGCGGGTATCCGAGCTTCACCGAGATCCCACGCATCGTTCGCGCCCTCGGCCCGGTCCCAGGCCATGCCGTCATTGGGCGTGGGCTTCGTGCCATCTCAGCACCGATCCTTGCCCGGTTGGGCGACCGCATCCACCCCAAGGCGGCTGGTGTCATCGAGTACGGTGGCGACTACGCAAGTG
>JBCBZH010000139.1:0-11038 GCA_039815415.1 Bacteroidota bacterium
AGGCGTTGAGCCGGACGCGCGCTGTCTCGTCGGAGCCGCCCCGGCTGTGGAGCAGCATCGCCTTCACGATGCGGTCGGCCCGGTGGCCGTGCTCGTGGATGCGCCGGGCGTTCTCCTTGAGGTCCGCCAGAAGCGGCAGCAGCTCATCCAGCCGGTCGCCCACGGGCTGATCGACGTTCTCACGCAGCTCCTCCTCCAACTCATCCGCCAGCTCGACCGACAGGTCGGCGAAGTTGTTGACGAAGTTCAGCGGGTTCTTGATCTCGTGCGCGATGCCCGCGGTGAGTTGCCCGAGCGAGGCCAGCTTCTCCGCCTGCACGAGTTGGTCCTGCGTGGCCTGAAGATCCGCGAGCGAGGTCTCGAGGCGCTCGTTGGCCGCCGCCAGCTTGGCGTTGGCCTCCTGCACCTGGCGCGCCCGTTCCAGCTCCACCGTCTGGCGTTCAGACTCCGCCTTGAGGGCCTCCGCCTCGGCCTCCACCTTGCGGCGTTCGGCCTCGGCCGTCGCCGCGCGCAGCTCGGCCTCCCGGCGTTCTGCGCGCTCGCGCTCCTGGCGGAGCAGCCGCTGCCGCTGCCACTTGTCCGCCCGCACCAGCCCGACGAGCGCAAGCGCTGCAAAGCCCAGCAGTGCCCACGTGGTGCGCCACCACGGCGGCCGCACCACCACATCGATCTCCGCCGGCGCCTCGCTCCACACGCCGTCGGCGTTCGAGGCTTCCACCTGGAACGTGTACGATCCGGGACTCAGGTTGTCGTATGTCTTGTCGCGCCGCCGGCCCGCATCGCCCGCGTCCGCCCACGCGTCCGACTCCCCCAGCAGGCGGTACCGATAGCGGTTCTGATCCGGGTCGCTGAAGTGAAGCCCCGCGTAGGTGAACTTGACGACGTTCTGATCCTGCCGAATCCGCAAGCGTGTCGCGACCGGCACCGCCGCATCCAGCACAGACTCCGGTCCTGGTAGCACGGGCTGCCCCTCCACGTCGATCTGCGTGATGATGACCTGGGGTGGATTCGGATTCAGAGACGCGAGCTGCTGAGGATCGAACGACAGCAAGCCTGCAGTTCCGCCCACGTAGATCCGCCCCTCGGCATCCTGCGCCATCGCACGGCCCAGCGAGCGGTCCGCCCCGGAGCCCAGGTTCAGACGCCGCCCGACAGCCCCCGTGACGGGCTCCACCTGAACCAATCCGCCGTTGGTGCTCACCCACAGCGTCCCGTCGGCATCTTCGAGGATGCCATAGACGACATCGCCCGGAAGTGTGTCGTCCGCGCCAATGTGCATGAACCCCTCCTCGGCGGCCTCGGTGTCGAGCTGGTGAAGCCCACCGCGCGTGCCCACCCAGAGCGAGCCGTTGGCCTGGGCGTGCAGCGCCTGCACGTAGCCCTCGCGCAGGTCCCTCTCTCCAGAGCCAGGCCGGAAGCACGTGAACTCACCCGTGTCGCCAGCCCGATCCACGCGGCACAGTCCCTCGCTCGTTCCCACCCACACCGACCCGTCGGCGGCCTCCGCCAGCGATTCCACGTGGTCGCTCGCCAGCCCGTTGGCACGCCCTGGCTCCGCGCCGTACCGAATGGCGCGGTCGGTGGCGCGGTCGTAGAGGTACAGCCCCTGGCTCACCGTCCCGACCCAGAAGCGTCCAGCGGCATCTTCGAGGAGCGAGGTCACGGCGGCCTCCCGCCCCTCGGCTCCCTCAATGCCGTCTCGCTTTCTCAGCTCGCCCCTGTCGAGCTGGTGAAGACCATAGCCATCGGTCCCGACCCAGACCGTGCCGGATCGATCCTGAACCAGCGCCGTCGCTCCATGCGGAAGTCGTGACCGGGCCCCGGACCGGATCGGGAGGTGCGTGAACCGCTTCCCGTCGGTCGTTCGATCCAGCGAACCGTCGGCCCCCACGTAGAGGGTGCCATCGGAGGCGGTGAGCAGAGCCATCACCTCGTCGCTGGCGAGCGAGGTGCGGTCCTGGCGCCGATGCCGGGTGCGCGTCACGGCCCCGCGAGCCCGGTCGAAGCGGTCGAGGCCACCGTAGGTCCCCACCCAGAGGATGCCCTGCCGGTCCTCCATTAGCACCGACACCTGATCATCGACGAGTGAGGCCTCCACATCTGCCTCGTGCGTGTAGGACTCTGGCGTCTCGGCACCGGGGCGAAGGTGGCGCAGCCCACCTCCCAGCGTCCCCGCCCAGAGCACCCCGTCAGCATCCTCGTAGACCGACGAGACCACGCGGCTCAACACATCCTCCCCTACGTCGATGGGCGAGAACCCGCGGCTCGTCTGATACCGATACACGCCTTCCCCGAAGGTGCCGAGCCAGATGCCTCCGGCCGCACTCGGCACGATGGACGACACGTTGAGGACGCCGAGCGAATCCGACTCGACACGCCGAAGAGCCCCAGACGTCAGCTCGATCTGAGCGAGGCCGTCGCTGGTGCCCACCCACAGCGTGCCCCCATCGAACGCCAGCGCGCTGACGGCCTCGTTGGGCAGGGTGGTCGGGCTGGCGGGATCGTGGGCGTAGGTGGTGAGCACCTCCCCCGTGGCCGAGACCTGGGCCAGCCCCGCCGTGGTGCCTACCCAGACAGCGCCTGTGGTGTCCGCCGCCAGCTCGAGGATGTCCTCTGCTGGAAGCCCCTCAACCGGCGTGAACTGCTCCGTGGCCGGGTCATAGCGGTCGAGCCCAGCGGCCGTGCCCACCCATAGGGCGCCCCCGGGAGCCGGCGCGAGAGCCTGTACCACGTTGCTGGCAAGGCTGCTGGAATCCGGGTCGTGCCGGAACGACCGAACGCTCATGCCATCGAAGCGGTCGAGCCCATCGGCGGTGCCGACCCAGATGAACCCGAGCGCGTCCTGCGCCACGGCGAGCACCGACTCGTTCGACAGGCCATCTTCGGTGCCGAGATGCCGGAAGGTGACCTCGGGCGTCCGGTCTTCCACCGAAGGCGCAGCCTGCCGCGCCGGAGCCGTCTGAACGACCGTCAGGGTTGCAGCCAGAATCAGCAGCGCGGCGGCCCAGGCGACCCCGTGCGAGACCCGAGCGCGCGCCCTCACCCGTCTGTCCGCTCCGCGATGACGCGGACCACCGACGCCGGGAGTGGCGAGAACCCCAGGTGCACACGGACACCATCACCCTGAGGCTCTGCCGAGAGCACCTTGGCATACGCCTCGCATCCCTCAGGGGCACTCGGAAGCGAGATGTGCAGACACAGATCTACGCGTTCGTCCACAAGTCCCTGCACGTGAGCAATCGCCTCTGTAACGGAGGCTTCCACGAGGCGCCCTGGCTTCCGCTCGCTGCTGACCTGCTTGCCGTCGAGAATGGAGAACGTGAAGTCGATGGGCTCGTAGAGCAGCTTCGGGCTGGCGTCGGTACGAGGCAGGTCCAGGCCGTAGGGCGCGCCGATGCCTGCGAGGCTGTGGATGGGGATGGGTTCGGTGTAGCCTTTGAGCGAGGCATGGCGCGTGCTGGCGACGGTCACGGTGTCGCCCGCGGCCCGGAGCGTGGCATCGGAGACCAGAACCTCGCCGGGTGCCGCGAGCGTCTGGATGCGGCTCGTCATGTTGACAGGTGTCCCCACCACCCCGTACTTCGCCCGCTTCGGGGACCCGATGTTGCCCACCACCACTTCGCCCGTGTTGACAGCTACGGTCATGCGCGTGGGCAGCAGGTCGCGCGCCGCCAGCTCGGCGTTGACCTCGTCCATCTTGCGCTGCATCGCGATGGCGCAGGCGACGGCTCTCTGAGCATGATCGGGCCGGGCGATGGGAGCTCCGAAGATCACCAGAACGGCATCCCCGATGAACTCGTCAATGGCCCCGCCGTACTCGTCCACCACGTCGGTCATGGCACCGAGATAGACGTTCAGCAGCTCGACGACGCGCTGGGGCTCGAGCTGGGCAGCGGCCTGGGAAAATCCGGACAGGTCGCTCATCAGCACCGACACCTCGCGGGTTTCGCCGCCGAGGTCGAAGGCGTTGGGTTCCGAGAGAATGGCCTGCGCGATCTCGTTGGAGAGGTAGCGCCCGAAGGCCGCACGCACCCGCGAGGCCTCACGTTCGCGCTCCACGGCTGTCCTCGCCTGATCCAGTGTGATCTCGAGATCCGAGAGGTCGATGGGCTTGGTGAGGAAGTCGAAGGCACCCCGGTTCATGGCGGTGCGGATGTTCTCCATGTCGCCATAGGCGGTCACCACCACGGCCTTGTGTCGACGCCCACTCTCAGCGAGACGTCCGAGCAGTGTCAGCCCATCCATGCGCGGCATGTTGAGGTCCGTTACCACCACCTCGATGTCCGGGTCGGCCTCGATGTGTTCGAGAGCCTCGACGCCATCCCCAGCGAACACCAGCTCGAGGGTTCCCTGCCGAACATCGCGGCGGAACTTCTGCCGAATGAGAGGAGCCAGGTCGGGCTCATCATCGACGAACAGGATTTTGACGGTCTGAGACATGTGCGAAGAAGGACTCCAGGGAAGGTAGGCCGAGAATGGCATCGGGCTGGCGTCTGGGCGGCGGGTTCTTCGCCGTGGGGCGCTCACATACGGATGCTCGTCCCTGATGGGTTCTAGGTCGGATTCTGCTCTGTTCTGCGCTCCCACCACATCATGCGCACCCTCCTCGGGCTTCTGTGCGGCCTCGCTGTACTGGCTCTCACGCCAGCGCCCTCTGCAACCTCGCTCCCCTCTCCGGAGTCCCTCGCCAGCCCGTCGGACTCCACGCTCAGCCCACTCTGGCTCCGCCATCTCGACGCCCTCCGAAGCCGCATCGATGAGGCAGAGGCCGAAGTGGACCCGGCGACCCAGGGGCGCCTCGCGACCGGCATTCTCCGCACGGCTCGTGCGCTCGCTGACGAGCCAGAGATCACGGCCAACCGGACGCTCCAGACTCTCGTCCTGAGAGCCCATACGTTCTACGAGTCCATCCACGGCCCTGTCGCCCCCACACCGATGGCTCCACTGGACTTCTACGCCCTGCGCGGCGACGCGCTGGCGGAGGCCGCGGCCACAGCGGGCCATCCGGCGCTCCCAGACATTCCGGCCTCGCTTCCGCCGACGCTGCCTGTTGTCTCGACAGCTCCCCTCGCTGCCCACCTCCTCGTGCCGGTGAACGCAGCCGAGCTGGTGGAGGCCCAGACGCGGATCGCTCAGCGTTTCAGGTCGCTCCAGGGGCGCCGCACGCTGCGCATGATCGAGCGCGTCCTCCGCCGCCGTGGCCTTCCTACCGACCTGAAATACGTGGCGGTCATCGAAAGCTCGCTCAACCCGACCGCTGAGAGCCATGCGGGCGCACAGGGCCTCTGGCAGTTCATGCCCGAGACCGCCGCCGAGTTTGGCCTGGACTCGCTGACGGTGCTGGACCCGGCGCGCTCCACCGAGGCGGCGGCCCGCTATCTCCGCCAGCTCGGGCGGATGTTCCGGGGCGACTGGCAGCTCGCACTGGCGGCCTACAATGCCGGTCCGGGACGCGTTCGGAAGCTCGTCCGGGCTCACCGCACCGAGACTGGGGACTATCCGACGTTCTGGGACATCCGCGAGGACCTGCCGCGCGAGACGCAGCACTACGTTCCGCGCTTCATCGCTGTGGCGACGCTGCTGGAAACGCCTCGAACGCGCAGAGGCTAGCGAACGATGGTGACGCGCGTCGTCCGCGTGTCCTCGCCAGCGCGAAGCTGGATCAGGTACACGCCCGGCGCCAGCGCGCTGGCGTCGAGCGTGGCGGTGTGGCTCCCCTCGAGCTGGCGAGCATTCACCAGCTCGAGCACGCGCCGCCCCAGCACGTCGTAGACGGCCAACTCGACGGGGCTCGAGCTGACGAGACAGTAGGGAACGGTCAACGAGCTGGCGGTGGGGTTGGGAGACGCCGCTCCCAGAACCAGGTCGCCAGATTGCAGCACGTCCTCTACCGATACGGGCAATGGGTCCGCCGTGTACATCCGCACGACTGTGCCTGTCCCGGGAAGCACACCGGCTCCGATGAAGTCAGCGAAGACCTGGTTCTGGATCGGATAGGGAGCCTCCGCGAGGTGCACATCGGCGGTATGGCTCCCATCGAGGTAGCACCTGTCCGAGGCGCTTTCCACGAGTCCTCCGAAGGCCGCCTCGAAGTCCGTGTACGAGGTCGCCGGGTACGAAGCCAAGATGCGGTCGGTAGCCGGATATCCGAACACCGCTTCTTCCTCGATCTCCCCGTAGTTGAATGTGCAGGTCCCGCCGGCGTCTGCAAACAGCACCGGGATGAGTTGGACATCGTCGGAGGGATCGTTGGACTCGCCAGGCGTCACAGGCCCGACATCCCAGACCTCGAACGGGACGCGGGCAATGGCGCCGTCCTGAGCGCGCCAGATGCCGAGGCTTCCGGTGTCGGTGAAGCGGATCTCGAAGTCGCTGGGCGCATAGATCCCGATGGTGTCCTCTGAGCCTATTCCGTCCTCGGAGACGTAGTACGATGCGGTGGAGTTGAGCGAGCGGTGGACGAGGTTTCCAAAGATCTGATCACACCCGCTCGTGCTCGTGGCCTCTGCTCCGCAGGGATCGGTGCCCTCCGCATTGGCGACCTCGACGTAGGCATGCTGGCCGCTCGGAAGGGTGAGGGCACCGCCTCGGAAGTAGGTCACGGAGCGAACCTCAGAGACGGATCCAACGGCCCCTGAAGCCAGCGCGGTCACCCGCCAGTAGATCGTCTGTGTGCCCGAGGGACCCAGGTCTCGCGCTGGGACCCGCATCGTGGGAGAGGATCCTCTCCGGAAGCTGCTAAAGGATCCGTCAGGACTCGAATCCCACTGGAGCTGATACTGCTCTGCGCCATCAACGGCCGTCCATGAGAACTGACGCGTATCCACCCGAGCGAGGTCGGCACCATTCGCCGGCGCCGTCAGTTGAGGAGCGTCGAGAAGAACAGGGGGCGCGCCACGCTGAAAGAGGGTGCCATCGTCATACGCTGCCTGCACACCGTCGCTCACGGCCCGGATCTGCGTGATCGAGTCGAGACGATCCGTCCCAAATGCGAATACGATCGCCAGATCGACGGTCTCCGCCTCGCCCGGTGCGAGGTTCCCTAAGGCTGCCGTCGCAAGGAGCCTGCGGTCTCCCTGCGGGCTGTCGGTGCCGTTGCCGTCCACATTCACCTCGCTCCACACTGACTCCGTCACAGGGTCACCCGCATAGATGAACGTGGTGATGGGGATGCCGGGCTGCTCATATCCGCTACCGAATTCGTAGTAGGGCGTGCCGTTGCCCCAGAGGCCTTGCATGTAGAAGTAGTACGCCTGTGGCGTACCAGGGTCCTGCGTTCCAGCGGGTCCACCACCGATGAATGTGCTCGTGGCCGCCAGCTCGTGATTGAGAAGGGTGTAACCCACCGCAGGTGGCGGTGAGCCATAGGCGCCGTCCTCGTTGGAGTCGTTGTATGCGAACGCCATGTTGCGGAGCGTATCGGTGCCCACGTAGTCGTCGCCTGCATCCCCAAGATCCGGGTCCGTGAAGAAGCTCCACCGAGCGTTCTCGATGGTGTTGGGGCTGCGATTAACGATCCGGAAGCGGTAGAACGACGCCTCGGGAGCGCCCGGCAGCGCATCATTCACCGTCACGAAAGCCGTCGCCTGGATCTCGACACCCAGCGGCATCCCCGGGTTGTGGTCGTTGCCGGCGTCATTCATCACCCAGAAGGCCATCTGGCTGCCGAGCAGATCCGGCCGTTCGCCAGAGTCAAGGTCAATGACTTGGGTGCGGCTTCGGATCTCTACGGGCTCGCCCTCGGCGTCCACCGTCGGCGCCCCCAGACCAACCGGCCACTCCGCCAGGTCGCGAGCTGGCGATTGCCCAGACTCATACAATCCAATCTCAGCTGAGTTGACCACCCAGATGCGGTCGTAGGCGGAGCAGTCCGAGGGGTTCGGCAGCGTCCCGTCGTCGTTGAGCGGTCCGGGCCAGAAGTCGTAGCCGCCATATCGGGCCGCCGCCACGCGGATCTCGCCATTGACCGTGCCGCTGAGCCAGATGCCCGCCGCGAAGATGGGCGAGTTGCCGGAGACCTTGGGAACGATGTATCCATTGCCAGAGGTCGTGGAGCCACCGAAGAACAGCCCCCCGGTGGTAAAGAGGCTGGCCTGGACATTGCTGGCATCCAGGAAGCGGATAGCGGTGCCGGTGGTGTAGGTGCCGGGCGCCTGTGCGAGAGCCGAGGAGGCCACCAGCGAGATGGCGAGCAGAATCAAGGCGCGCATACGATTCCGGTGAGGCCGACGGGGGTGAGGCGACACCTCCAACGTAGGCCCCAAACGGCGGATCTCTGTGCCAGAGTCGCCGAATGGGCGCTGTGGGGCACTGAACCGTCGCAGCGCGCGCTGAGTCGTCGTCAGCGGACGACGGTGACGCGCGTCGTCCGGGTCTCGTCGCCAGCACGTAGCTGGATCAGGTACACGCCCGGCGCCAGCGCGCTGGCGTCGAGCGTGGCGGTGTGGCTCCCCTCGAGCTGGCGAGCATTCACCAGCTCGAGAACTTGGCGGCCCAGCACGTCGACCATCGCCAGCTTGACCGTGCTTGGACGGGCTAGCGTGTAGGGGACGGTGAGCGAGCTGGCGGTGGGGTTGGGGGACACTGGGCCCAATGTCAGGTCACCGCGTTGGGGGCCGCCTTCGTCTGAAACGAGTTGGGGAAAATCGAAGAGGACTCCAGCCGCATAGGCTTGCTGAACGCCGTCGCTTACAGCACGGAGTTCAGTGATGCTATCGAGGTAGCTCGTGCCCTGTGCGAACAGAACGGCAGCATCCACAATGGCTGTGTCGCCGGGCGACAGCGTGTTCAGGTTCGCTGAAACGACGGCCCGCCGGTCCCCGGTCACGTTTGGAGCATCTCTAACGTCGCTGCTGATCTCGCTCCAGAACGCTTCCATGACTGGGTCTCCCGTGAAGAAGAAGGCGGTTGTGTCACCGACTGTCTCATATCCGCACCCATAGGCTGTGACAGGGACACCGTTTCCAAAGAGCCCTTTCATGTTGTTGTAGTACTGATTTGGGCTCCCAGGGTCTATGTCCGCGCATTCGCCTCCACCGATGTAGGCGCTGGTCGCAGAGAGTCCACTCAAGAGGTCCACCCCCACAGCTGGCGGAATCCCATAGACTGCGTCTTCCTCATCGCTATTGTAGACGAACGCCATGCCACGCGTCGTGTCGGTGCCCATGTAATCATCCCCAGCAACGCCTAAGTCTGGGTCGGTGAAGAAGCTGGCTCTCGCGTCCTCTAGGGTATTGGTGCTCCGGTTGATGATGGTGAATCGATAAAATGACGCCTCCGAGGCCCCAAGAAGATCGACATCGGTCGCGATCACGAAGGCAGTTACGCGCACCTCGATGCCTAGTGGAGCGGTTTGGTTGTCTCCTCGCGGTGCCCCCACGTCGTTCATGACCCAAAACGCCATCTGACTCCCATGCAAATCCGGTCGCTCGCCCGCTTCCAGATCAATGGTTCGATCCTGCGGGAAAGGCTCTTCCTCACTTACCAGTGGAGCACCATTGGCATCTACCGTCGGCGCTCCCAGCCCGACCGGCCAGTCGGCCAAGTCGCGAGCCGGTGACTGACCGGACTCGTATGCCTCAATCTCAGAAGCGCCGACCACGTATATCCGGTCGTATGGAGAGCAGTCAGATGGACTTGGCAGTGTCCCATCCGCATTGAGCGGGCCTGGGCGAAAGAGGAATCCGTTGTAGCGTGCCGCCGACACACGGATCTCCCCATTCACAGTGCCACCGACCCAGATCCCCGCGGCGAACATTGGCGAGTTTCCAGAGGCCTTGGGCACGAGGTAACCATCCCCAGAGGTTGTCGAGCCGCCGAAGAACAGGTTTCCGTTGTTCAACAGGCTCGCCTGCACATTGCTGTCATCTAAGAACTCTTGTGCGGTGCCTAGAGAACAGGAGCCAGGCGTTTGTGCGAGAACAGGCAATGCCACCATCGAGATGGCAAGTAGAATCAAGGAGCGCATGCGCTTGGGTGATGAACCTCACCAAACGTAGTCTCCCAAACGGTAGACCTCTTTGCCAATCCTCGTGAACGGTCCTGTGCGGTGGCCGAACCGTCAGGAATGGTGGTCCAGCGGCTCGAACAGACGATTGTCTCCAGCTCAGCGTCTAATACCGCGTGGTCACCGCCTTGCGCTTCAGGGCCGAGAGCCAGCGCGTGATGTCGATCTCCTTCGGGCAGGCCTGGACGCAGTTGAAGATGGTGTAGCACTTCCACAGGCCGTCCTTCGAGTCCACCACCTTGAGCCGCTCCTCCGCCTGCGAGTCGCGGGTGTCGAACACGTAGCGGTAGGCCTTCAGCATGGCTGCCGGGCCGAGGTAATCCGGATCGGCCCAGGTGCTCGGGCAGGAGTGCGTGCAGGCGCCACACAGGATGCACTTGGTGGCCTCCTCAATGATGGCGTGGTCCTCCGGGCTCTGGTAGCGCTCGGTGGTGGGCACCGGCTCGTCGTTGATGAGCCAGGGCATCACGGCGCGATACTTATCGAAGAACCCGCTCTGGTCAATCACGAGGTCTTTGACGATCGGCGCTGCCGGAAGCGGCTCGAACGTGACCGAGTCGCCGTCTTTGAGGCCGAGCGTCTGGACGAGCACGGAGCACGCCAGCTGGTTCTCGCCGTTGATTTTCATCGCGTCCGATCCGCAGATCCCGTGGGCACAGCTCTTCCGGAAGGTCAGCGTGCCGTCGAGGTGCCACTTGATGTAGCTCAGCAAGTCGAGCGCGCGGTCCATCGGGGTCGCCGGGACCTTGAACTCGTCCCAGCGCGGGCGCTCGTCCGTGTCCGGGTTGAATCGCTTCACCTTCACGGTGAGCGTCATCGTCGGCGCAGAGCCGCCAGGGCGCCGCTTGGGCGTAGTGGCGGCGGCAGCAGGAGCAGGCGTGGAGTCGGCGGTGAGGGCGTGGGCCATTGGGGCTATGGGCTTTGAGCGTTGGGCTGCGAGCTGGCTAACCGGGCGGGCGGGCACACAGCCCACCGCCCGGAACTCACGGCCTTAATACTTCCTCTCCTTCGGTTGGAACTGTGTGATGATGA